>JACRKB010000196.1 GCA_016235545.1 Verrucomicrobiota bacterium | reverse complement strand
GGCTCACGCCGCCGTTCTCTCCCACCTACGCGCGCACGCACATGCAGGCGTGGATCATGCGCACCACCTGCAGATGGCAGCGCGCCGCGAAGCCCGTGGACGAGGCGCAACGACTCGCGACCTTGCGCGGACTGAACCTTCTGGACACCGCGCCACAGGAGCGATTCGAGCGCATCACGCGCCTCGCGAAGGTGCTCGCGGACGTGCCCATCGCCTACATCTCGTTCGTGGACGAGAACCGCCAGTGGTTCATGTCCTGCCAAGGACTTTCGTCGAAGGAGACGCCGCGCGAAGTCGCCTTCTGCGCGCACGTCGTCGTGCTCCGGCAAAAGCTGATCATCCCGGACACGCTGCTGGACGCGCGCTTCGCCGAGAACCCGTTGGTGACCGAAGACCCGCGCATCCGCTTCTACGCGGGCTATCCGCTGATACTCCCGGACGGAAGTTGCATCGGCACGCTGTGCTTCGTGGACACGCGCCCGCGCCAGTTTCCCGAGGCCAGCCTCCGCGCGTTTGAAGACCTCGCGGAAATGGCGAAGCAGGAGATTCAGGCCAAGACCGGCAAGGCGGGATAATTGGGGCGCAAGTGCGTTCACCGGCCGGACGGGAAGCGCCTACTCCTCCGGTGGCATCTCCGCGCATCATTGCCTCTCTCTGTTGGAGCGAATCCTCGGAATTCGACTGCATGGCAGTTCCCAAACACGCGCACGTCTCCGCAGCTCTGTGGCGAAATTCAGCTCGCCTTCACTGCGGAGATCGCGCCGGACTTGATCTCCCAGCGGTGCAGGTCTCGGCCGAGTTCGCGAGGCCAGTTTTCCTCTGTGCAGGTCATGAAGACCTGTCCGCGTGCGTGCTGGGAGCGCTCCAGCAGCGGGAGCAGGCCGCTGCGGCGCTTGGCGTCCAGCTCGCCCATCACGTCGTCAATGAGCAGCAGCGGCGGCACGCCCAACAGGCCAGTAACGTATTCGGCCTGTGCCATCTTGAGGGCGATGGCGAGCGAGCGCTTCTGGCCCTCGCTGGCAAACTGGGCGGCGGGCTGGCCGTTGAGCAGCAGCGCGAGATCGTCGCGATGCGGGCCGACGAGCGTCGAACGGTAGGTGCGCTCACGGTCCCGGGCCCGGGCGAGTTCCACGGCGAAGTCGGCCTTCACGCTGGGCTGATATTCGAGTCGGAGATCCTCGGCATCGTTGGAAACACGGCGGTAGGCGAGGCGGGCAAGCGGCGAGATGCGCGGCAGCAGGTCGCGTCGGGCGGTGATGAGATGGTCGCCGACGCTGACAAGCTCCTGGGAAAAGCTGTCGAGCAGAGCGGCGTCTGGCGCACGCTGCTTGAGCAGCGAATTGCGCGAGCGAAGGGCCTGCGCGTAGCGCTGGAGGAGCGGCAGATAGCCCGGCTGTGTCTGCGCGAGCAGCAGGTCCAGGAACCGGCGGCGCGTGCGTGAGGTTCCCTTCACGAGCTGCAAGTCCTCGGTGCAAAACACAACGGCGCGCAGGGTGCCAAGATAATCAGCCAGCCGGCGAACGGGCTGTTCGTCGAGTGAGAGTTTCCGCTCGGCCACGGACCAATACATCTTGATCTCGTGCTTTGCGGCGCTGACGACGGAGGCGCCGACGAAGTAGCCCTTCGCCGCGTGCCGGACCATCTGCGCGCCGCCCACGCCACGAAAGGAACGCAGCGTGGCGAGCAGGTAAATGGCTTCAAGGATGTTGGTTTTCCCCTGGGCGTTGTCGCCGAGGAGCAGGTGAAACCCGGGGCCGAAATCTGCGTCCAGCCGCAGGTAGTTGCGATAATCCCGGAGTCGCAGATGAGCCAGATACACGCGTGGAGGCTAGCGGGGTGCCGAATGAATGGCGAGGAGGTCTGAGGAAAACGGGCTCATGCGTGCGGCTTCGGAGCGGGGTCGTTCGCGCCGCCGCGACGGTATCCTTGCAGGTCCAGGGTGACGTGCGCGTAGCCGATGCGCTTGAGCGCCTCAACGATGCGCGCGGCACCGGCTGAGTCGAGCAGGCGCGGCAGCTCTGCGACGCCAACTTCGATTCGTGCGAGCGCCGGAGGCGATGGCGAAACAGCGAGGTTGTTAAGATGGGGGGGAGTTGTTGCAGGCGGGGAAATGCCTGTGCCGTTCAGCTCGTGGTGGCGAACGCGCACATCAAAAAAGCCGAGGTCGCGCAGGAGGTTTTCACCAGCCTCGATCATGCGGAGCTTTTGCTCCGTGACAACCTCGCCTTGAGGAACACGTGAACTGAGGCAGGCCATCTGGGGCTTGTCGGCGGTGGGCAGTCCGAAGCGTGCAGACAATGAGCGGATCTCAGTTTTCGTCAGGCCGACCTCCTTCAAAGGCGCGCGGATGTGGAATTCCCCGGCAGCTTTCGCGCCTGGACGGAAATCTCCGATGTCACTGGCGTTTTCACCATAGGCGATGACCGACAACCCAAGCTCTCTCGCCAGGGGGCCGAGCTCTTCAAACAGCTCGTGCTTGCAAAAGTAGCATCGATTCGAGTCGTTGGCCGTGTAGGCCGGGTTGGAAAACTCCGAGGTTTTTACAACCCGGACAGGAAAGTTGAATCTGATTGCGATGTCCTGGGCCTCGCTCAATTCACGTCGCGGAAGGCTGGGTGAATCGGCGATGACGGCCACGGAGCGGCCCGGCAAGACTTCGTTTGCCACGAAGGCCAGGAAGACCGAATCAACCCCGCCAGAGTAAGCGATCAGAGATGAACCGAAGCTGTGGAGCGTGGCTCGGAGATTTGTTAGCTTTGAGTCCAGCACACGAAAAAAGTGAGGTCTGGTGGATCATTTGTCGAGCATCCGTGGGTTTTGCACCGCTGCTGTCTGCCTCGACCACCCGCTGTTGGAGCGGCTTTGCGGCCCATCCACGAAGTTCATGGAAAAAACCCGCTCAAACTCGGGCCAGGGGACAGGATGCGCCCCCGCCGAGCTGGCATCTGGAAAAAACCGTTGCGCGGCTCCGACCGTTCGCTAGGTTCCCACCGCTGTTTGTCCGATGGTGTAACGGTAGCACAAGGCCCTTTGGAGGCCTTTGTCATGGTTCGAATCCATGTCGGACAGCCACATTTTCCGTGTTTTTCAGAGGGTTGCGCGGCTCCCGCGCACGCTCGGCCAACAAATGAAACCCGGATGCTTCCCGTCCAGATGGTCATGAGATTCCGAGGAGTGGAGGTGACGATTCGCGCTACCAGCAAAGGGGGAACCCTCGTGCCTGTCGCAATTCGTGTGGGCGGCAAGCGTCGCTTGCGGCTCCGCGCCCCGCATTTCATCCGCGTATCTCCTTCAAGCGATTGGCCAAACATCAACGTCGAAATCTGCAATGTCATCCCGTCCAGACTCATTCCGCCTGCGGCCCTCCCTCACCTTTGCGCTGTTCATGGCGCTTGCGTGGGCCGCTGAACTCCCCGCCGCCGAGCGGGCGCGACCGAACGTCGTCCTCGTGCTGGCCGACGACCTCGGCTACGGCGACCTCGCCTGCTATGGCGCGAAGGACGTGCGCACGCCGCACCTCGACCAGTTCGCCGCCGAGGGGCTGCGCTTCACGAGCTGCTATGCTGGCCACGCGAACTGCTCGCCTTCGCGCACGGCGCTGATGACGGGCCGCACACCTACGCGCGTGGGTGTGCGCAACTGGATTCCCGAGGAGTCGCCGGTGCATTTGCGACGCAGCGAGATCACCATCGCGACCCTGCTCCAGCGCGCGGGCTACGCGACCTGCCACTCGGGCAAGTGGCACTTGAACGGCGACTTCAACGGCCCTTCGCAGCCGCAGCCCGGCGACCACGGCTTCGACCACTGGTTCTCCACGCAGAACAACGCGCTGCCCAACCATCGCAACCCGGAGAACTTCGTCCGCAACGGCCAGCCCGTGGGCAAGCTCGAAGGCTACGCCGGGCATCTGGTCGCCGACGAGGCCCTCCGCTGGCTCGGCTCCGGGCGCGACAAGGCCAAGCCCTTCTTCCTCTACGTCTGCTTCCACGAGCCGCATGAGCCGATCGCCTCCGACCCGAAATACTCGGCGCTCTATCCATCCGCCGACCCCAGCTACAGCGCGCACCACGGAAACATCACGCAGATGGACGCCGCTTTTGGCCGGTTGATGGCCGCGCTGGACCAGCAGGGGCTGCGCGGGAACACGCTGGTCTTTTTCACCAGCGACAACGGCCCGGCCATCACGCCGATGCACCCACACGGCTCGGCGGGTCCGTTGCGTGACAAGAAAGGCGCGCTGTGGGAAGGCGGCATCCGCGTGCCGGGAATCCTCCGCTGGCCTGGCCGCACGAAACCCGGCAGCGTGAGCGACGAGCCGGTCAGCGGCGTGGATTTCCTCCCGACCATCTGTGCCGCCGCCGGCATCCAGCCGCCGCGTGACCGCCAGCTCGACGGCGCGAGCTTTTTGCCAGTGCTGGAACAGAGGCCGGTCGCGCGCACCACGCCGCTTTACTGGCACTTCAACAGGGCGGCGGGCGAGCCGAAGGTCGCCCTGCGCGCGGGCGATTGGAAGATTCTCGCAGCGCTGGACAAGCTGCCCGTGCCGCGCGGCAACGACCTCACCGTCGAGGAGGAGCGCGACTTCAAGGCGGCGGAGCTGACCGGCTTTTCCCTCTACAACCTGCGCGCGGACGTCGCGGAGAAGACCGACCTCGCCGCGAGCGAGCCGGCGAAGCTGGCCGAGTTGAAGGCGCAGTTGCAGGCGAAGTATCGCGAGGTTCGCGCCGAGTCGCCGATGTGGCCCGCGTGGAAGTTCACGGGCAGCGAGGGGAAGAAAATCGTCTGGCCGGACTACTGGAAGGCGAAGCAGCAGCCTGCAAAAAAGTAGGCTCCAAACCCGAACCCCGAAGTCGGACGCGAGCCGTGGGGCAGGAGCGCGGCCTTCAGGCCGCAGTAACATGCCCAAGTGGTTCTCCGCTGTTTCCAGTGGAATGGATGGGCGGTGAAGGCGGGTTCGGTGGCGGGCATCCCGGAGGGATGGTGGAACTTAGCCGGGGGTGAGGAGCGTCAGCGACGCTACCCCCGGAACCGCAGCCATCAGATTCCGACCCCAGCGGGGTCGCGGAAACTCGTGCTTGCGCTGGCTTTTCCGGCACCCCTCCGGGGTGCTGCACCGTTTGGGGCCGGTTCACCGGGGGTGACGCTCACGCTCTACCCCCGGCTAAGTTCCTGGCTCCCTCCGGGAGAAGCCCCTTCGCCCGCTGACTTTCATTCCACTGGAAACAGCGAGGAACAGCCCAAGTCAACTGGCTGCCGAATGCACTTTTCCTCCCCGGCCTGCTGCGGCGTGAACGCAGCGCTCCGTCCGCCTTTCTCGCATCCCCTGCGATTCCGATTTCGGAGATTCAGTTGTCCGCGACCCACAGCGTGAGCCACACAGCGCCCGCGAGCCAAAAAAACCACCAAGAAGACTTCACGCCGCGCATGACGAGGCACACCAAACCTCCGAGTAGCCAGATCAGCCAGAGGAGCAGCGATCCATAGATGGAAATTGCTGGAGACGTTCCGTCCGGAATACGCATGGCCCCGGAGTGCCATTCATACAAGGAGATGATCGACAACATGACTGCGTAGGCCATTGCCATCAGCCAAAAAAGCGCCCGGCGACGACGGTGGACGAATGCGCCGAAGCGGTTCTGCCAGCGCGCGGCTGCGCAGCCCAGACCTATCAAGAGCGGCGCGCTACCGCAGAGCAGCAAAAAGCCAAGAGGTGTGAGCGGGTCAAAAGCGTCATCCCACTTGAAGACTTCGCCGACGGCCCCCAGCCAGCCCACAAGCAACGCCAACCACAGCAGGCTCGTCCAGTAGCCAAGGCACGCGAGCACCAAGCCGCGCAGCCAGAGGTGCGCGGCGGGATTCCACTCCGTGCGATCACGGTCCACGCGCCGGAACATTCGGACGGCGGGGAGGATGAAGAACGAGCCCATCACCGGCACCAGCGACAGCCAGCCATACGCCAGGCATCGCTGCGAATTCTCAATCAGCGCGATGCGATGCGAAGGGCCGGTGCGCTGTTCCATCGCCGCGCGCCACGACTCCGGCAGGGACACCGCGAGGTCTTCGCCGGAAAGGCTGGCGGGCGATGGGTTCGGGTTGGGCGCGGCCTCAGCCATGTTCGCTCAAGGCCGGGCGGGCGGTGCGGCGGGCCTGGGCGCCGCCGGCTGAAATTTCTTCAACTGCTTCTGCTCCACGAGCCGCACCTCGCGCTTGAGATTGTGCAGCACGAGCTGGTTGGCCGTGAGGAACACCATCATGAGAGCCAGCAGCGCGAGCACGAGGACGGTGGCGGAGCCGTCTTTCCGTTTTGAGTTCCGGGTTTTGAGTTCCGGGTTGGGCGTCAGTTTCATGGCTTGGTTTCCTTGGGTGCCACGGCGAGGAAGGTGAACAGCGGCCTGGTCTGCTTGCGCGGGTCCTTCAACTGAAGCTCCACCTCCCAGCGCCACGCGGTGACGTGCGCGCGGGCGTCGGCGTCCATCTGCGAGAACTTCACGCGGGCAAGCACGGGCTGCCATGTCTGGTTCGTGGTTTCCTGCCGCCAGAGGGTGTTCCCGAAGTGCGTGTAGGCCGTCGTGTTCGTCCCGTGTGGAATGGCGAACCATGTCTGGCCGCTCTCCGTGACGACGAGCGGCGGCGCGGTGGCGGTGCGCACATCCTCGCGCCAGCGCTCGCCCGCGTGGAGCGCGCGGGTGACGTCGTCCGCGCTGCGGCGGAGGCCATCCGAGGCTTCGCGCGCGCGGTAGAAAACGCCCATCACCAGGACGATGAAGAGGGCGAAGAGGCCGATGTAGCTGAGGCACTCGATGAGGGAGAAGGCAGGGGAGTGAAGAGTGGGGCGACAGTGCCCGACTCGGAACTCGGAACTCGGAACTCGGAACTTCACCTGGCCACCGCCTCTCGCACGACTTGGCCGCCGCTCCCTCGCTTCTCGGGCTGCCATTCCAGCCGCAGGGTTTGCCCGGCGCGGGTGAGTGTGAACTGGCCGGGCGGAAGGTTCTTCGCGGCTGCGGCCTTCATTGGATAAGCGTGCGTGCCTTCGCGCCACGCGCGCCATTCGCCGGCCACGAGGATTTCCATCTCGCCGTCCACGAGTTCCATCGCGACCGCGCGCCAGTAGTGCGAGCGCAGGACGCGCTGCTCCTGCACCCAGCCGTAGCCCAGCGGCAGCATGGCGGTGATGAAGATGGCCAGCGCGATGACCATGTCCACGTTCAGCACGCCGCGCTCGCGGCGGCGGCCAGCCGCTGAAGTTTGAAAAAGCGTTACCATGCGGAGGCGACGTCAATGAGTTGCACGAAGCACTGGAAGATGCTCACGGTGAAGAGGCCGAGGAGGCAGCCGTTCACCAGCACGCAAGCGCTGGTGATCACGTGGGCGACAGCCTGCTCCTGGCCGAAGGCCTTCGCGTCCAGCGTGTCGAGCCAGCCGGCGAGCGACTCGCGGAAATGTCCGCTTGCCCGGGCGGCGTTGGCCATGCGCCAGCGCAGCTCGCCCGCGTCGTCCATGAACTGCAACGCGTCCGCCAGCTTCATGCCGCGCCGCAGCTCGTCCGCCACGCGGCGCGCGCGCGCGAGGAAGGCGCGGTTCGCCACGCTCTCGCCGGCGAGGAGCACGGCCTTTTCCTCCGGCAAACCCGCGTCGAGCAGCAGCGCGAGCATCACCGAGAAGTCCCGCTCCACGCGGCGGCGTTGCCACGGGAGCACCAGCATTCCCCGGTCGGCGAGCGTCGCGAGCCAGTCGAGCCGGCGGGCGATGGGCGGGCCGAATCTCGGCGCGAGCCATTCCAGCCAGTAGGCGGGGCGCGGGCCGAGGACGTAGAGCACGAGGCCGACGAGCATGGGCAGGCCGACGAGCGCCATGAACGCCGGCCACGCGGTGTCGAGCACGGAGACGATGGCCCATGAGGAAGTCGGAAATTCGCCCGGTGCCAGCATGTCGTTGAAAATCTCCTGGAACTTCGGGAACACGACCACGCGGACCATCCAGTAAAGCAGGAGCTGCATGGGCAAAATCACCATCACCAGCGCCACGAGGTAGTGCTGCGCCTTCTGCACGCGCGGCACGGCGTCGCGCAGGTGCGCGCGGCAGCTCGGCAGCACGCGGCGGATGTCGCCCGTCTCCGCGCCGACCCGCAGCATCGCCAGCACCGTGGGCGGGAGCATCCGGGGAACTTTCTCCAGCGCGGCCAGCAGCGGCAGTCCTTGTTCAAGATGCCCTGCCAGCAGGTGGAAGCGCACGCCGAAGCTGTCTTCGCTGCTGCGCGAAAGGCGAATGATGCTCTGCTCGACGCTGTGCCCGTGCTCGACGGAGGCCTCGACGAGTTCCAGGAACATCCGCGCGCGCTCACGCCGGCGGAACGGCAGGCTCAGGATGAAATGCAGGCCGTGGAAGCTGCAATAGACGAGGACCAGCGCTATGAGGAACACCAGCAGCACGACGGGTTTCTCAATGATGGTGGCGAGCACCACGCCGAGGAACGCCAGCATCAGGCCGACGGCCCAGCGCCAGCCGTTGACGTAAATCTTTGAAGGCTCGTCCATGACTCAGTTTGAGCCGCCCAGCGCGTTCATCGTGCGGATGAGCATGTGAAACACTGGCGTGAGCTGCAGCGCGATGACGATGCCCAGCGCCAGCGCGCTCACCGGCAGCGCGGAGTAAAGCAACGCCTCGGCGCGAGCGGCGGCGCGGGCTTGGAAGGTGTCGGCCACGCGGCCAAAACCCTTCGCCAAGTCTGGCCCCGACTCGGATGCCAGCGCCATGAAGAGCGGCGGGAAGACGCGCGAGCCGGCGCTGAGTTCGCGCAGCTCCCCCTGCCCGGCGGCGAGGCGCTCGCCCCAGGTCTTCAACTCGTCCGCGACCGGCGAGCCTTGCTCCAGCTCGCGGAGCAGCGCGAGGGATTCGCCCAGCGGACAGCCACCGCGCAGCAGCATCGCGAAGCCGGCGGCGAGCTGGGCGAGCGCGGCCTCTCGGAAGCCGGGCAGCCGCCAGCGCAGTTTCCGCCGCAGGCCCGGCAGCCCGATGACTGCGAAGGCCGCGACGGTGAGAATGCACATGACGACGGTGGGCACGTGCCGGAGCGCATACCAAGAGCGCGAGGCGGACGAAGTCTCGAACAAGTATTCTGTGGCGAACGGGTCAGTCAGAATCGCGCCACTGACGGCATCGAGCAGAAAGCCAAGCACGACCGAGAGGCCGGTCGCCACCACGAGGACGATGAGCGGATACACGAGCAGGCCGCGCAGCCGCGTCCAGAGCGCGTCGAGCCGCTGGTAGTAATCCGCGAGGAGGAGCAGGACGCCCGGGAGGTCGTTGGCCTGCGCGCCGATCAGCATCATGCGCTTGTAAAATTCCGGGAGCTGGCGCGGCGGCAGGGCGTCACGCAGCGGCGTGCCCTTGGCGAGGTCGGCCTCGAGGGCGGACAACTCGGCCTTGAGGTCGCCGCGGTCGAGGCTGGCACAGAGCCGACGCAGCGCGCCTTCGAGCGGCTGGCCGCTCTTGAGCATCCCCGCGAGCTGCTGGTTCACGAAGGCGAATTCGTCAAGTTTCATGGGGGATTTCGTTTAGCCACGGATTGAACACGGATAAAACACGGATGCGGAAGAGCGCGGTCGTTGCGGCTGCGGGCAGTTCGGTTCTTTCCCAATCCGTGTTTGTTCCGTGTTCAATCTGTGGCGGAAAAGTTTGGCTCAGTTGCCGATGGCGCGGTGGAGTTCGGCTTCTGTTGTAAGCTTTTCGGCCACGAGTGCAAGCGCGCTGGCGGTCAGGTGTTTGCCCGAGGGGGTGATGGCGGTCGGCCCGTGCTCACGGAGCGCGGCGCGGAGGGCCTCGGTGAAGCGGACGTGCTCGGCCACGGGCAGGCGGCCACGGTAGCCGGTGTTGAGGCACGCCGCGCAACCGGCACCGGCGCACGCGGCGCAGACGCGGCGCAGGAGGCGCTGGTTCAGCACGAGCGAGACGGCTGCGGCCACGGCGGAGCGGTCCGGCACCATCACGAACAGCCGCTCGAAGACGCCGCGACACGAGCCGGCGTGCAGCGTGGAGATGACTTGATGCCCTGTGAGCGCGGTGCGGACGGCGAGCGTGGCTGTCTCGTCATCGCGGATTTCGCCGAGCACGAGGACTTGCGGGTCCTGCCGGAGCAGATGCCGCGCGGCGGTGGCGTAGCCGAGGCCGCGCGCCTCGTTGACCTCGGTCTGCATCACGCCGGGGAGGATTTGCTCGACGGGATCCTCGACGGTGATGATGTGGCGTCCGCCGAGTGCGAGCAAACCGCGCAGACAGGCGTAAATCGTCGTGGTCTTGCCGCTGCCGGCGGGGCCGGTGAGCAGCAGCAGGCCGGCAGGCTGGCGGAGGAAATTTTCCAGCTCGGCCAGCACGTCGGCGGGCAGGCCGAGTTCCGTGAGCGCGGGCGGCGTGGTCTGCGTGAAGAGGCGGAGGACAATTTTCTCGCCGGTCACGGTCGGGTAAGTGGCGACGCGCAGATCGTTCTGTGAACCGAGCTCCGCGCGTTCGATGCGGCCATCCTGCGGCATGGATCCCTGCCAGGTCTGGAGGCGGGAGAGATATTTGATGCGGCCAAAGACGCGTTCCGCCAGCCCGGCGGGCAGCGTCCCGACCGGCGCGAGCAGCCCATCGAGCCGGAAGCTCACCTGCGCGCTGTGGTCGGCGGCGGTCTGGAGGTGGATGTCGCTCGCGCCCGCCGCCTCCGCGCGCCGGACGAGGTCGGCCACGACGGGCGGGGCGTCGGCATCTGGAGGGAGTTGCGTCATTGGATGACGGAGAGGATGCCGCGAACGATGGAGTCTGGCAATCCATCATGGCACGCCTCTAAAAATGCCTGTTGACTTCCTGGCCGACTGTCATAGTGTCCTATGACACTAGACACCACCGCCCCATGCTCCTCGAAGTCAATTTCAAGTCCGGCCTCCCGGTCTACCTGCAAATCGTCGAGCAGGTGAAGGCGGCGTCGGCCTCCGGCAAGCTGCGGCCCGGCGACCCGCTGCCGGGCATCCGCTCGCTCGCCGAGGAGCTGCGCGTGAACCGCAACACGGTCGCGAAGGCTTACACCGAGCTGGAGAGCGAAGGAGTCATCGAGACCGCCGCCGGCAAGGGCTGCTTCGTGAAGGACGGCGCGACGCCGCTCAAGAAGGACGCGCGGAACAAGGCGCTCGGCGAGTTGATGGACGCCACCATCGTGCAGGCTCACCACTATCAAGTGGACGACGCCGAGCTGCTCAAGCTTTTCCGCCAGCGCCTCGAAGCCTTCGCCGTCCGCAAGGAAGCCAACGAAAAGCCCGAGTGAAAGGAACCTCATGAGCAACCCCGAACCCGCCATCGCCATCAACGGCCTCGTCCGCCGCTACGGCAAGCACGACGCCGTCAACGGCCTCGACCTCACCGTGCGCCCGGGCCGCTGCTACGGCCTTTTCGGCCGCAACGGCGCGGGCAAGACCACCACCATCAAGTGCCTCCTCAACCTCCTGCGCCCCGACGCCGGCTCCGTGCGCGTCATCGGCCTCGACCCCGAGCGCGACGAGGTGGCCGTGAAATCCCGCATCGCCTACGTGCCCGACCAGGTCGCGTTCTACCCGTGGATGACCGTGCGCGAGACGCTCGACTACCTCGCCTCCTTCCGAGTGCATTGGAACCGCAAGGCCGAGGCGGACCTGCTCGGCCAGTTCCGACTCGATGACTCGAAGAAGACCGGCGCGCTCTCCAAGGGCCAGCGCACGCAGCTCGCGCTCGTCGCCGCCATCAGCGCGGAGCCGGAGCTGCTCGTGCTCGACGAGCCGACCAGCGGCCTCGACCCCATCGTGCGCCGCGAGTTCATCCAGACCGTCATCGGCGCGTATCAGGAGGCGGACCCCTCGCGCCGGACCGTCTTCGTCTCCACGCACCTCATCAGCGAGTTCGAGGGGTTGATAGATGAGTTCACCATCATGGACGCGGGCCGCGCCGTGCTGACGCTGGAGGCCGACGAGGCCCGCGCGCGTTACCAACGCATCCGGGCCCGCTTTGGGGAAACCCCGCCGGAGCTCAAGCTCCCCGGCGTCCTCCGCGTGCGCGTGACTGGACGCGAAGTGGAATTCATCGCCAACGGCGCGTCCGCCGTGATTCTGGAACAACTCCGCGCGCTGAAGCCCGACGAGCTTGTGACCGAAGCGCTCACGCTGGAGGAAATCTTCATGGTCACGCTGCAATGAAAACGATGACGTCTTGGACTGCGGCGGCAAGCGGAGCGCGACGCCGCTTTCACTTCCCGTGGGACGGGAGTGGAGCGGACACTCTTGTCCGCTATGCGCTGCTGCGGGAGCCGCTGCGGTTGGGGGACATGAGTGCCCCCCTCACGCGACGGGCTGCTCCGCAGGATGCCAAAGCGCCGTCGCCGCTGCGCTCTGCCGGCGCAGTCCAAGACGCCCTTAACCCTCACCGCCCATGAATGCGAACACCCGCCTGCGACTGTGGAAGGAAGCCCGCGCGCTGCTGCCGTTCTGGGCGGCGATGGTCGGGTTGACCGGATTACCCGCGCTCCTCGGCTTACGAGAGGGAGTGGCTATCTCCATCGCGGCCTACGTCTTCGGCTGTGCCTTGCTAGGCTCGGTCATCATCGGCCAGGAGTTCCAGCACCGCACAATGGGTTTGCTGCTGTCCCAGCCCGTCTCGCGGCGACGCCTCTGGTGGGAGAGAATGTTTGTCCTGGGTGCGGCGTTATTGAGCCTCGTCCTGTGGTTGATTCTCCTCGGAGCCTTGAAGTGGCATCTTAGCCCGTTTCGCTTCCGTTCAGATGACGACCAGTTCGCCGCGATTGTCTGCTTGCTCCTGCCGCTGTTTCTCGGCTTCTGCACCGCGCCGATGCTGACATTGCTGGCGCGTGGCACCATTGGCGGAATCGCGCTGACGTTTCTGTGTCCTTGGGTCGTGTTCCTGTTCTGCCTTTGGCTTCTGCCGGATGAGTTCGCTTTGGCGCGGCACTGGATTGCCAACACCATGGTCTTTCTCACCACCTACGGCATCTACGCGGGCGCGCTATTGCTGCTTGGCTGTCGGCGCTTCCAGCGGCTCGAAGACATCCACGGTCACGGGCAAGAACTCTCCCTGCCGGCGGCGCTCATGCGGCCCTTCGCGGGGTTCACGGAGCGGCTGACGCTCAATCACGGCGGCGCGCTGGGGCAGCTCGTGCGGAAGGAACTGCGGCTCCACCTGCCGGCGTTCGTCGTGGCCGGGATTCTCGTCGGCGTCTGGCTGCTGCTGCTCGCCGTCGTGCTCGCCTGCCCGTCAGTGTCCAAGGATTTCCTGCTGCTGCCCGCTGTGCTGCTGGGCTTGAGCATCCCCGTTATCGCAGGCATCGTCTCCACGGCGGAGGAGCGCAGCCTCGGCGTTCACGAATGGCACCTGACGCTGCCCGTCTCCGCCCGCCGGCAATGGTTCATCAAAGTCCTCGTCGCCCTCGCCGTGAACGTGGCGCTGGGCCTCCTGCTTCCGGGTTTGCTGGGTCAAATATCGAGTGTATTGCTGGAGGGCAAGAGCATGGAGCTTGGGCTTCTCAATGGTGAGCAGCATTTCCTCATCGCCAACGCCGTCATCTTCTGCGCCGCGCTCTACGCCTCGACCGCCGCCGCGAACAGCACGCGCGCCCTCGTCGGCACCATCGTGTTGTTCGTCGCCGTGCCGTTGTTGTTATTTCCTTTGATAAATTATTTGGGAGTGAATCAGCCGGAATTTTCCCCACTCATGCTCCTGTTGAGTCAAGTGTTGATTATGTTTGTTCCGACAACCTTCCTCCCCGAGCTGCTGGCGGCCGCTTTATTTGGTGCAATTGTCCTGTCCGTGATCTGGCTGTGTGCACTTGGTCTGGCGAACTTCCGTCGCTCACTTGATTCCTACTGGCGTCCCGTTCGACAGATGGCCGGCTTCTTTGTCTCAGTTGGCCTCTTGCTGTTTGCCCTCGCGATACTCGGCCGCTCCTTGGATTTCCTCCGGTCCCGCGGGTGGACCTTTTAGTCAGCTCACCTAGTTATTAACGAAAGGCAAACTCATGAAACGAAACCTCCAAATCATCGGTGGTGTGGTGGCGGTGCTGGTCGGGCTGGGCTTCATCATGCCCGCAGTCGTCCTGTGGCGGACGCAGGGCGCACTGCCCGGCGTGGATGTCGCGCTGCTGATGCTCGGCACGTTCCTGTCGCTGGGCGGCGGGTGGGGCGTTCTGGCCGGCGCGCGGCAGTCGAAGGTGTAGCGCAAGTTTGGCAATCGCGCCGCCGGTCCGCTCCTCACTTCAGATGTCGCGCGAAGGCCGCGAAGAGGGCGAAGTAAAACGATGTGAACTCGGCGCGCCTGCGGCCCCTGTCGCGTGAGGTGAAACAACTGTGGTTTCCAGGCCTGCCTTCGCCTCCTTCGCGGCCTTCGCGCGACCCATCTCGACACCATGCGCCTCGTGGCCCGACCGGCGCCCCCGCACGGTCGGCCCACCGTCGGCAGGCAGCAGAATCCCTTC
>JACRKB010000199.1 GCA_016235545.1 Verrucomicrobiota bacterium | reverse complement strand
TCGTTCACGCTTTGCAGCTCCCTGCTGGAAGTCAGGCCGATGACCAGCAGCAGCAACACCGGCCCCAGTGACAGCGCCAGCCAATACTGCGACACCCGCGCGAACCAGCCCCGCCCACGCTCCACACCCCAGATGTCGTTGAACGTGTCCTCGATGCGCGAGAGCATCATGATGGCGATGAACACCAGCACGAGAAACGCGCTCGCGGAGACGGCGCTTGTCTGCTGCTTGGTCACGAAGTCCGTCAGATTCTTCACCGTCTCCTGCTGAGCGTCCTCGGTGTCCTGTGCCTTGGGCACCACCACCTCGACAATGCGGTGGATGAAATCCTCGATGTGCTTCTGGCCCGTGTCACTCTGCAAGAACCCCAGCCCGACGCTCAGCACCAGCGCCAGCATCGGCACCAGCGCCAGCAGGCTCGAATACGCCAGCGCCGCCGCCCGCACCGGCACACGGTTGCGGGCAAAACTCTTCACCGTCAGCCCCCAGAACCGGACGAACGACTCCAGGGCGGACAGCCTGTCCACGTCCGCACCCGCGTCAGCCTGCCCGTTCCAAGCGCGCTGCACCCCGGTGAGGAGCCGCTTGAGCCGCGTCAAAACATCGTCTGCCATGCCTCGAACCTGCCCAACCTCCCACAAGCCGACGAGCAAAAACCCGCCCCGCTCGACACCGCCGCCAGACGTGCCTAGCCTCCTGCCCATGTGGACCGCCCTGCGCCGTATCAGCCTCACCCGATGGATCATCTTCGCCATGCTTCTGGGCATCGTCATCGGCTGGGCCTTCCCGGAGTCGGACTACCCGATGGTCGCGCGCAACCTCAAGGTCGCCTCCAAACTCTTCCTCAACCTCATCAAGTGCATCATCGTCCCCATCCTCGTCGGCACGCTCATCATCGGCATTGCGGGGCACAGCGATGACCTGAAAGCCGTCGGCCGCCTCGCGTTCAAGTCCTTCATCTACTTCGAAATCGTCACCACGCTCGCGCTCTTCATCGGGCTGGCGGCGGTGAACCTCACCAAGCCCGGCGTCGGCGTCGTGCTGCCACCCTCGGCCGCCACGGGCAAGGAGCTCGCCGCCAAGACGCAGACCACGCAGGAGATGATCGAGCACATCGCCCCGCGTAGCTTCTTCGAGAGCGCGGCCAACAACGACGTGCTGCAAGTCGTCGTCTTCACCATCCTCTTCGCCGTCGCGCTGACGCAGGTGAAGGGCAAGCCCAAGGAGACAATGCTCAACTTCTTCGAGGGCCTGAGCGAAGTCATGTTCAAGTTCACCGGCCTCGTCATGCTCTGCGCGCCCTTCGGCATCGGCGCGGCGATGGCCGTGACCGTCGGCCACAGCGGCCTGGGTGTGTTGAAGAACCTCGGCATGCTCGTGCTCACTCTCTACGGCGCGCTCGTCGTGTTCTGCCTCGTGGTGCTGGTGCCCGTCGCGCTCTGGGCGCGCATCCCCCTGCGCAAGTTCCTCCGCGCCGTGAAGGAGCCGGCGCTCATCGCCTTCTCCACCACCTCCTCCGACGCCGCGCTGCCCGACGCCCTCAAGCGCATGACCGAGTTCGGCGTGCCCAAGCGCATCGTCTCATTCGTCCTGCCCACGGGCTACTCCTTCAACCTCGACGGCAGCACCCTCTACCTCGCCATCGCGTCCGTCTTCGTCGCGCAGGCGGCGGGCGTGGAAATGTCCCTCGGCCAGCAGCTCATGATGATGCTCACGCTCATGCTCACCACCAAGGGCATCGCCGCCGTGCCGCGCGCGTCGCTGGTCATCCTCTCCGGCACGCTCGCCAGCTTCGGCCTGCCGCTGGAAGGCGTGGCCATCATCCTGGGCGTGGACGAGCTGATGGACATGGCGCGCACCACGGTCAACCTCGTCGGCAACTGCCTCGCCTCCGCCGTCATGGCGCGCTGGGAAGGGGAGCTGAAGGACGCCGACCAGACGGTGACGCCGGTTTGATAAAACCCGAGCTACGAGGTTGAAAAGGGGAATGCGCCCGCCCCTGGCGCTGCTTTCCGCACGCCCACGGAAAACACGGGCGCACAGAGATGTTCCTGGCGTTGGTTCCAGTGCAGCACGTCAAAGGCTCGCCGCAAAGGCGCGGCCAGCAACGCCCGGGGCGGGCGTGCTCCCCTGCTTCGGAGTTCGGGATAACAAATCCTCGAAGGGAACTGGAACGCCTCCCCTCCAAGCGAATTGCCAAACTGACTAGGGTTTGCGAGAGGGCCATGGCTCGGGGCCATCTCCTCCCGCTTCGCGCTTCTCATCGGCAAGTATCTCCTCGGCGAACTCTGGGTAAAGCGACCGGAGGCACGATGGGCAGAGAGTATGAGTGAACTTCGCGTCGGCATGCGCGACCATGTATGCCTCCACTTGGACCCAATAATCACGGTCCTCACGGATTTTTTTGCACTGGGCGCAGATGGGGATCAGGCCGGTAAGGGTCTTGACGTTCGCGAGTGACTCCTGCAGCTCACGGATGAGGCGCTCACGGTCCTCCTCCATCTGCCGCCGTGGCGTGACGTCGCGGAAGACAACCACGACACCGGCGACAGTGCCGTCGGCCTCGCGAATGCGCGTGGCAGTGTAGTCAATAGGCGTGCTTGGCCCGAGCCTGGGACGTAGCGCAGTGTTGCCGGACCACTCGATGACCAACCCCTTGCGAATAGCCTCGGCGTAGGGGCCGCGGCTGCCGCCGGGTGAGACTTCGGTGTCGAGAATCATGACGTGATCGAGAGGGCGACCCAGGGCTTGGGTCTGTGACAGACCGGTGATGCTTTCTGCAAGAGAGTTCATGAAACGCACGCCACCATCATGATCTGTCGCGATGACCGCCTCGCCAATGCACGTGAGCGTGGTGGAATACCATCGCTGCTGCTCCGCCAGCCGGCATTCCATCGCGTGCTTGTGAAGCGCCATCTCAATGCCGATGCGCAGTTCACGCTCGACCAGCGGCTTGACGAGGTAGCCGTGCGGCCCGGTGACTTTGGCGCGCTGGAGCGTCGCGGTGTCCGAGTGGGCGGTGAGGAAGATGACGGGGATGTGCAGCCGTTCGCGGATGTGCGCCGCCGCCTCCACACCGTCCATGCCACCCCAGAGGACGATGTCCATGAGCACAAGATTGGGCTGAAGGTCGGTGGCCATCTCAATGGCTCCCTCACCGGTGGAGGCGATGCCAGGCACTTGGTAACCAAGCTTTCCCAGAGTGACCTGGAGGTCTTGGGCGATGATGCCCTCGTCCTCCACGATTAAAATCCGGGCGCGGCTTGCACTGTTCATGATGTGATTGGGTTGCCGACGTTCTTCGCAGCCATGAAAGCAATCGCATATTCAATGCCGTTGTCACGGCGGACTTCGAGGGTGCCGCGCAACTGGCGCACGAGTGTGTTGACCAGTTGCAGGCCGAGGGATCCTGTCTTGTCCGGGTTCACGCGCTCCGGCAGGCCGACGCCGTTGTCGCCGACCACCATGTGCGTGGTGCCGTCCGGGTCGCAACATAGGCGGAGCCATATCTCGCCGTGTCGTCCGTCTGGGAAGGCGTATTTCAGTGAGTTGGAAACCAACTCATTGAGAATCAGCGCGCAGGGGATCGCCTGGTTGATGTCGAGGTGGACCTTGGCCATGTCGAGGCGCAGGCGGATGACTGCCGGGTCCGTGCCGTAGGAGCGCAGCAGGCTGTCCGTGAGACTTTGCACGTAGGCGGCGAAGTCCAGCTCCGCGAAGCTGCTTGCATCGTATAGCTTCTCGTGGACGAGGGCGATGGACTGCACGCGGGCGCAGCTTTCCTCGAAGGCGGCGACGGATTCCGGCTGCTCCAAGCTCCGCGACTGAAGCCGCAGCAGGCTGGAGACGATCTGGAGGTTGTTCTTCACGCGATGGTGGATTTCCTGGAGGAGAACTTCCTTTTCCCGGAGCGAGGCGCGAAGTTGCTCCTCGGCGCGTTTGCGTTCAGTGATGTTGATGATGGACGCGAGCACGAAGGTGCCCGCCGGAGTGGAAATGGGGTTGATGCCGATTTCGACGGGCACCTCCCTGCCGTCCTTGCACAACCCGAACAGGTCGCGCCCGGCACCCATGGCGCGGGATTGAGGCGCATGGAAGAACGCTGTGCGATGACCCGGGTGCTGCGATCGGTAGCGCTCTGGGACAAGCACCTCGATGAGCTGGCCGAGCAATTCCTGCCGGGCGTAGCCAAAGAGTTGCTCCGTCTGTGCGTTGACCAGCGCCATGCGCCCTTGCGCGTCCACCATGATCATCGCGTTCGGAGCGGATTCGACGACCAGGCGGAATCGTTCCTCGCTGTCATGGAGCGCGCGGCTGGCGGCCTGGGCGTCGGCCATCATGTTCAGCGCAGCCTGCTCGGAGTCTTTCAAGGCGCGCGTGCGCTCTGCCACGCGTTGTTCGAGGGTTTCGTTCATCTGGCGAAGGCGAAGGTCCGCCTGGACTCGCTCGGCGATTTCCTGAGCGAGCAGTGCGTTGGTCCGGTTCAAGGCGCTGGTCCTTTCCTCCACAATGGCTTCGATGGTGACAGTGCGCCCGGTGGTAACGAGCAGCAGAATTCCCAGCAGGCTGGTGAAGAGCAGGCTGCCGGCCAGAACCACCCAGGATTGCCAGCCCCGGCTGTGTGCGAGGAAAGCCTGTGTCGAGCGGATTTCCAGCAGCCAGGTGCGCCCTCCCACTTTGTGCCGACTGGTCCACGAGTGGCCATTGAGCCAGTTCAGCCCATCGACCCCATGCTGCGGCACATCCAGCGGCTGCGTGGCGAAAAGCTCCCTCTTTCCCACTCCGGCATCGAGATCCCACAGCCCCAGCGCCAGTCCATCGCGGCTCAGCCCAAGCAAGCTGGAGCGGACCATCTCCGAAAAGGTGAACACGCCCAGCACATAACCTCGCAGCTTCTCCCGCCGCACGGCCACGGTCGTCAATTGCCCGGCGGTGAAGCCCCGTTCATAAACCGGCAGCAGCACCAGCACGCCCGCAGGACGGCCGGGGCCAAGCACCAGCCCGATGCGCTCCGTCACCGTCACGCGGCCTGTGTCTCGCGCCCGGTGAAGCGCTTCCCGGCGCATTGTCTCTGAGCCGATATCGAAGCCCACGGGGTTCTCATTGCCTTCGAGCGGCTCCACGAACAGGACCGGGAAGTATTCCGCCCGCTCGCCGGCCCGCACCAGCGAGCCGCCCGGTGACTGCTCGGTGAACTGGAACTGCGGGAACACCACGCGCGCCGCCTCCTCCGTCGCCGCCCGGTCCGCCGCCGCGACGCGCGGAATCCACTCCAGCGCCCGGATGCCGGGGAATCGCGCCAGAGCCCGCTTCACAAAGGTGTGGAACTGCTCCCGCGAGACCTCGGGGCTGCTCTCGTAAAAGCGCTCCACCGCATACAGCACCTCCAGATAACCGGTCATCCGCTCCGCCAGAGAATAACTTATGGCTGCCGCCCGCTGCGCGAAGGCCGCCTGCTGCCGCTCCTGCTCCCATCGCCGCGAGTAGCTGAAGAGCACCACCGACAACACGAAGGTCACGACGAGCGGCACCAGCACCGTCCTCCTCCGCTGCCGCCACAGTGCAGCCGGCTCCGAGGTGAACATCATCACCAGCGGCGTGAAGATCAGGACTCCGATTGTGTCACCCACCCACCACGTCAGCCAGTTGAATGGCGCATTGGCCCACGGCATCAGTCCATTGAGCGTCAGGACGCCCACGCCCCATGTCGATCCAATCAGGCAGCTTGCCGGGCCGGCCAGCACCATGAAGCGAAACACCTCGCCTTCCCGAGCAAGCGCCCCTGAGTAGCTCACCCAGCGCCGCACGCGGATAAGCTCCGGGTGTATGACCACGTCCGTCAGCGCCGCCGGATACCCCACCCAAGTCCGCACCAGCCAGGACCCTGCTACCGCCTGCGCTGCCGCGCCCAGACCGATCACCGCCGCGATGGCGGTGGAGGACCACTGCGCTGCCGGGTCCGCCGCCGCGCCGGCAAGGGTCGAGTTCACGCAAAAGGAACCCAGCCAGACCCCGGGCCACGCGCGATAGCCGAAGTGCAACATCCCAGCCAACGCCAGGCCGGAGGGGGGCCAAACCGCCGTCGCGTAACCGGGCGGCACGGCCAGCAGCAGCCCCAGCCGCCCGGCGGCGTAGTATGCCAGCGCCACAAGCAGCACCTGCCCGGGCGTCGTCCCCGTGAGTATTCTCCTGAGTTCCCGCATGAGCCTGCTGGCGCATCAGGCCGCGCCCTGTTGATTCACTCCCTTCAATTCCTGCGTGCGCAAGAAGTCCAGCGATGCTGCAGCACGAAAGGAAATTCTGGGGTTGAAGTTGGGCCGACATTCAACTGGCACGCATCCGCATGCAAGCGAATAGGACGGAGTGGCCTTGTTGCGGGCGCATCCCAGTTTCTTGCAGGCGAAATGTGGCGAGCGATACTGTTGGGCCGCTCCTCCTGCTCGTAATCCTGATCCTAATCCTGCTCCAGTGCGGGGAAGGGCGGATGAGCAGGATTAGGATCAGGATTACGATCAGGAGCGGAAACAGCCATTGCGTTGCTAGAAATTGAAATGCGCCCCTTGTTGCCAATCAGGCTCCCTCCCGCTGCGCTGGGTCAGTTCTGCTTGGCGGTCCACTGCTCCGCGTAGCGGCGGAGGTCGGCCTGGCTGGGGAGGCCGAGCTTGTGGATGATGCTCTCGCAGACAACCGGGAGGGCGTGTGGCTGGTGCGCGAGGCGGCGTGTGATTTCCTCCGGCTCGCAGCCCGAGCCGAGGAGCTGGAGCACGAGCCTTTCGTCGTCGGTGAGCAATTCCTGCCGGTTCCAGGGCTGCTTGCGGAAACGGTTTTCAATCTCCGCCAGCGCCTGCCCGGATATCGCCGGCGTGCAGAAGAACCGGCCGGCCAGCGCGTCGCGAATGGCGGTGACGAGGAAGGTGGGCGCGGACTGTTTCAGCACGTAGGCGGCGGCGCCGCACTCGGTGGCCTCCTGCACGTAGCGCGGATCGTCGAAGAGCGAGAGGACGATGAGCAGCGGGCGGGGGGTCTGCTTGGCCAGCTCACGGAGCAGGTCCAGGCCGCCGACCATCGGCATGACGATGTCGGTGATAACGACGTCGGGCGTGACCTGCTCGATGATGTGAAGTGCTTCGAGGCCGTTTGTCGCCTCGCCCACCACGCGGAAATCGGGCTGCGCTCGCAGCAGTCCACCAATGGCCCGGCGCGTGAGCGGATGGTCTTCCACGATGAGGATGCTGGTGGTCTTCACGCGTGTGGAGGAGCCGGGCTGGATGGGCTAGTGCTCACGCGCCCATTGAGCGGCAAGCTGGCGCACATCAGCCGGCTCGCGCAGGCCGAACTTGAGCGCGATGTTCCTGCAGAGGATGGGGATGGCCAGCGGTTGCCGCCCGAGCTTGGGGGCGATTTGCTCCTCGGTGGCACCAGCGGCCATCATTTGCAGCACCATCCGCTCCTCGGTGGTGAGCAGTTCGCTGCGGTCCATGATGCGCCGGGAAGTTTCAGGGGCGGGCTGAGGAAGAGTTTTCCCGGAGACCGGGCAGCTAAAACGCCCGGCCAGCACCTCGCGCACCGCAGGGATGAGGCCGGCTGAGGCGGAGTGCTTCAACACATAGCCCGCAGCACCCAGCCGCATGGCTTGCTGGACATACGCCTCATCGTCGTGAAGGGAGAGGACGATCGTCCGGGGAGGCGGCTGGCTCTGGTTCTGGTTCATCTCGCGCAGCAGCTCCAGGCCGCCAAGCATGGGCATGACGATGTCCAGCACGACGACGTCTGGCCGGTGCAGCGCCACGAGATTCAGCGCGGTGAGGCCGTCGCCGGCTTCCCCGATCACGTGAAAGTCTGGCTGGCTTTGGAGCAAGCTACGGATGCCGCGGCGCAGGAGCGGATGGTCATCAACTATCAAAAACGTGTGGCGGGTCATGCTTGGGCGGGTTTGGCAAAATCAGTGGGGCGCAAGAGCCGTGTGTCCAGCGTGCTGAACTCCTGGACGGGCGCGCAGAGGGCGGCGGCGGGTTCCGAGGTGGGAAATTCCGCGATGACACGCGTGCCACCGCCCGGTCGGGAGGTGACCGACCATGTGCCATTGAGCAGGCGCACGCGCTCCTGCATGCCGACCAAGCCGCAACTGCCGTTGCGGCTCAGGCCCTTGCTGGTGTCGAAGCCGGAGCCTTGATCGGAGATTTGGACTTGCAGCAGGCCGGGGCCTGCCCAGAGCAGCACGCGCACTTCGGGCACGCGCGCATGGCGGGCTGCGTTGGTGAGGGATTCCTGGATCGTCCTGTAGGCCGCGGTCTCGATGTCAGGATCGAAGCGCCGTCCGTCCATCCCCTCGTGTTCAAAGTTCACGCGCACCCGGGTGCTCGCCGTGTAGCGCTCGCAATACCAGATCATCGCCGGCACCAGGCCGAAATCATCCAACATCGCCGGGCGCAGCTCCTGCCACAGGTTGCGGATGAGCTGGGTCAGCCGGGTGAGGGAGGCGCGGCCGTCGGCCAGCGTCTCGGAGGCGCCGTCCTTGACCATGTCATCAAGGCTGTCGAAGGAGAATTTCAAGACCGTCAGCGCCTGCCCCGCCTCATCGTGCAGCTCATGAGCCAGCCGGCGGCGCTCGCGCTCCTGCGTTTCGAGGAGGCGGCGGCTGAACGTGCGCAGCTCGGCAGTGGCCTGTTCCAGTGAGGTGTTGGCAAGCCGCAGTTCCTCGGTGCGCTCCAGCACGCGCTCCTCGAGAAACTCGTTTGCCCGGCGCAGCGCCTCGCCAGCCTCGCGGATGCGCAGGAATGATCGCAGCCGGGCGACCAGCTCCACCGGCTGGATGGGTTTGGTCAGGTATTCGTCCGCGCCCAGATTCAACCCGGAGACGCGGCTCTGCACGCCGACCTCCATGCCTGAGATGAGGATGATGAAAAGCTGCTCGAACCGCGCATCGGCCTTCAGCGAGGCGCAGACCTCCCGCCCGTCCTCGTCGGGCAGCCGCACGTCGAGCAGCAGCAGTTCCGGCTGCCTTTGCGCCAGCAGCGCGCGGGCCTGGCCTGCGGAAAACGCCTTCCAAACCTCGAAGTCTTCCGTCTCCAAAATCTCGGCGAGCAGCTCAACTGTGGCGACATCATCGTCCACGATCAGCACGGTGTGCAGGTGAGCGCCGGCGGCGGAATCAGCGGTTGAAGTTTGGCTCACGGGCGGATGTAAGCACACTGGGAGCAGGCCGCAATAGCTCAAAAATCTCCGCGCCAGATTTCCGCCTCCCCTCGCGCTGCGGCCATTCTCAGTGGCATCTGACTGGAGCGGGCGCGCGGCAGAGCCTCCTACCAGTAGCCAAAGATGGTGTTCAGCGGGCCGGCGGCGTTCCACCGGACATCGCGCCTGTCCATCGAGCTCTGCTTCCGCCATTGGGCCGAGCCGTCGGGCAAGGCGACGTTGCCACCAGCAGACTTGATGGCCTCGGGTTCGGGCGTGGAATTAACCGGGCTGGTGACCGGGCCGGTTGGCCCGTGGGACGCGGAGCTGGAGAGGGGATTGGCCGTGCCCACCTCGATGATGTCCGCCGCCAGCACGAAGGTCCGCCCCGTATCGAGGGTGAACTTGGGGCTGTCCCACGGCGTTGTCAGGGGCCTGGCGTAAGTCGCATCGCGGCTTCGCGTGTCCGTCTGCGTTGGATAGCCCCACAGCACATAGTAGCCGATGCGCCAGCCGACGTTTGCCTGAAGCTGAATCCAATTCCTCTTGTTCGGGCAGGTGACCGTGTTCGTGTCCATGCCACCGCGCAGCACGAGGTTGGTGTAGGTGACAGTGTGGATGAAGGTGGCGTGGTAGCTGTTGTCGTTCCGCGCGCCGGTGGGGAAGCGGTCGGTGTTGTCACCGGCATAGAGGTTCGCGCTGAGGCCGATCTGCCGGAGGTTGTTCAGGCAGCTGGTGCGCTTGGATTTCTCCTTCGCGCTGGCGAGCGAGGGCAGGAGCAGCCCGGCGAGGATCGCGATGATGGCGATGACGACAAGCAGTTCGATGAGGGTGAAGGCACAAGGAGCTGATGGCTTGAAACGCGCGTGCATAACGGTGTGGGCTGCCCGCAAGCTACCGCCAAGACCCGCCGGGACAAGCTGAAATTTCCGGAACCAAGTTGGGCGTGGACAGCTCAGATTATTGCGATCGCGTGGCTCTACAATCCTGCTCGCAATCTTGAACCCAATCCTGCCCCCCCTTCTCGTTTCACTCTGCGGAGCAGGATTAGGATCAGGATTACGAGCAGGAGGAGCGGCCCAACTGGATCGCTTGCACCCTTCTGCCAGCAAGAAACTGAGATGCGCCCATCGCTGTTGGGCGCATCTCAGTTTCTTGCAACCCGGGTCGGCAGGGCTGAAAGCCCGTCATTCGCTAGCCTGGGGTGGAGTGAACGTAGTGAACGCAGCCCCAGGTGGCCCCGCCAGGCCGTGCCGAGGGCTGTAAGCCCGCCACGCCGCCGCCCGGTTGCCAAGGTGACGCGCTTACAGCGCTGGGCTTCCTCGTGGCCTCGTTGACCTGGGGCTTCACCCCAGGCTTGCGAATGCCGGGCTTTCAGCCCGAAGCACCGACTCGCGTCCGGTCTGCAAGAAACTGAGATGAGCCCATCGCTGTTCACCCCCGCAATCCACGCTTGACCCGCATTTTCGTGCTGGCTAGCGTCCGGACGATGTTTGGCACTGTCGGACAAGTCCTGCTTGAGGTAGTCGTCGTAGTCGGCGACGCCGGCGGGCCTTGTCGGGCATGACGAAAGTTTCCGACAATCACCCACGGCTGGCAGCAGTCGTGGGTTTTTTGTTCGCCACGCGCAGCCAGCCAAACCCAAAGCATAGCCATGAGCAAATCAACCGCAGAATCCGCTGAAGCCAAAACGCACTCCTCCGAGAAGGCCGAGATCGGCCCGCGCATGAAGGGCAGCGACATCCTCATCAAGTGCCTGGAACGCGAGGGCGTGGAAGTCATCTTCGCCTACCCCGGCGGCGCGAGCATGGAGTTCCACCAGGCGCTCACCCGCTCCACCATCCGCACCATCCTCCCCCGCCACGAGCAGGGCGGCGTCTTCATGGCTGAGGGTTACGCCCGCGCCACTGGCCGCGCGGGCGTCTGCATGGCCACCTCCGGCCCCGGCGCGACCAATCTCATTTCCGGCATAGCGGATGCCTACATGGATTCCATCCCGCTCGTGGCCATCACCGGCCAGGTGCCGCAGGCGATGATTGGCAAGGGTGCGTTTCAGGAGACCGACTTCTTCGGCATGACGCTGCCCATCGTGAAGCATTCCTATCTCGTCACGGACATCGCCGACATTCCGCGCATCATCAAGGAGGCCTTCTACATCGCCACCTCCGGCCGGCCCGGCCCCGTCGTCGTGGACGTGCCCAAGAACATCCAGCAGGCCGAGACGCAGCCAATTTACCCGAAGGAGGTCAATCTCCGCGGCTACCACCCCGACCCGCGCGCAAGCGACATCTCACTCAACGAGATCATCGGCCTTCTCGAAAAGTCCGAGCGCCCCGTCATCTACGCGGGCGGCGGCATCATCAGTGGCAACGCCTCCGAGGAACTCCGCGCCTTCGCGGAGCTGACGCAGATTCCCGTCACCACGACAATCATGGGCTGCGGCGCGTTCCCGGAGACGCACGCCCTCTCCCTCCGCTGGCTGGGCATGCACGGCTCCGCCGCCGCGAACTGGGCCGTCTGCGGCGAGTTCAAGAAGCGTGCGTCCTTCAACGACCCCATGATCCCCGTGGCCCCCGGCGCGGACCTGCTGCTCGCGTTCGGCGTCCGCTTCGACGACCGCGTGACGGGCAAGGTGGACAAGTTCTGCGAGCGCGGGACGATTGTTCACATCGACATCGATCCCTCCGAGATCAACAAGAACAAGCCCGCCAACCTGCCCATCGTCAGCGACATCAAGTTCGCCCTCGCCAAGCTCAACGCCATGATCCGCCAGCGCGCCTTGGCGAAGTCGTATTCACCCTGGGTCGCCCAGTGCGCCGAGTGGAAGGCCCGCGCGCCCTTCCGCTACACGGCCAACGAGGAGGTCGTGAAGTCCCAGCACATGAAGGACCACCTCGTCGGCAAGGAAAAGGAAGTCATCCTGCCGCAATACGCCATCGAGCTGCTCTACGAGCTGACTGGCGGCGACGCCATCATCACCACCGGCGTGGGCCAGCACCAGATGTGGGCCGGCCAGTGGTTCAAATACACCTGGCCCCGCCAGTTCCTCACCAGCGCCGGCCTGGGCGCGATGGGCTACGGCTACCCTGCGGCGATGGGCGCGAAGGTCGCCTGCCCGCACAAGCAGGTTGTGGACATCGACGGCGACGGCTCCTTCCTGATGAACGTGCAGGAGCTGGCCACCGCGCACATCGAGAAGATCGCCGCCAAAGTCATCATCCTGAACAACCAGCACCTCGGCATGGTGGTGCAATGGGAAGACCGCTTCTACGCCGGCAACCGCGGCCACACCTACCTCGGCGACCCCGACAACGTGAAGGCCATCTACCCCGACTACGTGGCCATGGCCAAAGGCTTCAGCGTCCCGTGTGAGCGCGTGATGTTCAAGAAGGACCTCCGCGCCGCCATGCAACGGATGCTCGACTCCAAAGAACCCTACGTCCTCGACGTCATCACGCCCTACACCGAGCACGTGCTGCCCTTCATTCCGGCCAACCGCACCGTGGCCGACATGGTCATCCCGTAGCAGGAGCCAGAGAGAAGGCGGAGGGCAGGAGTCAGAAGGCAGGAGCCGGAAGCCAGAAGGCAGAGGCAACGGTGTCGAGCTTGCGTCTTTCCCCATTCTGACTCCTGGCTTCTGGCTTCTGCCATCTGGCTCCCGTTGCCTTGTCACAAATCACTTCATCCCTCCACTGTTTCCCGGCATCATCGCCCCAATGTCACTGGCACCGTTCCTCGCCTGGCTGGGTGTGCTCGGCTTTGCGGCGGCCAGCTTTTTCTTCGCGCTGGCGGAGACGGCGCTGTTCTCGTTGGGCAAGTGGCGCGCGCGGCAGCTCGCGGAGCGCTCGCCCGCGCTCGGCGGCTCCGTGGCGTCGCTGCTGGATGAGCCGCAGGACTTGCTCGCCACCATCGTGCTGGGCAACACGCTCGCAAACACAGGGCTGATTGCCCTCGCATTGTGGATGAGCCTGAGTGTGGCGGGCGCGCACCTGGGCCTCACGCTCGCGGGTGCGTTCCTGCCCATCCTGCTGGGCTGCGTAGGGGTGCCAAAGACCCTCGCGGTGCGGATGCCGGAGTTCTGGGCGCTGCGCCTGGCGGGGCCGATGACCCTGCTCGTGCGCCTGACGCGCCCGCTCCGGCAGGTGGCCCAGCGGGCCAACGACGCCTTGCTCCACATCCTGATTCCCAAATCCGTCCAGCCGCAGCCCACGTTGACGGACGCGGATTATCAGGAGTTGATTGAGCTGGCCTTCCAGCAGGGCACGCTCGCGGCGACGGAGAAGGAAATCATCCTGCAAATCATCCAGCTCGACCGACGCACGGCCCGGGATGTGATGCGCCCGCGCGCGCGCATGGCAAGCATCCCGGACGATTTGCCGGTCGAGGAGATGGTCGCGGCGGCGCGCAAGTTCGGCCATGACCGCCTGCCCCTTTACGACGAGTCGCCGGACACCATCGTCGGCATCCTGAACTGCCGCGCGCTGCTTCTGGACCCCGCCGGCGACCTCGCGGACGTGATTGAGTTTCCCTCGTTCGTGCCGGAGAGCATGAACTTGCTGCAACTCCTCAGCGCCTTGCAACGGCAGCGGCGCGGGCTGGCGATTGTGATGGATGAATTCGGCTCCACCGCCGGCCTCGTCACGATGGAGGACATCATCGAGGCCATCGTCGGCGAACTCCGCAGCGAGGGCGAGGCGCCGGGCTTCGTCATGGAGCAGCTTGCCGTGGGCCGCTGGCGCGTGAATGGCACAATGCGCGTGGAGGATTTCCGCCGCGAGTATCCTGATCTCGGCGGGTTGCCCGGCGTGGACACGATGGGCGGCCTGCTCGTGGCGCTGAAGGAAGTTGTGCCGCAGACAGGCGAGTCTGTCTTCTTCGGCGGCGTGCGGCTCACGGCACAGGTGGCCGACGAGCGGCGCGTGCGCGAGGTGCTGGTGGAACGAGTGAAATGACTTTTGGCCACGGATGAAACACGGATTCAACACGGAAGAAGACAGGGCCGAAGGCGGCTTTGCCGCTCCGTTGGCCTGGGCCGGGGCCACTTGCACGGACAAGTGCAGCTTCTCATCCCTCCTGCCCTCCTGCTCTCCTAAAAAAAAGTCCCCGCCCCCATCCGTGTTTCATCCGTGTTTCATCAGTGGCTCGATGACGAGCGCACTGGAAGGAGGACGCGCGTGATGGGCTGGGCGTTCTTCCTCCTCGTGCTGCTGCTCTGCGTGGCTGTGTCCTTCGTGCTCTCGGGCATGGAGGCGGGCGTGCTGGCGCTGAACCGCCTGCGAATCCGCAACCTCATGCGCAAAGGCGGGCGGCGCGCGCGGCTGCTGCACGGCTGGCTGGAGCAGCCGGAAAATTTCCTCTGGACCATCCTCGTGGGCAACACGCTCGCCAACTTCCTTGGCGGCGGGCTGGTGGTTTATGCGCTGCACCGGCGGTTCCATGATTCGCCCGGCCTCTTCGCGCTCTGGGCCCTCGTCATGGCGCTGCTCTTCTACGCATGGTGCGAGCTGCTGCCCAAGATGCTTTTCACCCGCTTCCCCAACCGCCTCACCTTGCAGGTCGCTCCGCTCTTCCGGCTCATCCATTTCACCCTGCGCCCGCTGGTGAGCGTGACCACCACGTTGAGCGATGGGCTGCTGCGCTGGACAGGCGGGCGCGTCTTCACCGGCCACCTCTTCGCCAATCGCGACGAGCTGCGCCGCCTCATGCAGGAGTCCGCGCAGGGCATGACCAGCGAGGAGCGCGTGATGATCAACCGCGTGCTCGACCTGCAAAACCTCACCGTGCGCTCCATCGCCGTGCCGTGGGAGAAAGTTGTGAGCGTCGAAACCGCCACGCCGATGCAGGACGTGATGGAGCTGTTCCGCCAGCGCAAGTTCACTCGCATGCCCGTGTGCGAGACCCGCACCGGGCGCGCGCGCGTGGCGGGCGTGTTGAGCCTGCGGCGGCTCCTCTTCGCGGCAGAGGTGGACGAACGCAAGCTGGCGTCGGACTACTTGCAACCGGCCCTCTACCTCGACGAGGAACTGCGGCTGGAGGACGCCTTGCGCGCCATGCAGCGCAGCGGCCAGCGGCTGGGCATCGTGCTGGCGCGTGATCGGCGCGAGCTGGGCGTCGTGAGCCTGGAAGATATTCTGAAAGCCGTCTTCGGGGAGGTCAGCCTGTGAGCGGCGAAGAAATACTGTTCATCCTGCTCAAGGTGCTGGCCGTCCTGCTCCTCGTCGCGCTCAACGGCTTCTTCGTCGCCGCCGAGTTCGCGCTCGTCAAAGTGCGCGACACCCAGCTCCAGCCCCTCATCGCCCTGGGCCACCGCCGCGCGCGCATGGCCCAGCACCTCCTCCACAACCTCGACGCCTACCTGAGCGCCGCGCAGCTCGGCATCACGCTCGCCAGCCTCGCGCTGGGCTGGATCGGCGAACCCATCTTCGAGGCGCTGCTGCACCCGATCTTCGGCTGGCTGGGCTGGACGGGCGATGAATGGCTGCGCGTGCGCTCTGCCATCGCCTTCGCCGTCGGCTTCTCAGTCATCACCTTCCTGCACATCGTCGCGGGCGAGCAGGCCCCAAAATCCTTCGCCATCAAGCGGCCCCTGCCCATGGCGCTGTGGGCCGCGTATCCCTTGCGCTGGTTCTACGTGCTCGCCTATCCCTTCATCTGGGTGCTGAACCGCAGCGCACTCTGGCTCCTGCGCCAGGTGGGCATCGCCGCCACCTCCGAGCACGACGGCGCACACTCCGAGGAGGAACTCCGACTCATGTTCGACGCCAACCAGCGCAACGCAGGCGGCACAAAGCTGGGAAGGGACATCCTCCTCAACGCACTGGACCTCCGCCACCGCGTCGCGCGCGAAGTCATGCGGCCCCGCGCGGAAATCACCGTGCTCGACACACAGGCCAGCATCGCCGCGTGCCTCGAAGTGGCGGAGAAGACGCGTTACTCGCGCTTCCCGCTTTGCGAGGGCGGCGACCTGGACCGCACGCTGGGCGTCGTCCACATCAAGGACTTGTTTGCCATGCGCCTCAAGTCCCGCAGCGGCGCGGACCTCGCCGTGGTGGCGCGCAAGCTCATCTGCGTGCCGCCCACCGCGCGGCTCGAAGGGCTGTTGCAGCTCCTGCTGGACCGCAAACTGCACCTGGCGATCGTCGTGGACGAATACGGCGGCACCGTCGGCCTCGTCACTCTGGAGAACATCATCGAAGAGGTGGTCGGCCCCATCCAAGACGAGTTCGATCAGGAAAAGCCG
>JACRKB010000194.1 GCA_016235545.1 Verrucomicrobiota bacterium | reverse complement strand
TGGGCGGAGCACTACGTTGAGAACGGCGCCTACTGCCTGAAGCATCGGATCAACGTGGGAAAGCCGCTGCCGAGTTGAAGAGTTGCAGGTTGCAGGTTGAAAGTTGCAGGTTCAGTGACGCGTGGCGCGGCGGGCCAGCTTTCAACTTTCAACTTGGAACTTTCAACCAAGTGGATGACTTCCTTGCACGGGCCGTCCTTCACGAGCTTGGGTTTCGCGTGGCGCAAATCCATTGCCTGACCGAGCAACTTCAGTGTCTCGCGCAGGGACGTTGGCGGCTTCGCTTTCATCAGCGCGCCGAGTTCGGCGGCGGCTTCGTCCACGGAACTGGCCCCCAGGCTCATCGCCATGCGCTTGTGCGAGCCGAGTGAATTGATGGCCACCGGGAAGGGCGACACCACGCCGTTCACCGTGGGTTGCTCGATGAGCAACGCCTTGCCGCCGCCGGGCGATTTCATTTCGCGGTCGGCGAGTTCGGTGATCTCCAGTTCGGTGGCGACGGGCTGGGTGATGCGCTTCAGTTCGCCCGCTTGGTCGAGCCGGTTGACGAAATCACGATAGGAGTCGAAAGCCATGCGTGGAGGTTAGCAAACCCACGCCGTGCGTCCATGATTCCGTGCCGCCCACGCGGTGCCGGTTTTACCAGAGGTTGTCGCGGTAATCCAACAACCCCGCCACAAAGTTTGTGTAGGACGGGTTGTCCATGCTGATGCCGCGCTGGGCGAAGTCGGTGAACACGCTGTTGTAGAAGTCCCGTTGCCCGCGTCCCCAAACGACAGGCCGTTCAACTCCTTGTTCGAGTCAATCACCTTGCCGCCGTGCCGGATCGAGCAGTAGCGGCAGGGAGGCCAGTTGCTGGAAATCCTCCGCCAGCGGCTCCGAGCGGGCGGCGATGCGAAGAGGTATTTGGATCCGGTTGAAAACGGCCTCCAGGTGCTGAATTTCACCCGGGGTCAGCAACTCGTCCAGTTTCGCCGGATCCGCCACGAACACCTGTAGCCGCGCCGTGCCAATCTGGCTGGTGCGAAAAAACCACCACCCGCAGTGCAGACCACCACATCACCGGCTCCCAGTTCCCGCATCGGATCCTTCGCCAGCCAGTAGCCGACTCCCTCGCGCACGCGCACAAAGCCACAGCCAGTTCCCGCAAAGCGCCACTCGCCGCCGGGCGGCAGCACCACTTCGCACAAGGACAAATGGCTTTCACTCAACATCGGCACGCACCGTGCCACTTGCGTGTGACGGACAGATGGCGGAATTGCGACGATTTGGAAAATGGGGTCAGCGCAGAGGCGCGGAGAACGCAGAGTTTGGCAGACAAATCAGCGTTCATTTTTGTGTCCTTCACCTGTTCTCCCGCCGCACACCCCTGCGTCCTCTGCGCCTCTGCGTTTGAGTCAGAGCCCTCTTTTCAACTGCGTCGTTACGGCTTCAGTTATACACGCACCGTTCACGACGCTTCATCATCGCCAGTCTGGTCACGCGAGCACGTTTCAAGACCGGAGTGTCATGGCAATCCTCACTCCGTCACACGACCGCAACTTTCACGCAGTGGATCGGCGGGAGCGCGTCGAAGAGGCATTCCCATTTCTCGCCGCCGTCGCGGCCGATCCAGAGCTGGCCGGTGGTCGTGCCGAAGTAGAGGGCCGGCGAGGCGCATTCATCAATGTCCATGCCGTCGCGCAGGACGGTGAAGAAGGATTCTCTTTTCGGAAAGCCCTTCGCCAGTTTCTGCCACGAGCCGCCGCCGTTTTCACTGCGCCAGACGGCAGGCACGCCGCCGGGGCAGGTGCGCGTCATGGGTTCGAGCGGCACCACGTAGAGGATGTCGGGATTGTGCGGATGCACGACGATGGGGAAGCCGAAGTCGGACGGCAGTCCTTTCGCAATGGAGCGCCAGGTGTGGCCGTGGTCGTCGCTGCGTAAGACGCCGATGTCGGGTCGCCGCCCGCCGGGGCCGTCCCACTCGGCCCAGCCGCCGTGGTTCTGCATATAGAGCCGGCCGGGCGCGTCCTTGTGGCCCGCGATTTTGTGGACGCACTGGCCGAACTCGGGGAAGGGATCGGGCGTGAACCCGGCACCGACGCCTTTGTTGGCCGCCGCGAAAGTTTCGCCGCCATCCTCGCTCAGGTAATGGCCGCCGGTGGAGATGCCGAGATGCACGCGGTTGCCGTCGCGCAGGATGGTGTGCATGCAGAGGCCGCCGTTGCCCGGCTGCCACTTGCGTGAGTGCTCGTGATTGCTGATGCCTGGAACCAACTCCCAGGAATCGCCGCCGTCGCGGCTCTTGAAGAGCGAGGCCGGCTCGACGCCGCACAGCAGCTCCTTTCTGTTTGCGCCCGGTTCGAGCGACCAGATATTGGCGAGTGCGCGCCCGTCGTCCTTTGGGAAGGCGGGCGCGGACTTGGTCTCCTTGAAGGTTTTCCCGAGATCGGTCGAGCGCAGAACCTTCATGCCGAAGAACGGATTGCAGCTCGAGGCGTAGAGTCGCGGCGTGCCCCGCGTGTCAATCAGCGCGGAATAGACTCCCACGCCCTGGCCGAACGGGCCGCGCAGCGTGAACCCGCGCCGGGCCGGCGATGACTCGGCCACGAACAGCCCCTTCTTGGTTCCAATGCAAAGGATGATTTTATCGCTCATAATTTTTAACCTCCTGAAACTGCGGTCATGATGGTGACGACGTCGCCCGCGGCAAGCTGTGTATTCAGCCCGTCGCAGTCGCGCATATGTTCTGTGTTGACGAAAAGATTGATGTGCCGGCGCACCGCCCCGGTCTCGTCGCAGATGCTCCGGTGCAATGCCGGGTGGCGCCGCTCCAGTTCCTCCAGCACGGCGCGCAAGCTTGCCGCCGGGAACGAAAGCTCCGGTGCGCCCGCGCAGCAAGGACGCAACGGCCCGGGAACGCTGACCGTAATCTTGGCGGCGCGGGCCGCAGGCAATACGGGGGCGGGCCGGGGCGGCCGGGGGACGGAAGTTATGGCTGGAGATTGCACCGGTTTCCCTTCATGCACGCCAGTGACAGCCCCAATAGTTGTCTCCTGAAGCTGTGCGGTTCAGACTGGCTTGCTGACACAACGGGTTCATCTGGGGATGATTTTATTCAAGCGCAAGCCGCCGTCAAAACTTTTGGCGTGGCATCACGCCGAAATTTTGCCGGCAGCGGGCGAAAGCTCATTCATAGCGCAGCGCCTGGATGGGGCTTAGGCGCGCGGCCTTGACGGCGGGCAGCAGCCCCGCCAGCACGCCCACGCCCGCGCTGCATCCGAACGCAAAGAGCATCGCCTCCACGGTGATGACCGGCGCGTTGTCCGTGGGCGAGACGTAGCCGAGGACTTCCACCACGCCAAACGACGCCGCCATCCCCGCCAGCCCGCCGAGCAGGGCGATGACGACGCTCTCCACGAGTATCTGGCTGAAGATGGAGAGCGTGGTCGCGCCGATGGCCTTGCGGATGCCAATCTCCCGCACGCGCTCGGTGATGCTGGCGAGCATGATGTTCATGATGCCGATGCCGCCGACCAGCAGGCTGATGGCGGCGATGATGCCGCCGGAGAAGCGGGCGTTGCGGATGGTGTCGTCAATGTTCGCCACGCTGCTCTCCTGCGTGGCGAAGGTGAAGTCCTCGATGCCGTTGTGGGTGACGAGCAGGACGTTGCGGGCCTGCTGGAGGGCGTCCTCCATGTGCGCCATGTCGGCGATCTTCAGGTCAATGTCCGAGAGCGTCGGGTCGGGGATGTTGCCCGCGCCGGAGGAGGCGCGGAACTTGATCCACATGGTGTTGAGCGGGATGTAGGCGGTGTAGTTCTTGCGCTGGAAGGCCCAGTTGCTGCTGCGCCCGCCGCTGTAGCCGGGGCGTCCGCGCGCGACGCCCTTCTTTTTTTCCTCGGGCAGATCGCGCATCAGATCGCGCTTTTTCTTGTCCGCCTCGCTCTCGTAGTGCTCGAACATCCCGACGATGGTGAAGGTCTGGCCGTTGATGAGCACGCGCTCGCCGACGGGGACGACCTCGCGCCCAAGCTGCTCCGGTGAACCAAACAGTTCATCACGAATGCCGGTGCCGATGACGCAGACGCTGTGGGCGTTCTCGTCGTCGAGCGCGTTGAAGAAGCGCCCGTGCCCGATGGTGTGGAGGTTCATCTCAATCACCGCCGGGGTGACGCCGACGAGTTCCATCGGGCGCACGCGCTTTTCGCCACGGGTCATGACCGCGCGCTCCAGTTCCATCTCCGGCGAGACGAGCCGGATGAGCGGCGCGCTGCGGCGCAGGGCGTGGACGTCCTTCATAGTGCGGCCCGGCGCCTGATCGGCGAGGTGCTGCTGCCAGGCGGGCACGTTCTGCTCGCGCAGGAGCACCTTGTCGAGACCGCCAAGCGCGATGAGGGATTCCTTCATGCCGTTCTCCATGCCCTTCACGAGCGCGGACATCGCCACGAGGCTCGACACGCCGAGGACGATGCCGAGGATGGTCAGGAGCGAGCGGAACTTGTGCGCCCACACTTCCTTCAGCCCGACGAGGATGGCGTTGAGGAAGCTCATGCGGGGTGGCACCCGCCTCTGGCGGGTCGGGCCGGGCGTCGCGCCCGGCACCCGGACAGCCGAGACGGGAAAGACTTTAGCCGGAACGATGCTGTCGGATAGGAGCATCCGGCCTTAACGCAGAGGCGCAGAGGACGCCAAGTGGCGCGGGGAGAAACTTTGGAGGGACACCAAAAGGTGAGCGCTGACTTCTTCGCCAACCTCTGCGTTCCTCCGCGTTCTCTGCGCCTCTGCGTTAAGGCCAGTCCGAGTTCAACGGCATCGTTCCGGTTTAGCCGAATCCATGCAGTTGAAACGGGGAGCGCGACCGTCCCGGTCGCCCCCGTCGGCGTCCCGCCGACGGGTTTGAGGCGAACCCACCGCCCACCAGACGGTGCGTCTGACTGGCGCGGGGAAGTTTTCGGCGGGACGCCGAAAACCGCGGGCGAGACGCCACGCGCTCCCCAGTCCACTGCATGGGTTCGGTTTAGATGGTGTGTCGAGAACC
>JACRKB010000193.1 GCA_016235545.1 Verrucomicrobiota bacterium | reverse complement strand
GGCGTCCGCGCTCCCGTGGCAGCGGCGCTTGGCTGGCGCGGAGTCATCGTGTGTGCCGGTGTGGCCTTGGCATGCTTTCACCTCGCCTACTACTCCAGCCTGCTCGCGCCGCTGATGCTGGGCTACGCGTGGGCGCTGGTGGAACTCACTCGGGCCTCTACCGCGCGACAGGCTTTCCTCGGCGGTGCGCTGGTGGGCTTGGGCGTGTTCGTGCCCCAGATGGGTTTCCTCTGGACCATCTTTGGCATCACCGCAGTCCCGCTGTGGTGCGTGCTGGCGTTTTGGATTGGGCTGTTTGTGTGGGTTGGCCGACTAGCTCGGCAACAGTTTGGCGGCTGGGCGTTGCTGCTGCTCCCGCTGCTCTGGATTGGCCTCGAATACTTCCGCGGCGAACTCTACTTCCTCCGCTTCACTTGGCTGAACATGGGCTACGCGTTTGCGGAGTGGCCGTCACTCGTGCACACTTGCGGTGGCGTCTATGGCGTTGGGGTTTCCTTCATGCTGCTCGCCTGCTTTCACTCGTATTGTTGGCACGGCCGGCATCCTCTCCTTTGGCGGGTTGTGGTCTTCTGGCCGCTGCTGTTCTTTACCGCCATTTGGCTGTTTGTCCCTGTCATCGGGAGTAACCGTTCTTGGGGCCGGGTCCAGGTCGCCGGCGTCCAGTTGGAATTCCCGGCCATGCTGGAAGTGCCGTCCACACTCGACCGCGTGCTGCTAGCCCATCCACAGACCGACCTCTTCGTCCTAAGCGAATACACCTTCGATGGCGCGGTGCCGAAGCGGGTGCGCGACTGGTGCCGGAAGAACGGCAAGCATTTGCTAGTCGGCGGCAAGGAGGACTTGGGCGAAGGTCGCTACTACAACACCGCGTTCGTCGTCGGCCCGGACGGGGAGATTGTCTTCAAACAGGCGAAGGCCGTGCCCATTCAGTTCTTCAAGGACGGCTTGCCCGCACCCGAGCAGAAGGTTTGGAACTCTCCATGGGGCAAGCTCGGCATCTGCATTTGCTACGACTCCAGCTTCACGCGCGTGACGGACGAGCTGGTGCGGCAGGGTGCGCAGGCCCTCATCGTCCCCGTGATGGACATGATGGATTGGGGCGCGCACCAGCATGCGCTGCACAGCCGCATCGCGCCGGTGAGGGCGGCGGAGTATGGCGTGCCGGTGTTCCGAGTTTGTTCCTCTGGGATTTCTCAATTGGTGAGCCGCAGTGGGCGCGTGTATGCCAGCGCGCCGTTTCCAGGCCAGGGTGAAATCATCGGCGGAGGCGTTGGCTTGGTTCGGCCTGTCGTGGGCTGGGGTCGAATCCCGTTCGACCGACTCCTGGCTTGGATTGGAATCGCATCCGTTGCCTTCACCGTTGGCTCCGCATTGAAGACTCGTTTCAGTCGCAAACAGCCTTCCCTCATCGCGTCTCAATCATGATTCTGCTCCTAATCTAAGTCCTCCCTCCCGCCATGACCAACCTCCTCCGCCTCCTTGTCCGGCTCCTCTTCCGCTTCCGCGCCTTCAACGAGGACGTCCTCCGCACCCCCGGCCCCGTGCTCCTCATCCCCAACCACACCTCGTGGTTCGACTGGCTCTTTGTCGGCGTGTGCCTGGGCTCCGACTGGAAGTTCGTCACCTCCAGCACCACGGCCAAGAAGTCATGGCTGCACAAGTTCGTCATGGTCAACTCCCGCACGTTCCCCATCGACAACGCCTCCCCCTACGCCGTCAAGCACATGGCAGAGTTTCTCTCGAAAGGCGGCAAGCTCGTCCTCTTCGCCGAGGGCCGCATCTCGCGCACCGGCACGCTGATGAAGCTCTTTGATGGCACGGGCTTCCTCATCCACAAGACCCACGCGAAGGTCATCACCGCCTACCTGCGCGGCGCGAACAGATTGCCATTCTCGCCCAATCCGGGATGGAAGCGCTGCTTCCCCACCGTCACCGCGCACTTCAGCGAAGTGCTCACCGCCCCGCACTCCGAGCATCTGAGCACGTCCCAGAGCCGCACCCTTTTCACCCGCTGGCTGCGCGACGCCATGGTCGGCCAGCAGTTCCGCACCGAGGTGGAGTTCGGCCCGGCGACAGTGCCCGCCGCCATCGCTGAGACAGCGGCGGACGTGCCGGGCAAGGTCGTCCTCGAAGACGCCACGTTGACGCAGCTTACCTATCGCAAGCTCTTCATCGGCGCGCGCCTGATGGGAGCAGAGATTGCGAATGCCACCCGAGCAACACCCTCCGGCCCAGCCCACATCGGCGTCCTCCTTCCCAACGTCAACGCCACGCCCCTCGTCCTCCTCGCCTTGTGGCAACAAGCCAAGGTCCCCGCCGTCCTGAACTACTCCACCGGCTCGGCCACGATGCTCGCGTGCGTCCAGCTAGCCGGTCTCAAACACATCGTCACCTCCCGCACCTTCCTCGCCCGCGCCAAGCTCGACGCCGCGCCCTTCGAGCAGGCCGGCGTGCAGCTCCTCTACTTGGAAGACCTCCGCAAACGCATCAGCGGCCTCGACAAGTCCACGGCATTCGTCCGCAGCTACCTCCCCTCTCAACTCTCAACTCTCAACTCTCAACCCTCCGACACCGCCGTCATCCTCTTCACCAGCGGCTCCGAAGGCGTGCCCAAGGGCGTCGAGCTGACACATCGGAACATCCTCGCCAACATCCGCCAGATGATGGCCGTCACGGACCTGACGGACCAGGACCGCCTCTTCAACTGCCTGCCGCTCTTCCACAGCTTTGGCCTCACCGTTGGCCTCCTCGTGCCGATGGTGCGCGGGATGTTCTGCTTCATTTATCCCTCGCCGCTGCACTACCGCGTCATTCCCAGCGTGCTCTATGACCGCGATTGCACCGTGCTCTTGAGCACCAACACCTTCCTCAACGGCTACGGGAGGAAGGCCCACACCTACGACTTTCGCTCCATGCGCTATCTCTTCGCGGCGGCGGAGAAACTACAGGAAGCCACTGCTCAAACATGGTCGCACCGCTTCGGCGTGCGTGTCCTGGAAGGTTACGGCGCGACGGAGTGCGCCCCCTGCCTCAGCGTCAACACGCCGCTCGAACCAAGCTACGGTTCCGTAGGCCGCTTCATGCCGGGAGTAGAGTGGCGGCTGGAACCGGTCGATGGGATTGGTGGGGCAGGTGAGCAGGCGGGAAAGCGGGAAAGTGAGACGGAGCACCAGCCACTTGGAGCGCGGACGCCCACGTCCGCAGCCACTGCTCCTCCAACCGAACCTGCTGCGGACGTAGGCGTCCGCGCTCCACAACCTGCCGACGCACCCTCTCCCACTCTCCCACTTCCTCACTCTCCCACCTGCACACCTGTCCCTCTGACCTGCGGCCGCCTCTTCGTCCGTGGGCCGAACATCATGAAGGGCTATCTCAACCCCGATGCCAACGCCAAGTTCCAAGCCCTCGGTGGCTGGTATGACACCGGCGACATCGTCAGCGTGGACGCCGAAGGCTTCGTGAACATCCGTGGCCGCATGAAGCGTTTCGCGAAGATTAGCGGCGAGATGGTCAGCCTCACCGCCGTCGAAGACGCCCTCGCCGGGGCCTTCCCCCACTACGGACTCCGTTGCGCGACCGCCGTCGTCACCCGTCCCGATGCGGACAAAGGCGAAGCCCTCATCTGCTGCACGAACGAGCCTCGCCTCACGGCAGCCGAGATACGCGAAGCCATCAAAGCCAAGGGCCTGAGCAACCTCTGCGTCCCCCGCGAGCTAGTCGTCGTGAAGGAAATCCCAAAGCTCGGCACCGGCAAGACGAACCACCGCGAGCTGCAGACGCTGGTGCAAACTCCGAAGTGAACTCCACGTCTATGGTCGCACATGCAAATAT
>JACRKB010000190.1 GCA_016235545.1 Verrucomicrobiota bacterium | reverse complement strand
CGCTGTGCCACCAAGTCGCGCCCGCGCTTAACGGCACGTCGCCGATCCGGATGACGGGTTCATACGGGTGGGTGAGTTGGGAGGCTGTGGCAATGATGGCACCAATGGCGGAAAACCAAAGGAACGCCAACGCAACAATCCGCCAGCCCGAGCGGCGGCGATGCAGTCCGATGGCTGCGGGTAGTAGCAGCACGCCGAGATTGAAACCAATCTCGCCTTGCGCAATTACACTCATCGTTTTCCACGCGGCGTAGCAACCGATGACAAACAGGATGGCAATGACCGCGATGAGTGACCAGCGAAGCGCGGTGGCAAGTGCGGGGACGACGGGTGAATTGGACGACGCTTGGCTGATAGTTTGAGCCTCCTCACGTCGGTTGCTACCGGGCGTGGCGGCGATGTTCTCCACCTGCGTCCTGCTTTCACCGGCGCTTTGCTGGCGGCGCTCGCGCTGCTGTTCCAGCGCGCGGAGGACGACCTGGTCCACGCGCGGGTCGCTGGCGGATTTGGCAGAGGGCGGGGCGAATTTGCCGACGGGCAGCTCGCCGGTGAGCATCTCGTAGAAGACGACGCCGAGGCTGTAGATGTCCGCGCGATGGTCCACTTCGGCGGGGCGGTCGCGCTGCTCGGGGGCCATGTAGCTGGGTGTGCCGAGCGCGGCGGTGGCGGAGGTGAGTGCGGGGCCGGGGCGGGGATGGGGGATGGGGTCTGGCGTCTCGGGCGGAGTGGCGTGGCTGGTAGGGTGAGGCTCCGTCGAACCCCATTTGCCGACGGAGGAGGCGCGAGCGAAGCGAGATTCTTGGCTGGGCGTGGCGTCGCCGGAGATGATCGCTGCGCCAAGCTCGTTCGACGGCTCGACGGAGTCTCGCCCTACCGTGGGAGGAGGCTCGACGGAGTCTCGGTTTACCGGGTCGGTGCCGATGAGTTTGGCGATGCCGAAGTCCACGAGCTTCACGCGGCCCCGCGTGTCGAGGAGGATGTTCTCCGGCTTGATGTCGCGGTGGAGGATGCCCTGCTCGTGCGCGAACTGGAGGGCTTCGCAAATCTTCGGGACGACTTCGAGCGCTTGCACGGGAGTGAAGCGTCCGGCGCGCATGGCCTGGCGGAGGTTCACGCCATCCACGAACTCCATGAGGAGATAGTAAAAACCCGAGGAGGGAATGGCGTCTGGGGAATGGGAAATAGGGAGGGAGGCGAAGCCGAAGTCGTGGACGGTGACGATGTTCGGGTGGCTGAGGCGGGCGAGCAGGCGGCCTTCGCGCTCGAAGCGCGCGGCGAAGGCGGCGTCCGCGCCGAGGTGCCGCGGCAGGAGCTTGAGGGCGACGAGACGATCGAGCTTGGGCTGGCGGGCCTTGAAGACGTGGCCCATGCCGCCCGCACCGATGAGTTCGAGGATTTCCAACTGGGGGAAGGCGGCGGCGACTTGCTCGCGCGTGGGCGGCGGAGCTTTCGGAAACTGTGCGGGACCGGCCTCGGTGGGTTCGACGACGGCGGCGAGGAGGCACGCGGGGCAGAGGCCTTGCGGCGCGTCGGCAGGCAGGGGTGTCTGGCACTGCGGGCAGGTGGGGAGTTGCGATGCGTTGGTCATGTCAACTCTGCATGAGGAAGGCTGAGGCTGAGGTTACAGGGTAATTGCGGCAAGGGTGCAGATGTGCAGAAGTGGCTCATGGGCGTAAATCAGTTTGTTGGAACGCGCCGGAGGCGCGCATGAAGGTAGCCGGTGGGAAGCTCCGCCCACGGAGCGCTCCCACCGGTGTTGGCCCCAAGTGCCGGGCGCCCCGGCGGGGCACATGAATCATCGCCCTCTCAAAGGGGTGTTAATGCGCCCCGCTGGGGCGCGGTCAGGTTTGCTGGCTGACCGGTGGGGGCGACTCTTCCTGCGGTCGAGTCTTCCCACCGGCTACCTTCACTGGCCCCGCTGGGGCCGGGAACCGGGCCAGCTCAGCTTCCATTCCACCGAAAACAGCGAGCACCCCACAGTGTTTCAAGAAACTGAGATGCGCCCGTGTCTGCTTCGCGGGGGCTTGTCGCCGCGGATCGGGCTGCTACGGTGCGCGCCATGCAACTCACCAAGTCATTCGCCTGCGGCCTGCTGCTGGCCGCAAGCCTCACCGCGCCTGCCCAGCCGACCAAGCCCGCCAACTACGACGAGAGCAGGGCCGGCAGCCTCCCGTTGCCCGACCCGCTGATCTGCGCGGATGGCTCGAAGGTCACGGATGCGAAGGCGTGGCAGACGAAGCGGCGCGCGGAGGTCTTCGGCCTGTTCCAGACGCACGTCTATGGCCGCAGCCCCGCGAAGCCGGCGAACCTGGTCTTTGAAGTCACGAAGACAGACCCGCAGGCGCTCGGCGGCAAGGCCACGCGAAAGGAGATCGCAATCTATCTCACCGGCAAAAAGGACGGGCCGCGCCTGGACCTGCAGCTCTTCGTGCCCAATGGCGCGAAGGGGCCGGTGCCCGTGTTCCTTGGCTGCAACTTCAACGGCAATCACGCCGTCCACGCGGACCCCGGCATCACGCTGAACCCGCGCTGGATGCGCAACAGCCAGGACAAGAAGAGCGTCGTGGACAACCGCGCCACCGAGGCTTCGCGCGGCTCCGAGGCCAGCCGCTGGCAGGTGGAGATGATCATCGCGCGGGGCTACGCGCTGGCGACCTACTACTACGGCGACGTGGAGCCGGACCACGCGGAGGGCTGGAAAACTGGCCTGCGCGCCGCGATGTCGAAAGACGGCGCGAGCACGCAGTTTGCGCCGGACGCATGGGGCGCGATTGGCGCGTGGGCGTGGGGCTTGAGCCGCGGGCTGGACTATCTGGAGAAGGACAAGGCGGTTGATGCGAAGCGGGTCGCGGTCATCGGGCACTCGCGGCTGGGAAAGACTTCCCTGTGGGCGGGCGCGAGCGACGAGCGGTTCGCCATGGTCATCTCGAACAACTCCGGCGAGGGCGGCGCGTCCATCTCGCGGCGCGACTTCGGCGAGACCATCGCGGTGTTGAACAAGAATTTCCCGCACTGGTTCTGCGGCAACTACAAGCAATACACCGACCACGCCGAGAAGCTGCCGGTGGACATGCACGAGCTGGCCGCGCTCGCCGCGCCGCGCCCGCTCTACATCGCGAGCGCGGAGGAGGACAAGTGGGCGGACCCGAAAGGCGAGTTCCTCGCGGGCAAGCTCGCCGAGCCGGTGTATGCGCTGTTCGGGAAGAAGGGCACGGGCGTGACGGACTGGCCGTCAGTGGACCAGCCGGTGGGGGAGTTCATCGGCTACCACGTCCGCACCGGCAAGCACGACGTGACGGCCTACGACTGGGAGCAATATCTCCGCTTCGCGGACCGGCACCTAAAAAAGTAGGACGGCTCGTCCCGCACTACCTCGTCCTCAAAAATGCCGCGATGTCCGCCAGCTCCTGCGGCCCGAGGCCCATCTGCTCCGCGCTCAACATCAGCGAGCGGGGGAGCGGCTTCTTCGACACGATGCGCTCCTTCGGGACGGTCTGCGTGATGCCGCCGGTGGACATGATGATGACCGGGTCGGCGTCCGCGAAGATGAGGCCGTGGATGACGGTGCCGTCCTTCAAAGTCAGCTCGTGGCCGTTGTAGCCGTGCGCGATGTCGGCGCTGGGGTTGATGATGGAGAGCAGCAGGACTTCGAGCGGCTGGCGGCTGGCCCAGCCGGTGAGGTTCGGCGCGAACTCGACGCCCTCGTTGCCGACGCGGTGGCAGGTGTAACAGGCGGTCGCAATCAGCGCGCCGCGCGTGGTGTCGCCCTTGAGCTTCGCTATGTCGGGGAGGGAGAAGGGCTGCGAAACCTTCGGCGGCTCGGGGACGACGATGGAGGCCAGCTCGATTTTGTCCGGGTCGTAAATCCCCCGCGCCTTCAAGGCGGCGGCGAGACCGTGTGCCTTCCACTGGTTGTCCTTCCGGTTGAGCAGCCACCAAATCGCTTCGACCTTCACAGCCTTGTCGGTCTTGGCGGCGATGTCGAGCATCGCATCGGCGGCGGCCTTCGTGTCGTTGAAGGCGATGGCGGTCAGCGCGCGCTTGCGCTCGGCATCGGGCAGCGACGCGGCGAGCGCGCGTGTCTTGAAGTCGGGAATGGCCTGCGCCGGGTGCAAGCGCCACGCGAGCCAGGCGAACTTCGTGGTCCAGACCGGCGACTTGCCTTCGACGATGTTCAGGAAGCCGGGCGGCTTCTCCTTCACGAGCAAGTCGTAGAACTCCGCTTCCTTCCCCTTCGCGCCGGTGCCGATGGCTTCGAGCATGGTGCGATCCTGCCCATCGAAGCCGCGAGCCAGCGCGAGCAAAGTGTCTTTGCACTGCGCGAACGGAACATCCCGGAGCGACAACGCGGCCTCGCGACGGATGGCGGCTGACTTGTCCGCAGCGGCGGTCTTGCCGAGGGAAATCAGAGTCCCCTCACGTCGGCTGCCACCTTCGGCGTTGCGCCGCAGCGCGCGGAAGGCGACGAGTCGGAGCTGGTCATCCTTGCTCTTGAGCAGCGGCTCAACTTCCTTCACGCCGCCCGCGCCAAGTTGCGAGAGCAGCCAGACGGCACGCGCTTGAACCGAGGTGTATTCGTCCTTGAGCAGCCTGGAGACAGCCTTCACCGCTTTTTCGCCGTGGCTCCTCACCGCCGCCTGCGCCGCCCCGCGCACGTTCACCGCCGGGCTTTTCAACGCGGCCACCGCGCCGTCGAGCGTGGCGAGGTCCGCCTGCGGCACCTTCGGTTTGAAGCCCTTGGGCGCGATGCGGTAGATGGTGCCGCCGAGCGTGTCGTCCATCGTGCCGTGGCCGCCCACGCGCGCGTCGAACCAGTCCGCCACGTAAATCGCGCCGTCCGCGCCGACCATCACGTCGCTGGGGCGGAAGAGCGTGTGCAGCTCGAGCGTGGCGCTGTTGCCGCCCACGAAGTCGCTGCCGACGAACTTGCCCTCCTTGTTGCTTGTGAGGAAATCGAAGCGCTCCAGCTTGAAGCCCGCGCCGTCCGGCTTCGGGAAGTAGCCGAAGACGGTGTTGCGGCCCGGCTCGCAGCTCAGGAGCAGGCCGCGATATTTCTTGCCCAGCGCGCTGTCCTCGACGAACGCGATGCCCGTGGGAGAGCCGCCGCCATAGACATCGCCGGGCGGCATGGTGCCGGGGTCTTCCTGCCGCCACTCGGCGGTCGCGACGCTCTGGCCGGGACGGCGGTCGGCCTGCCACGAGCGCTGGCCATCGGCGGAGCAGAAGCCGGCGTTGCCGCCCTCCATCACGAACGAGACACGGCACGCGGGCGGGTCGTCGTTGTCGTTTTGAAACATGTCGCCGAAGGAGGTGATGGCCTGCTCGTAGCTGTTGCGGAAGTTGTGGCCGAGGATGCGCACGCCGGAGCCGTCGAGGTTCATGCGCCCCGCGAAGCCGCCGATCCACACATGGCCGTCGTCGGACTTCGAGCCGGCGATCTCGCGCGGGTTCCAGCCGAGGTCGCCGGGGTTCGTGCGCCCGTAGTAGGGGTCGTAGGCGCTGCCGATGCGGAAGGTCTTGCCGGACTTGTCCGTGAACTTCGCGCCGCAGTTGCCCGCGTTGAAATACAGTTGCCCGTCCGGCCCGATGGTGACGCTGTGCAGCGAGTGATCGTGGATGCGGCCATTGAAGCCGGAGAGGATGACCTCGCGCTTGTCCACGGCGGGGTCGAACTTCGCGTCGCGGTTCACATCGGTGTAGATGATGAGGTCGGGAGTCATCGAGACGATGACCTTGTTGTCCACGACCGCGATGCCCATCGGCGCGAGGAGGAACGGCTCCTGCACGAAGGTCCACGATTTGTCGGCCCTGCCGTCGCCGTCGGTGTCCTGCAACACCACGATGCGGTCGCCCTCGGGCTGGCGCTTCTGCTGGCCGCGGTAGTTCACGCCCTCGGCCACCCAGATGCGCCCGAACTGGTCGGTGTCCATGTTCGTCGGGTTCTTCAACATGGGCGAGCTGGCCCAGACGGAAATTTCCAAGTCGGGGTCGGACAGGTGGAAAAGACTTGGTGGGACGAGCGTGGGCTTGGGCGTGGGATCAGCAGCGGTGGCGGTGGCGGCGAAGCCGGCGAGCGCGGCGAGAGCAGTCAGACGGGCGAATGTCATGCGAAGGATTTAGCGGCAACTGGGCGTGGCGTCGAGGGGGCAATGAGGAGTGGTCAGTGATTGGTGCCGAAGCGAACCCGCCGCTAATTCAGCGGCCCCAGCAAGGCCGGCCACTTCTCACTAATTACTAATCACTTTCCTCACTGCCCTCCCCGTGTATGGTCTCCGCCGCTGACACGTCCAACATACCGCGCGGCACAAGTGGGCCGCGCCTCAAACATGAACCGCAGAAACTTCCTCCCTCTCGTCGCCGCGCTGCCGGCGCTCGCCACCACCATGAACGCCGCCGACTCGCCCAAAGCCAAAGACGCACCAAAGGATGCCGCCAAACCCGGCGCTGACGCAAAGGCCGCCACGGAGAAGCTCGTCGTGGGCGGGGGCTGCTTCTGGTGCACGGAGGCGGTCATGCAACGCGTCAACGGCGTGAAGAAGGTTGTGTCCGGCTACTCCGGCGGCCATGTGGCGAACCCGACCTACGAGCAGATTTGCACCAAGACCACGGGGCACGCAGAGGTCATCCAAATCGAGTTCGATCCGAAGCAGGCCACGCTTGCGACGCTGCTGGAAGTGTTCTTTGCCGCGCACGACCCGACCACTCTGAACCGGCAGGGCGCGGACAGCGGGCCGCAGTATCGCTCGTGCATCTTCTACGCGAACGACGCGCAGAAGGTGGCGGCGACGGAGGCGAAGAAGAAGGCGCAGCCCGGCTGGAAAGACCCCATCGTGACGGAGATTTCTGCGCTGAAGAACTTTTACGCGGCGGAGGCCGAGCACCAGAATTACTTCAACCTGAACTGGAATCGGAACGGGTATTGCAGCGCGGTCATCGTCCCGAAGCTGCGGAAGCTCATCAAGGAAGGGAAAATTCGGGAGAACTGACTCGGTAGGGCGAGACTCCGTCGAGCCCCATTCCGAGCACAGCGAGGCGAGCAGAGCGAGCATCTCGGCGGCTCCGCACGGGGGAGAAACTCGCACCGCTGCGCGGTATCGAGGGCTCGACGGGGTCTCGCCCTACCAAGTCACGCTCACTTCTTGTAAAGCCCGCCCACCTGCGCCGCGTAGCCGTTCAGCGGCAGCGTGCGGATGCGGTCGCCGGTGTCCACCACGCGCTCGGTCGCCTGCGACCAGCGCGCGTGCGGGACGGCGGGGTCCACGTTCGACTCGAAGGGATATTCCTCCGGCGAGAGCGTTTCCCAAAGCGTCTTGGGCTGCTTGTCTGTCAGCTCAATCTCGACGAGCGACTTGCCGCTCTTGTAGCCGTATTTCCACGGCACCACGAGGCGGATGGGCGCGCCGTTCTGCTTGGGCAGCGGCTTTCCGTAGACCCCCGTGACGAGCATTGTCAGCGGGTGCAGCGCCTCCTCGATGCGCAGCCCCTCGGTGTAAGGCCACGGGTAGCCGCGCAGGCGGTTGATGCCGGGCATCTGGTCGGGGCGATTGGCGGTGACGAACTTCACGAACTTCGCCTCGGCCTTGGGCTGCACTTTCGCCAGCAGTTTGCGCAGCTCGAAGCCCGTCCACGGCACCACCGCGCTCCACGCCTCGACGCAGCGGAAGCGATACACGCGCTCTTCGAGGCCGAACTCCGCCGCGAGTTCCTGCGCGTCGAGCGTCAGCGGCTTCTCGCAGAGGCCGTGGATTTTCACGGGCCACGGTGCGATGACGAACTTGTCCACGCGGTCCACCACCGCTTCCTTGTCCGTGCTGAACTCGTAAAAGTTGTTGTAGGTGGTGAAGATTTTTTCCTTGGACAGCGGCAGGTCGGGGCTGAAGGCGATGTTGCGCTTGGCCGGGTAAAATTTCTTCGCATCGGCGGCGAGGGCGTCACGCTCCAGCGGGCCGGAGGCGGCCAGCAAGCCGCCGCCGGCGAGTCCGAGTTCGCGGAGAAACTTCCGGCGGTTGCGATAGGCGCTCACCTGCGTGACGCGGCTTTCGGGGAGGTGCCAGTCGGGTCGGATGATCAGGTTTGGCATGGCGGGAAAACTGACGCGGTGCCCGCAGGCTTGCATCAACAATGTTCGCCGCGCCGGCCTGGAGCCAGGATCGGGAGCCGGCGTGAAGCAGCGCCGTTCAGAGGGGGGCGTAGTTGCGGTGCCGGTAGCGGTAATGCACCCAGACATAGTCGGGGTTGGTGGTGCTGGCTCCGGCTGGGAAGAAGGACTGAATTCCGCGCCCCGACTTGCGGGCGGCGTCGAGAATGAGCGCATCGGTCCAGCGATGTATTTCCGCGTGGCCATCCGCAAAGCCCAGGCTGCTGGAATCCCCATGATAAACTGAAAACGGATCCACCCACCGCACCGCTGGCTGCACATCAATGACCCAAGTGCCGTTGTTGTAGCCACGCGGATCGGACTCTTCGAGGAACACGAGCGCGTCTGACGGACCCAGCACCTCCACCTGTCGCAAGTAGGGCGGCTGGGAAGTCCCCTGCCACGCGCCCCCGTTCATGCCGTTCTGCTTCGAGTAACTGTCCCAGCCCCAGCCCGCTCCCGTCGGCAAACCCGTGCGCTTGTCTCCCGGGCAATGGTAGGTGTTCAGACTGCCCGCATACTTGTAAAGCAGGCCTGCGGCGAACCCGCGCTGCACATTGTCAAAGGCGGCTGCGGAGGTGTTCGCCGCGAATGGCAGCGTCACGACAGCACCGGCGGGATTGAGCGCGCCCGGCCAGTAGCCTCCCCCTGCCGCGTTGGGGACCATGCGGTCATCGTGGTCACCGGCGTAGATAAGGAACGCAATGGCCAGTTGCTTTTGATTGTTCATGCAGGAAACCCCGGTGGCCTTTGATTTGCCCTTGGCCAGCGCTGGCAGAAGCATTCCTGCCAGGATGGCGATGATTGCGATCACGACGAGCAGTTCAATCAAGGTGAACCCAACGGGTGATGCTGGTCGCGCGGGCTGCGATTTCGTTTTCATAGACAGACGCATTGATACGGAAATGTGTTGGCTGGCTTGCGGGATGACATTAGCAATCGCGGCAGTTCGTGCAACGGGACTTTTTGCTCCACTCCGGGAAAGCGCCCTTGCGCGGCCTGCGGAAATCTCCGGGCTTTACGGACCTATTCTCCCGGCTACATTTGCTGCCGCATGACCCCAGCCGAAGACAGGCGTTTTGCCGGACTCCTCAACGAGGAGCTGCAGGCGTTGGAGCACACCGCCAAGATGCGCCTGTTCAAGGCCGGCCAGACCATCTTCCGCGCGGGCGATCCCGGCGACGGCTTCTATCTCGTGGAGACGGGCCGCGTCATCATCTCCGCTGTCGTCGGCAACGAGGCGCGCCCGCTGGCGACCATCATGGCTGGCGAGTTCTTCGGCGAGATGGCCCTGCTGGACGAGGCGCCGCGCTCCGCCACCGCCACCGCCGAGATGGAGACGCGGGCGTTCTGCATCGGGCGCGAGGAGCTGCTCGCCCTGCTGGAGCACCGGCCCAAGCTGGCCTTGAACCTCATCCGCGAGTTCAGCCACCGAGTCCGCTCGCTGAACCAGAAATACATTGATGAAATCCTCCAGGCCGAGCGCCTCGCGATGGTGGGCCGCTTCGCGCGCACCATCGTGCACGACTTCAAGAACCCGCTCAACGTCATCGGCCTCGCGGCCGAGATGGCCGGCATGGACGTCGCCACGCCGGAGATGCGCGGCCACGCGCAGGTGCGCATCTCCCGGCAGGTCGCGCGCATGACCAACATGCTCAACGAGCTGCTGGACTTCACCCGCAGCACCAGCTCCCAGCTCGTTCTCGCCTCGGTCAACTACGCCGAGTATGTCGGCGCGCTGGGCGAGGAAATCGGCGCGGAAATCGCCGAGCGGGAAATTCAGTTGCGCGTCGAGACACCGCTGCCGGCGGTCGTGGTGCAGGTAGAGCCGCAGCGCCTCTCCCGCCTCTTCTACAACCTCGTCAACAACGCCGTGGACGAGATGAAGCCCGGCGGCGTCATCACCCTCCGCGCCTGCGCCCGCGCCGGCGAGCTGGTCACGGAGGTGGAGGACACGGGCCCCGGCATCGCGCCGGAGATGGCCAAGCGCCTCTTCGAGCCCTTCGCCACGCACGGCAAGCAGAACGGCACGGGCCTTGGCCTCTCCATCTGCAAGAAAATCATCGAGGACCACGGCGGAACCATTTCCGCCCGCAGCGAGCCGGGCAAGGGCGCGACGTTTATCTTCACGCTGCCGCTGGTCCGATAGGCGGCCACGTTGGGGGTAAGTAATTAGTGCTTAGTAATTAGTTCCGCTCGCCGTGCCTCCGCCCCTTGTCCAGACTTCGCACTAATTACTAATTACTTTCCCGTCTCCCGCCGATGAACCGCATCCGCCTCCTGCCCGAGCAAGTCGCCAATCAGATCGCCGCCGGCGAGGTGATTGAGCGCCCGGCCAGCGTCGTGAAGGAGCTTGTCGAGAACGCCCTCGATGCGCAGGCCGCGCACCTCACCGTGGACATCCTCGCCGGAGGGCGCGGCCTCATCCGCGTGACGGACGACGGCCTGGGCATGAGCCGCGATGACGCTCTGCTCTGCCTCGAACGCCACGCGACCAGCAAGGTGCGCAACGCCGAGGACTTGTTCCGCATCACCACGATGGGCTTTCGCGGCGAGGCGCTGCCCAGCATCGCCAGCGTCAGCCGCTTCACGCTCACCACACGGGAGCGCGACAGTGGGGCAACCGTCCCGGCTGCCAGCAGTCCGGCGGGCGACTCGACTGCCGCCCTTGAGGCCACGCAAGTCATCGTCCACGGCGGCAAGATTCTGGAAGTCCGCTCCGCTGGCGCGCCCGGCGGCACGAGCGTCGAGGTGCGCCAGCTCTTCTTCAACCTGCCCGCGCGCCGGAAGTTCCTCCGCACCGAGGAGACTGAGCGCGCACACATCCACCACTACCTCACGCTCGCCGCGCTCGCGCACCCGCACGTCGCCTTCACTTTTACCACCGACAGCCGCACCATCTTTCAACTTCCCGCCGCGCCGCCCGCCACGGACCCCGCCGGCCAGCTCGCCGCCCTCCGCGAGCGCCTCCGCGCGCTGCAAGGCGCCGACCTGAAACTCCTCACCGTGGACACGAGCGGAACTTACGAACAACTCCGCGACCCCGCCGAACCCGAACCCGCCTCTCAACTCTCAACTCCCGACTCTCAACTCCGCCTCTGGGGTTTCATCGGCGCGCCTGGCGTCTCGCGCGGCTCGCGGGAGGACCAGCATCTCTTCGTCAACCGCCGGCCCATCGAGAACCGCGCGCTGAACTTCGCGCTCATGGAGGGTTACCACACGGCGTTGATGAAGGGCCGTTACCCCGTCGCGTGCCTCTTTCTCGAACTTGACCCCGCTCAGGTGGACGTGAACATCCATCCCGCCAAGCGCGAGGTGAAGTTCCACCACGAGCGCGCCATCCGCGCGTTCGTCACCCAAGCCATCCGCGACACTCTGCTGCGCTTCCACACCGGCGAAGCGCAGCGCAGGCCCCACCCACACAGCGCGCCTGCCATCGAGACCACGCCATCCACCGCCGTGGCCCGTGCGGACGCGCCGCCTGCCGCACCGCCTGACTTTTTCCCCTCGCTGCCGGGCAAACCCATCCCCGACTGGCCGGCCACCGAGCCGAAGCAAACGCCGTTGCCGATGGGGTTCAGCGGGCAGGAGTCAGAAGTCAGGAGTCAGGAGTCACTAGTCAGCGGGAAGTCGGTGGCACCCGCAAGCACCGCGCCCCATTCCCCATTCCCCATTCCCCATTCCCCACTTCTCTCCGTCCCCCTGCGCCTCATCGGCGTCATCGGTCGCCTCTACGTCGTGCTGGAGAGCGACCGCGGCCTCGTGCTCATGGACCAGCACGCGGCGCACGAGCGCATCCTCTTCGAGCAGATGCTGGACCGCCTCGAAGCCGGCGGCGAGGCGGACTCGCAACGGCTGTTGCTCCCGGAGACAGTTGAGCTGTCCGTGCGCGACGTGGAGTTTCTGCGCAAGCAACTGCCCATCCTCTCCCGCCTCGGCGTAAGCCTCAGCGAGTTTGGCGAGCGCACCTTCCTGCTCGAAGCGCTCCCGCCCTTCGCAAAGGTTCCCGATTCGCGCCGCTTCGTGGTCGAACTCGTGGACGCGCTCAAATCCGCCGGCGAAGGCGTCAACGCGCTGCGCCTCGGCGAGGATGTCATCGCCAAGACCGTCTGCCGCCACGCGGTGAAAGCCAACGACCCGCTCGCCGGTCCGGAGTTGGAAAACCTGGTGGCCGACCTGCGCCGCTGCCGGATGCCCTACACTTGCCCGCACGGCCGCCCCACGATCATCGAGATGAGTTTGAAGGAGCTGGAGAAGAAATTTGGCCGCGCGCAATAAGCCAGCGATTCAGTTGGGCCACGGATGGAACACGGAACAGCAGGCGACTGTCTTGACGATGCCTGCTGCGTTCGCCACCCCCGTTTGAAGTGAGCGTTCGTCTCCTTGGGAGGTCGCATTTTCCTCGTCCCCATCCGTGTTTGATCCGTGTTCCATCCGTG
>JACRKB010000189.1 GCA_016235545.1 Verrucomicrobiota bacterium | reverse complement strand
CCGGGGCGGCTCGCCCGTCTTCGCCGTCAGCCTGCCCGACGGCATCCTCCTGCTCGGCGTGGGCGCGGGCCGCTCGAAGGTCTTCGAGCTGCACGACCGCCTCGCGCTCGCGGGCCTCGGCCACCCGGCGGACATCGAGAAGGTCCGGCAGGCCGCGATTGACGCCGCGCACCTCGAAGCCTTCACCCGCGCGCCCGAGGACGTGAGCCTGCGCCGCCTCGTCAGCTTCGGCCTCAGCCCGCAGCTCAAGCAGAACTTCGAGCAACTTTTCACCGCGCCCACGCTCGTCGAGCTGCTCATCGTCGAGCTGGGCAACGACCCCGGCCAGGACCTGCTCGCGAACCTGCACTTCGACGGCGCGTTCCAGCTCCAAACCGGCGGCCTCGCCGTCGCCGCGAACACGCCCGAAGCTGAAGCCGCCGCGAAGACCTGGCTCACCCCCGCCCTCGCCGGCCAGACCGACCGCACCGCCGTCGCCGACCTGCTGCTGCAAGCCTGGTGGGTGCTGACGGAGAACAAGTCGTTCACCGACGCGCTGCCAGCGGAAGCGGAGCGACGCGAGGGGTGGAAGAAGGCGGTGGGTGGGAAGACGGTGGAGACGGGGTGGCTTTCCCGCCTCACGCCACGGCGGCCTCGCTTTCAAACACTGAGCGAGATTTGACATTCACTCGCAAAACTCGGACGCAACCAATTAGCTTACCCACATGCCCGTTCCTGATTACCAATCATTCATGCTTCCTGTCCTGCGGTTTGCCGGAAAGCGGCCCCAGGAATCAATCGCGATTCGTGCCGTCATAGCCGCGATGGCAGAGGAGTTTTCGCTCACCGAGGCAGACCAGCGCGAGATGTTGCCCAGCGGCGCGAGCACAACTCTCGGCAGCCGGGTTGGATGGGCTTGCACTTACATGAGGAAAGCGGGGCTGATTGAATCACCACAGCGCGCACAGCTTAAAATCACCGACCTCGGCCGGAAAACTTTGGCTACGAATCCGAAGACAATAAACACAGCCTTTCTGAAACAGTTTCCAGAATTTCAAGCGTTCCAAAACCGAAGCAAAGCACCCACAGGCGACGCAACTTCCAAGGAGTCAGCACTACCCGACAAGACACCGGTGGAGCTGATTGAAAACGGCTACGTGAGCCTACGGGCTGCACTTGTTACCGAGTTGCTCCAGCGTCTTAAGGAATGCACTCCGAGCTTTTTTGAGCGGCTAGTCGTGGAGCTAGTTGTGAAAATGGGTTACGGCGGCTCAAGAGCCGATGCCGGCAAAGCCATTGGAAAGGCGGGCGATGGCGGGATTGACGGGATAATCAAAGAGGACCGGCTCGGCTTGGACGCCATCTACATGCAAGCGAAACGGTGGACGGATAAGCCAGTTGGCCGCCCGGACGTTCAACAGTTTCAAGGTGCGCTCTCTGGACACGGTGCCATCAAAGGCATTTTCATCACCACCTCGACCTTCACCAAGGAGGCAATCGAATATGTTGCAGCCCTTCGGAACAGCAAGATTGTGCTGATTGACGGCGAAGAACTGGCCGAGTTGATGATTGAGCACGGCATCGGAGTCGCCACAGCCGCTGTCTATGAGGTCAAGCGTGTTGATTCAGATTACTTCTCCGAAGAGGAGTGATGCGGAGATACCGGTTTCATAAAGACGACTGCCGAACTCCCGCTTGTCTTCCCGCTCGTTCCGCCTAAATTGCCGCCATGAGCACGCCACTGATTCAGGCCGACCCCGCGGTCATGATGGGCAAGCCCGTCATCGCAGGCACGCGCATCACGGTGGAGCTGATTTTGGAGAAGCTCGCCGCAGATGAGTCGGTGGACCAAATCCTCGCCGCCCACCCGCGCCTGACCCGGCCCGGCGTGCTCGCTGCCGTTGCCTATGCCGCCAAGGTGCTGCACACCGACTTGGTTTATCCCCTGGCTGAAAAGGCGGCATGAACCTGCTGGCCGACGAAGGAGTGGATGCGCCTATCGTCGCGCGTCTCCGGCAGGATGGACACGAGGTGCTGTATATCGCCGAGCTGGAACCGGGCATTCCCGACGATGTTGTTTTGAGTCGTGCCAATGCGAACAGCGCCCTGCTCCTGACAGCGGACAAGGATTTCGGCGAACTGGTCTTCCGCCTCAGCCGCGTCCACGCGGGAGTGATTCTGTTGCGGCTGGCGGGCTTGTCGCTCGAAGCCAAGGCAGATTTGGTCGCTGTCGCCATTGAGGAACGCGGCGCGCAGTTCAAAGACGCCTTCACAGTGATTTCACCGGGCGTGATTCGCCTCCGGCCCCGGGCTTAGGCAGCTTCCCATGAACCGCATCGTCGGCCTGGAAACGGAATACGGGTGCCTGAGCAGCGACCCCGCCGGGCCGCCCGCCGCCGTCGCACGCGTGCGCAACTGGCTCTTCGAGAAGCACCGCTTCGGCCTCGCGGACATGCACCAGCGCGATTGGGACGAGCCGGCGGGCAACGGCGGCTTCCTCTTCAACGGCGGCCGCTGCTACGTGGACATGGGCCATCTCGAAATCTGCACGCCCGAGTGCCTTTCCCTCCGCGACCTGCTGCGCTTCGACCGCGCGGGCGACGCCATGCTCACCGCCGCCACGCACGACCTCGGCCTCGCCGACCGCGCCGGCTTTGTGCGCAACAACGTGGACTATTACTCCGGCGCGACGTTTGGCTGCCACGAGAACTACCTCGTCCGCCGGGGCGCGCCGCTCACCGAGGCGAACGTCCAGTCGCTCCTCGCCTTCCTCACGTTGCGCGTGCTCTACACCGGCGCGGGCCGCGTGCGGGCGTCGCAGGGCGCGGAGTCGCGCGGCGACATCGTCAAGCTGATGACCTCCGAGAGTGATTTCCAAATCAGCCAGCGCGCGGACTACATCAACAACGACCTCTTCGAGTGGGTGCAGTTCAACCGCGCCATCATCAACACGCGCGACGAACCGCTCGCCGACCCGCGCCGCTTCCGCCGCCTGCACCTGCTGCACGGCGACACCAGCGTGCTGCCCGCCACGCTTGCGCTCAAGTGCGGCACCGCGTCGCTCGTGCTGGACCTGCTGGAGATAGACAAGCTGCCGCAAGTCGCGCTGGCCGACGCGGTGTTCGCCTTCCGCGCGCTCTCGCACCAGCCGGACGGCCCGTGGCGCGTGCCGCTGGCGGACGGACGGGAAGTCTCGGCGGTCGAAGTGCTGCGGTGGTTTCACGCCGCCGCGCAGAAGGAGTTTCGCGGACGTGACGCGGAGACGGACACGCTGTTGAGCATCTGGGACGGCGTATTGACGGACTTGGAAACGAACGTCGAGAACCTCGTCGGCACCGTGGACTGGGTGACGAAGCGCTGGCTCTACACGCAGTTCCTCGCGCAGGAAAATCTCCCGTGGACCGACCCGTGGTTGCGCGCACAGGACTTGGAGTTCCACGCCGTTGACCCCGCACGCAACCTCGCCTGGCCGCTCGCGCGCACGCCGGAGCCGTGGGTCATCTCGCCCGAGGAACAGCACGCCGCCCTGCTCACACCGCCCGCCGACACCCGCGCCGCCGCGCGCTCCAGCCTCATGCACACGCTGGAGAAGCAGACTTTCCGCTTCTTCGTGGACTGGGAGGTGATTGACGCGGAAGGCACCGAATCCCTGCACCTGCTCGACCCCTTCGAGCCGAAGCCGCCCGACGCCACGGCGTGGCTCCGGCGCGGCGCACGCGTCCAAGCGCGCGAGTCGGAGACCGAGTAGGACAGCGCGTCCCGCCTGTCCCTCCAATTTTCAGCTCCCGCTCAAGCGGCTTTTTCTCAAATGGATGTCAGGCTGGAAGCACTGACCTACTGGTGATTCATCCGAATCACTTTGCCCGGCCGCGTGCCGAGGTGCTTGTCGTCCTCTACCACCACGACGCCGTTCACTGTGACGAGCTTGAAGCCAGTGGCGTATTGGTGCGGCTCCTTGAACGTGGCCCTGTCCGTGACTTTCGCGGGGTCGAACACGACGATGTCGGCCCACGCGCCTTCGCGCACGAGACCGCGGTCCTTGAGCTTGAAGGTCGTCGCGGGGAGCGAGCTCATGCGGCGGACGGCGTCTTCGAGTCGGAGCAGCTTCGCCTCGCGCACATACTCGCCGAGCACGCGGGCGTTGTTGCCGTAGCCGCGCGGGTGCGGCACGCCCTCGCCGAACTTCCGCACGCCGCTGTCGGAGGCGAACATGGTGTTCGGGTGCTTCGCGAACTCGCGCAAATCGTCCTCGCTCATGCCGTGGAAGACGGCGGAGGCACCGCCGCTCTTCTCAATCTCCAGCAGCAGCTCCACCTGGTCGTCGAGCGAGTCGTTGCCGCGCTTCTTCTTCGCGGCCTCGACGACGTTCAGGCCGTTGAGCGATTTATCCTTCGAGTAGTTCGCGATGACGGCGTAGCTGTAGTCGTCGCGGCCCTGCTTGCGGAGGGTTTCCTTCATGCGCTTGGCGATGTCCGCCCGCTGTGCCGGGTCGATGATGCGCTCGCGGAACTTGTCCGCGCCGCCCTCGCGCGCGCTGTCGGGGATGAGCTGCGAGAGTCCCGTGCTGGACGCGGGATATACATACTGGTCCTGCGTGATGTCGAGGCCGCTGGCACGCGCGCCTTCGATGGCGGCGATGACCTTGGCGGTCTGGCCCCAGTAGGATTTCCCGGAGAGCTTGATGTGCGAGATGTGGCCGCGCGTGCCGCCCTCGCGCGCGATGCGGAAGAGCTCATCAAGCGCCTTGAAGATGTTTTCACCCTCGCTCCTCATGTGACTGGCGTATATGCCGCCGTGCGCGCCGGCGACCTTGGCGAGTTCCACAATCTCCTCCGTCTTCGCAAACGTGCCGGGCAGGTAGATCAGCCCCGTCGCCAGCCCCACCGCGCCGTCTTTCATGCCCTGCTCGACGTAGCCCTTCATCTTCGCCAGCTCCGCATCGGTCGGCGGGCGGAGGAAAGAGCCGCCCATCGCCTGCCGGCGAACGGTGTTGTGGCCGATGAGCGAACAGACGTTGGGCGAGATGTTCGTGGCTTCGAGTTCCTTGAAATACTCGCCGAGGTTCAGCCGCGAGCCGCCGCAGTTGCCGAGCACAAGCGTCGTGACGCCCATGCGCAGGAAGTTCTCGGCGAGCGGCTGGTCTTCGATGCCCTCGGCGTGCGTGTGCGTGTCCACGAAGCCGGGCGCGATCACCAGCCCCTTCACGTCCACCACGCGCTTCGCCGTGCCGGTGACGCGCCCGACGGCGGCAATGCGCCCGCCCTTCACCGCCACATCGGCAGAGACAGCGGGGTTGCCAGTGCCATCCGCTACGCGCCCGCCGCGCAGGAGGAGGTCGTAGTCTTGGGCAGGGGCAAGGGTAACCATCGCGCAGAGCAGCAAGCCCGCGAGGGAGGAGAAGTTCATGCCCGCTTGATAGACGAGCGGCCATTCGGTGTCGAACACTCGCTGCTCGCGCGGCCAGGGTGTCTCTCCGCAAATCACCCTACCGTGCCGCACTTGCTTCGCCCCGGCGCGGGAATTAGCTTCGCCCCGTCAGCACTCATGAACTCACCTTCCGCGTCCGCACCTACCGCTGCTTCGAACGGCGCGACGTCCACCGCACGTCGGCTGGGCGCTCCCGCCGCCGCTCTGAGTTCCCCTGCGGCGCAATGGCTCGTGACCAACTGGCAGATCCCCGCCGCCTGCCTGAGCCTGCTGGTCATTGCGACGCTCGACCTCGGCCAGCGCGATGACTCCCCCGTCGCCGCGTTCTACGTCGCGCCGGTATTGCTGGCGCTCTGGTCGCAGAACACGCAGCACGCGCTCTACCTGGCCTACGCGGCGACAGGGCTGTCCGTATTGGGCTTCATGCGCGGCCCGCTCGGCGGGCCGCACGGGGCCGAGATGGCGAACCGCGTGCTCTCCATTGCGATGGTGTGGCTCGCCGCCGCGATCTCGCTCCAGCGCTGGCGGCGCGAGAAGACCTTGGAACGCGCCTTCTCCGACATGGAACGCCGCGTGCGCGACCGCACTGATGAGCTCACGAAGGCGAACAGTTCGCTCCAGACCGAGATCGCTGACCGCAAGGGCAAGGAGGAGCTGCTCCGCCAGCTTTCCGGCCACCTGATGCACGCGCAGGATCAGGAGCGCCGCCGCATCGCGCGTGAGCTGCATGATAACTCGGGCCAGACGCTTGCAGCCATCGCCGTCAACCTCTCGCGCATCGAGAACATGGTCCCCGAAGCGCCGCAGAAGTTGAGAAACCTCATCGCCGACACCGCCGCAATAGCCGAGCAGACCTCACGCGAAATCCGCACCATCTCCTACCTGCTGCACCCACCGCTGCTCGAGGAATCGGGCCTGCTCGCAGCGATTGCGTGGCTGGCGAACGGCTTCACCCAGCGCAGCGGCATCAAGACCGAGGTGGACGCACCCGCCGAGTTCGACCGCCTGCCCGCCGACATCGAAGTCACCATCTTCCGCATCGTGCAGGAGACGCTCACGAACGTCGCGCGCCATTCCGGCAGCAAGACTGCCTTCATCAAGCTCACGCGCCAGCCCGGCGAGATCGTCCTCGAAGTGCGCGACGAGGGCACCGGCATTCCACCGGAGAAGCTGGAGAAAGTGCATGGCAACGTCTCCGCGCTGGGCGTCGGCGTGGCGGGCGTGTGGGAGCGCGTGCGACAATTTGGCGGTGCATTGGAAATCAACTCGAACAGCCGCGGCACCACCGTGATGGTCGTGGTGCCGCTACCGGAGGAACAATCATGAGCATTCTAAAACTACTGATCGCAGACGACCACGACATCGTTCGCGCCGGCATGAAGGCGCTCCTCGACGACCAGCCCGGCTGGCAGGTCGTCGCCGAGGCCGGCACCGGCCGCCAGGCCGTCGAGAAGGCCAAGGCCACCACGCCGGAGGTCTGCATCCTCGACGTGACGATGCCGGAGTTGAACGGCCTCGAAGCCGCGCGCCAAATCAAGAAACTCCTGCCGCACACCGAGATTCTCATCCTCACCGTCCACGAGTCCGAGCAAATCGCCAGCGAGGTGCTCAAGGTCGGCGCGCGCGGCTACATCCTCAAGTCCGACGCCGGGCGCGAGCTGGTCGCAGCCGTGAAATCCGTCAGCGCGCACAAGAACTACTTCACCTCGCGCATCTCGCAGATGGTCTCCGACAGCACGCTCAAGGAAGGCGCGCAGGCCATCGAGGCCGAGGACATCGGCAGCCGCCTGACGCCGCGCGAGAAGGAAATCGTGCAACTGCTGGCCGAGGGGAAGAGCAACAAGGAAGCCGCCAGCGTCCTGAACATCAGCGTGAAGACCGTCGAGACGCACCGCACGAACATCATGCGCAAGCTGCGTTTCCACTCCGTCGGCGAACTCGTCCGCTACGCGGTGAGGAACAACATTGTGTCGGCGTGAGTGCGAGGGGCGGGGAAGTTGAGAGTTGGGGAGTTGATGGTTGAGAATCGCGCGCCGTGTCCGAACGCCATTGCCCGTCCATCAACTATCAACTCCCCCCCTATCAACTCGCACCTCACCCACCAATCTGCGTGCGATACGCCTCCGGCGTCAGGAGCGCTCCCACCTCCGCCGCGTTCGTCAGCTTCAGCTTGAAGAACCAGCCCGCCGCGAAGGGCTCGCCGTTCACCAACCCGGGGTCATCCGTCACTGGCTTGTTCACCTCGACCACCTCGCCGCTCACTGGTGCGTAGATGTCACTGGCGGTCTTCACGGACTCGACCACCGCGCACGCCTCGCCAGCCTTCACCTTGCGGCCCACGGCGGGCAACTCGACGAACACGATGTCCGTCAGCTCGTGCTGCGCGTGGTCGGTGATGCCCACGGTCGCCACGTCGCCGGCGACGCGCAACCACTCGTGGCTCTTGGCATATTTCAAATCAGCGGGAACTTGCATGCTCATGTTGAGGCGAATTGTGGTGATGACCCCAGCCAATGTAAAGTCGGCGCGCAGCTTCACTCGGAGAATGTCAGCAAGACCAGAAATACGCCAAGCCGAGGAAAGCGGCGGGCAATTGTCCCGCCAACGTCCCGTTCAGTTCTGCTTCTAAGAGCAGAGGGTTCACTGCTTCTTCTCCCCGTTCGGCGCGCTTCCGACAATGCCCGTTCGGTCGTAAGTCACTTTCAGCTCCGCGCTGTCGAGGATGAGGTCTTTCATTGCGACGAGCAGCGCGTCGCGGTTCACCTCGGTGGCCGGCGTGGAGATTTGCACGGGCGCGGAGAGCGCGTAGGCGGTGAGGGTGTAGGTCTTCACGCCGGGGCCTTTCGAGTGCGGCGGCGCATAGCCGGGGCGACGGTTCACGCTGTTGCTCCCGAGCGCGCCGACGCCTTGCACGTTCTTCGGCAGGCTCTGGACGGTCGCGGGAATGTTGTAGAGCGTCCAATACCACTTCGAGTCTCCGGGGCCGGGGCTGTGGTGCATGATGACCGCGAAACTCTTCGTGCCTGACGGTGCCCCGCTCCACTCCAGCGGCGGAGTCGCGCCGGCTCCGTCGCCGGTGAACTCCACCGGCAGCGCGCCGCCGCTGACCACGGCGGGACTGCGTAGAATGAAATTGCCGCTGCGCTTCGGTGTGTAATTCGCCGCCGGGTTCGGAACGTAAGGACTGCCGCCGGGGCCACGCGCGTCCGGTCCGTCGGGTGGCGGCGGCGGACGGTCGCCCTTGCCGGGGCCTTTCTTCTTTCCGTCCTTGCCCTTTGGCTCGCCGGGAGGACGGTCGCCGCCTCCGGGTCGCTGCGTGTAAGTCTCCGACTTGACCTGACCACGACCATCCACGTAGTCGAATTTCACCGAGCCGTTGTCGTTGAGCGCGTAATTCACGAAGCGCGCTTCGCCACCGACCTCATACTTCAGGCTGTAGCTCTTGTCCTTCGTCGTGAAGCCCGTGATGCGCGCGCCGCGCAACGGCGGCAGGTCCTGCCGCATCGGCTGCGCGCGTGGCTGCGGGTCCACCTGGCCATCGCGCTCGGTGACCTCGCCGTGAAAACCACCATTCACGTAAGGATACTTCGTCGAGCCGTGATAGTGATAACCGAGCGCAGGCGTCTCGTGGCCGTTGAAGGCGTCGAGCTTCCTAGGCGCGGAACCGTCCGGCTCCGTGAGGCCGTAAATCGCGTAGCCATCGAGCGCGAAAGCGATGGGCGCGCCCTTGCCGACCATCGCCTGCAAGTGCAACGGCGCGGCGTGGTAATGGTAATCATCCGCACGCCCGCAGTGGCCACCCCATTGGTCCAACTCGCCAATCTCCTGCGAGACTTCGCCACGGTTGTTCTGCGGGTTGAAAATGGGAATGCCGTTCGCCGCGAGCGCGATGGCACCGCGCAGGAACCGGCCCTTGATGGACGGTGGATTTTTCGACGGCACCGGATTCAGCGGGATGCGCCACGCGTTGTTGCCCGTGTAAGCCTGCGGCAACGGCACCTGCTGCTGCCATGCAGTGATGCCGACCATCATGTTGTGCGCCGGCATGCCGTCGGACTCAACGTAGAGGAACTGCCCGTCGGCGCGGACCTTCACTTTCGGCGCGAACGCTTGGAATGGCGCGGCCTTCGGCGGCATCGCATTCGCGGCGGCGGGCCGGAGCGGGCGCTGCGCCTGAGCCACAAGCACAATGCCTGCGCGCAGTTGCGACCCGCGCAATCGAACGACTTCCGATGAAGCGAAACCGTGGTGCGGCGCGGCTCCGTCGTGCTCGGCGTCGCCCACATCGTGGGCGAGGGAATGAGTCACGGAGACGGACCATGACAGGACGAGTCCGGTGGTGAGATCTGTGAGTTTGGTCATCGGATGTGGGAGGGCCGGCCGGCGCCCATGATTTCGCAAGACACGCGCAGGCTCTGCCTTCCTACGCCTTCTTGTAAATCGGCTTCTTCACAATCTCGGCGGCGAAGCGGCGACCGCGAATCTCAATCTCAATCTTCCTGCCCACCTCTGCTAACTGCGGCGGGACGTAGCCCATGCCGATGCCGTTGTTCAGCGACGGGCTTTGCGTGCCGCTGACGACTTCACCCACCGCTGCGCCACCTACCCAAATCGGATAGTGCGGACGCGGCGGCGGGGCCTTGTCCGTCATCTTGAAGGCGACGAGCTTCTTCTTCGTGCCGCTCGCCTTCTGCTCCGCGAGCACGGAGCGCCCAACGAAGTCGCCTTTGTCCAGCGCGACGAAGAAGCCGACGCCGGCCTCGACGGGCGTGGTGTTCTCGTCCAGCTCGTGGCCGTAGAGCGGGTAGCAAACCTCCGTGCGCAACGTGTCGCGCGCGCCGAGGCCGCAGGGCTGGAGGCAGAACTGATGGCCAAGATTCAGCGCCTTGTCCCAGACCGCCTCGACGAGCGTCGCGGGCGTGATGACCTCGAAGCCGTCCTCGCCGCTGTAGCCCGTGCGCGCCACGCAGACGGGCTGGCCGTCGAACGCAAACTGCGCAATCTGGTTCTTCGTCAGCTCGCTCGGCTTCGCGACGTGCGTGCCGCCGGTGGAAGCGGCGGGGAAAAGCTGGTCGAGCAAGCCGGGCGTCTTCGGCCCTTGGATGGCGACGGCGGCGGTGTGGTCGGAGAGGTTCGCGAGCGTCACGTCCGCGTGCTGTGGGAAGGCCCCAAGGTGCTCCTGCAACCACGCCACATCCGGCTCGATGCGCGAGGCGTTGATGATGAGCAGGTATTCCTCCGCGCCGAGGCGATAGGCGTAGAGGTCGTCAATCACCCCGCCGTGCTCGTGGCACATGAGCGTGTATTGGCCGAGGCCGACGACGAGCTTGCGCACGTCGTTGGTAAGCGTGGCGTTGAGGAACGCCGCCGCCGCCGGCCCGCGCACGATGACCTCGCCCATGTGCGAGATGTCGAAGATGCCGGCCGCACGGCGGACGCAGAGATGCTCGTCCGTGATGGTGGAATACTGGACCGGCATTTCCCACCCGCCGAATTCGATGAGCTTGCCGCCCGCGCGCTGGTGGGCGGAGAAGAGAGGAGTGCGCTTGAGAGTCATGAAACAGGATTGGTCTGACCGGACTGATGTTCCGAAAATGCTTGTTTGAGGGCGGGGAGAATCGCTCGAAAGCAGTCCACCAAATCAGCCGTGTCTCGGGTCGGCTTCGGAAACCAGACTTGAAACACTCCCCACCGTCCGTTATCTGGCGGGCAAATCACCATCAATTCACCTTCCCCAACATCCCAGACTAGGCCCGCGCGTGAACCATCGGGCGCAACCACGAAGGCATCACCACTCTCACAACCGCTTGGGTCGGCGTATTCCGTAATTGCGCCAAGACACCAGCCGTCAGTTGTGGTTTCAGGGACAAGCGGAAATCCGTGATAGACCGGCGCATCATCGGGGCGCGCAAGAAAAGCCGGGAGGCTCTCATCCGCCGACTTGGCGTTCTCATCGAGTTTCAGACTCTTCGGGTCGAGGTCCATCAGGTTGAACCTGTTTAGTGCGGCCTGCCCACGCCATGCACCTGCGCCAGGTAATTCCCAATCGCCGCCGCGCCGGAGACGAAGTGCAGGCCGTTGAAGGTGCCGATCTCGACGCCTTGCACATTGGCAGGCGGGCCGTCCGCGATGACGAGGACAGGGCAGCTCTGGTTCGCCTCGCCGATGAGCGAGAGGATTTCCTTCCGAGGGCGCGGGAAGTCCACGTAGCGCAAGTCCAGCACGTGGCGGAGCTGCGGGTAGTAGGCGAGCACGCCGGTGAGTTGCGCGCACTCGGGGCAGTAGTAGGGCGTGCCGGGGCCGTCGGGGAAGTCGTGCTTGAGGAGGAAGAGGATGTCGCGGTGCATTCTGGCGCAGTTTCGGGTTTTGAGTTTTGGGTTTCGAGTTTCAGTTCTTGATTCCGCGTTCCGCGTTCCGAGCTCCGCGTTTGGCTATCCCCACTTCTCCGTCTTCATCTGCTCTTTCGGCAGCTTGAGTTCGTCCAGCACGAGACGCTCGGTGGCTTCGACCAGTTCGTTTGTGCCGCAGGCGTAGAAGACGGTGTTGGGCAGGTCGTGAACGTGTTCCTTCACCCAGTCGGCGGTGATGCGACCGCGCCGACCCGTCCACGGGTCATCGGGATGCAGGCGCGTGCAAGTGACGTAGAAGTCGAAACGCTCGTTCTCCTGTTCGAGCTGCTGAAACTCCTCGCGGAAGATGATGTCGTTGGTCGTGCGGACGCTGTAGAGGATGGTGAGCCGGGTGTCGAGTTCGCGGCGCGTGGCCTCGCGGGCAAACGCACGGAAGGGCGTCACCCCGCTGCCGCCCGCGATGCAGACGAGGTGCTTGCCCGGCGGGTCGAAGATGGGGAGGAACTTGCCGACCGGCTCGATGACTCCGAGTTTGTCGCCCGGCTTGGCCCAGTCCACGAGGCGCGTGCCCATCTTGCCGTCGCGCTTCACCGTCACCTCATAAAAGCCCCGGTCCAGCGCGCAGGAACTCAGCGAGTAAGCGCGTTTGTAGGTCGGCGTGTCCGGCCAATACACCGTGATGAACTGCCCCGTCTTGAAATCCACGTCATAACCCTCCGGCCATTTGAGGCGGAGGGTCTTCGTGTCGGGCAGCTCCATCGTCACCGACTCGATGAGCATTTCAGCAATCTGCTTCGGCATACGGTCGCGCGGAGCTTAAAGACGGGGCGCACGAGCGCAAAGTCATTTTGCTCACTGCACGCTGAAATCAACGATCGACGCGCCGCACATCCCTGAATCCTCCGCGCGCAAGGAAGCATCTGAGACTCGACGATGTTCCCGCTGCCCAACGCGCTGTCTGCCGCCGCGTTGCTGGCTGCCTCGCCGACTCTCTTCTCGCCGCCCGGTTCCCTCGCCGCGCCGCCGGATGCGAAGCACTGAGCCTATCGGCCCGTTCGGGCCGTCCCCCCAGCCGACGCGAGTTGGTCCAGCCATCCCATTGACCGCTTCATCTTCGCCGAGTTGAAGAAGCGCGGGCTGAAGCCGAATCCGCCGGCCGACAACCGCACCTTGGTCCGCCGCCTTTACTTCGACCTCCTCGGCCTCGACCAGGAGCGCCTCACCTACCGCCACGCCGGCCGTGACTTCCGCCTGACCGACGTGTTCGGCAACGTGGTGCGGGACGTGATGGTGTGAAAAGTGGCTTCTCTGCGACACGCGCTTCACCCAGCCCTGGAGCGCTCACGGGCCGGCTTACGATTTGAAATGCCGCGCCCTGTTTCCGCTCCGCCCTCTTGCGGCGACAGGTTCGTCCGACGCCATTTCGGAATGAGGTTCGGCGGAACGGCGAGAATGAAGGTGCCCGCGTGACTCGCGTCAACACCCGCCATCGCGGCTTAGCATTTTTTCGCCATCGCATCCCAACGCCGCTGCATCTCGGCGGGCGACACCTTCTCGATCTGATGCTGGAGCAACCACTCGTGGCCAAAGGGGTCTCGAACGGATGCGCAGCGGAAGCCGTAAAATTGATCGCCCGGGGGCCTGACAACGGTCGCCCCGGCAGTGACGGCCCGGTCCACGGCAGCATCCGCATTTTCAACCATGAGGCAGAACCGCACCGACGTGCCGGAGAGGGTCTGCGGCGACTTATGGATGGCGGGATATTCGTCGGAAAGCATGATGAGGGCGCCGTTGATCATGAGTTCCGCGTGGCCGATCTTGCCCGACTCAGGGTCGTTGAGCCGGAAGAGCTCGGTCGCGCCAAACGCGGCCTTGTAAAACTCAATGGCCCGGGCGGCGTCGTGGACGGCAAGGTAGGCGGAGAGCGGCGGATAGATTGGGGGAGACGTGTTCATGTCATTCTGTCGAGGAAAGTTCGGCGACTGCGGGTCGGGACTGGGTTGATGGTGGTGGATCGGTATTCGGCGGGCCAGAATAATTTCCGCGGGCGACGGATTCACCTTATCTGGGCTCGAATCACCGGCATGAGCTGCGCGGCGATCAGCTCGTGGCCGGCGTCGTTGGGGTGCATGCCGTCGAGCAGGAGCTGGTCGGCGTTCTTGCCGGCAAACAAGTCGTGAATTTCCACAAGTGGCACTGCGAGCTCCTTCGCGAGCTGCCGCACTGCCTCGTTGTAGCGCGCGAGAACGGGCGCATCAAAACCGTCGGCATCATCGGGGCGGTAGGGTGGCTTGCCGTAGAGGTCGCGCAGCTTGCTGGTCCAGCGCAGCGGATTGGTGGTCATCAACACCGGCTTCGCTTTCTGGGTGCGTAGGGTGTCGAGCATCCACCGCAGGTTCTGCTCATACTCCGCCAAGGGGACTCGGGGGGCGGACGCCGGGGGTGTCTTCCACACGTCCACGGCGGCGTCATTGAGGCCGAATTGGATGACCACCACGCGAGGCTTGTGTGCCAGCACATCTCGTTCGAAGCGCTTCCTTGCCTCGCGTGTTGTGTTGCCCGGCGTGCCGGCATTGTGGACGGAAAGTGAAGAGCCAATGCTTTGAAGCATCTCGCTCACGCGGGCGGCATAAACCTTGTCCACGGCCCCGGGGCGCTCCGCCGTCGTGGAGTCGCCAAACATGACGATGCCACCTTCCTTGGGCAGTGAGGCAGCGGGCGGTTGGAAGACGGGAATCTCGGCCTGACCCAGGCCGGCGACATTGACCTTCATGCGCAGGCCGCCCTGCATTGTGGTAATCCACAGCTCGCCAGGCTTGCGCTCATACAAATACGGGTAAGACACACGCGCGCCGCCTCCATAGGATGCCGCGACAACCACGGGCTTTGACCATGTCGCGCACTCATCGGATGAGAAAGCCAGGGAGAGTTCCTCGCGACTCGTCCTGCTGTCCGGCCTGTGTCGCGGCGGATGATTCCACAGCAGCGCGATGCGTCCATCCGCGAGGCGAGTCATCTGCGGGCAGCACGTCACGGACTTGATTTGCGATTGCTGCAAACCAGCCCACTTCAACCCGCCATCACGCGAGGCCGCCTCCCATAGGAAACCTGACTCGGTGCGCAGCAGCAGATACAGCGAGCCGTCCTTGCGCTCGACGACCGTGCCTTCGATCGATCCCGCGTGATCATGCGCGCCAACGCCATAGTCGAGCATGTTGCTGCGCTGCCATGTCCTGCCCTTGTCATCGGAGACGAAGTTCACCGTTGCATGACGCCACTGCGGAATGATCTCCTGCCCGACGAGGACGATGCGCCCGCTGCTCGTCTCGATCATCGAGTGGATGCAGCCGCACCACGGCCTGCCCAGAAGGACTGGCTCCTCCCAGGTTTTTCCATCATCGAGGCTGCGGCACACATAGGTCGGCAGCACGAAATCCTGCCAGTCCACGCCCTTCACGCCCCAGTTCCAGCCCGGCGGCGTCTTCTTTTCCGCGCCATTCATCCATGCCGCGATCACAACCCCGTCGCGGGTGCGCAGCAGGGCGCGCTCGTTGCTGATGTTGAACTTGCTCGCCTCACGGAACACAGGCGTGCTCGTCCATGTCCTGCCTTCATCTGCACTGCTCAACGCATTCTGCGCATCAACACAGAGCACTCCACCGCCCGCCTTGGTGACAAACGGCCCCTGGTGCGTGAACGGCAATTTCTGCGCCTTGGGATGCAGCGTGAGCGGGAAGCCCGCTGCGTGCAGCGCGGCCATCGGGGCCAGCAGCAGGGAAGTGAGTGTCAGGATGAGGTGATTCATGACAATCAGTCATTTCACGGGCGCAGGCGGGGTGCCGGTGCCGATGACGAGCTTGTTCGGCCTCGCCCAGAGAATCCGCGCGACGAACGTGGCTCCTTCGGCTCCGCGCTGCTTCGAGTCCTTCATGAACATGCCTTCGGAAACGGTGACCCATGATTCGGTCGCGCTGATCGCGCTCGCGCCAAAGTTGCCCAGCTCCGCGCCGCGCTCCGGCACAACAACCTTCTCCGTGCGGCGCATGATCTGCAACGTCTCGGGGTGGACCTGCGCCATGAACAGCGGCGCGCGATGCCGCACGATGTGGTCGTTGTTCGCGCCGCGCCGAGTGTAGATGAGGAACAAGCCGTCGCTGTGCGCGAGCCAGTGCTGTTGCGTGTTGTAGCTGCCCAGCTCCGCACCGTCATCGAAGAGCCACGGCTTTGCCTCAGAGAACTGCAAGCCATCGTCGCTCACGCTCACGTAGCCTTTCAGATCGTTGCGCAGCGTCAGGAAGTAGCGGCCTTGAAATGTGGTCAGCGACGGCTCGTAAAGGCCGCGAGCCACATCGAGACGCAGCACAGTGCCGTTTCGCACGAAGGTGAGTTTCGTGCCATCGAAGCGGCACTCCGCGACCGTGGTGCTGAAGCGATCCTTGGTGCTCTTGCCAATGTAGAGCGGCACCAGCAGCGTGCCATCAGGCTTCACAAGCCATTGCGCGCAGGCATTGCGCGCGAAATCAAACTGCTCGTCCCCCGGCAGGTCGAGCACCTGCCATGGCGTCCATCGTTCGCCCTTCGGATCGAACACCGCATAGACTGTCTGATGCGCGCGCCTGACATCTTCAAGCTGCTTGCCCTTCGGGCTGTAGCGGACCTGGCAGCCGATGGCGAGCAGGCGGCCAGTCGGCGCGTGCCAGCCGGGCGTGACATCCGCCACGCTGATGGTCACACCTTCAGGCATCTGTCGCCAGTCCAGTTCCGGCGGCAGCACGGGGCCTACCCACGGCGCATTGCTGCCTGCCCGTGTCATGAAATGCAGCCCGGAGTAGTAGTCGGAGATTTTGAGATGCTTCTGGATCGTCATCACGACGGACGGGTCACCCACAGCGCGAGAAGGAATGGCGGCCGCGCGAGGATGAAACCAGAGAAACTTCCCGTCATCATGCTTCATCACGGTCTCCAGCTTCACGGTGAACTCCACCGGTGACGGCTCTGCTGCGCACAGCGGCAGGGCGGTGAGCAGAAGTGTGAGAATGCGAATGGCGGAAATGAGTTTTATGGATGTCATCACAGTTTGGGTTGAGTTTCACCGAGCAACTCGGCAGCACGGATCCGAAAGCAGGCATCGCTGCGGTGCTTCTTCCTGTCCTCGCCACCGAGCGCATAGACAAACTCGCCGCACCTCACCAGGCAGGTCATTCCGGCGAGGGGGAGTGGCAAGGCTGGCGTGTGGCGGTCCTTGCTCGCGTTGTAAATGAAAGCAGTGGAAAGAAACCCTTCCGCATCGGTGCCGTGACCGCCCGCAAGGTAAATGTGACTGTCGTCCAGAGCGACGGCGGACACGCCACGAGCCGGTTTCGGACACGGCGCAACGGGCCTCCATGAATTGCTGGCGAAGTCAAATGTGAACGCGGCAGCAACGTTGCGCACCTGCTGACTCGCTGGATCCAGCCAGGCTCCTGTGAATGTGTATAGCCCGCCACCTGCCACTGCCACTGCGGGAATGCCGACGCCATGCGACAGCCCCGTCAAAGGCGTGCGCGGCGAGCTGATTCCATTGGTCAAGTTCACAGCGTGCAGATCAGCAGTGACCTTGCTCCAATCATCGGGATCGGGTGTCCCACCAAACACTGCCAGCCTGCCTCCTTGAAGCGCGCCGCCTGCAAACACCACCGGCATCGGCAAGTCCCCGATGTGGACGAGCTTCAAGTTCGCGTCGAGGCCATACACCTCGCGGCGTGCCCGCTTGCCGTCGGCACCGCCCGCCATGTAGAGCCTAGCTCCGTCACTCGCGAAGGCCGCATACGCGAGAGGATGCGGCAGCGACGGTCCGATGGCCCACTGCTTCGTGGCCGGGTCAAACACCCGCACCGTATCGAGCCAACGCTTCATGTCATCGCGCCAGTTCGTGCCACCTACGACGATGATTTTTCCGCCAACGCAACCGGCCATGCACCCGCCGTTTGGTTCGGGCAACGACGGCAGTTTTTCCCAGGTGGCAGCGTGTGCATGGTTCATGAATGCAATGATGGTGAGCAGATGTGTGACGAGTCGTGGAATCATGTCAGGCGGGGCTGGCTGTGGTCTTGTCATCAACGTCGGTGGCGCGCTGGAAGACATCCATCTCCCCGGCCTGATTCCAGTCCGAACGCAGCCGCACATCCCCCTGCCCGCTCAGCTCGCCCTTGGCGCTGGGAGGCGTGAAGTCGTCCGCGCAGCGCATTTCCCACCAGCACTGGCCGCAGTGGTTGTGCGCGTGATCAATGACGAAGCCCGCCTCCTTCATCAGCGGGCCAATCCAGCCGATGCAGTGGTCGCAGTAGTCGCGATATTGCGCGAGGCCGTTGCGGATGAGGAAACCCTTCGAGGGGCAGTCGTGCATGTCGATGCGGATGACATCATCCTTGTGGGTGATGGCAAAACCAGCGGCCTCGTGATCGAGCGTGTGCGCCCAGTATTTTTTCATTCCGGCGATTCCGCCGGCAACGATCAATTCGCGCGCGTGCGTCTGCGAGTCGCGGTGAATGGCCTCATCCCAATACACGCGCACCAGCGGATCCCCACCCTGCTCTCGCAGCCACTCGAAGGTCCACTCGTAGTGCCCGCAGAAGTCGTAGCTGCCTAGCATGTGGCCTCCTTGATTTGCGCGAAGTCTTGGGGCGGGAGCTGCGCGTCGCGCCGCTGAAAGATTTGCCGACACGAACCGTTGCCGCCACTGACACGAACGGTGAAGCCTGCGGGGGCGGCAATGGCCTCGCTGACAAAATAGCAGTGCTGGCAGTAGCACGGAACAATCTCGCGGCGATTCGCCCGCAGATGGCTGATCGCAGGACAGACCTTCACCTCAAGCCTCACGATATCCCCGCGTTCGCTGACTTCGACTTCCGCGCCCGGCTCCGCCGCGAAGAACGCGCGCCAATGGGCGGCGATGGCCGACGCACCGCCTGCGCTCCACCGGGCCGTCACCGGGGCATGATAGTGCGTGCCCATGTGCGTCCAGTATCGGCGCAGACCATCAGCACCCAGCTTCCGCAGGACGAAGCGAAACGTCGCGTTGATGGCGAAATAAAAATCCGCAGCGCCGACGGGCTTGGTGTCGGTGTAAGGCAGGGGATTCTTGTCAGGTGCCATTACGCGTCGATTGGAGGCGCTTGGTTCGGATTTTCGCAAAGCATGAGACAGGCTACCGCTTCATTGCTGCAGCGTGGGCGAAGATGGCGTTGCGCATGGCTTCGGTGGTGGGTGCCGCACCGACGTGACCGGTGCGGATGCTGTTGAAGATCTCGCGCTTTCCACCAAGGGCGTTGAAAGCCGCGTAGATGCCTGACGGCGGGCAAGTCGTGTCGATGAATCCAACGGTGATAATGCCCGCCGCCTTGGTGCGCGTGGCGAAACTCACGGCGTCATAGTAGCGCACGGCTTCGACGATGTTAGGTGCTGGCGTTTCGCCGGTGGCGATGAATTTCGGCCAACCGTTGACACGACCCGCCTTGAAGCCCGTGTGGTCACAGCCAGCGGGCACGCCCGCTGCGAAAAAGGTCACGCGCGGATCGAGTCCGGCGGCGACGATGGATTGATACCCCCCCTGGCTGCTGCCATGCACGACCACCGTGCGGCCATCCCACTCGGGCTGCGCAGTGAGGAAATCCAGCGCGCGCACAAGCCGGAGGAACATGTCGTGGAAGTAAATCGTGTCGCGCGAATCACGGCCTCGCGTGCGGTAATCCTTCAAGGATCCGCTCGCGAGGTCCGTGTAGAATTGCTTCGGCTGACCGTTCGGAATGCCGTGCGCGTTCATGTCCAACGCAAGAAAGCCCCTCTCCGCCCAGCCAGTGGCCCCGGCGAGGCCAGAGCTTACGACGCCAGCTCCATGAACGGTGAGGATGATCGGCAGGCTCTTCGACTTCGCGCCGAAGGGCCGCGCGAAGTAGCCCGACACCGGCTTGCCAAGCGAATCGGCTTGCAGATCGAACGCCTCGACGCCCTTCGACGCCGAGTTTTGTGGCGTGAGCCTCGGATTCATCGGCACGCGCGCGAGTTTCGCTTTTTCGCCGGCCCAATAGGAATCGAAGTCAGCGGGCGGGGCCATGCTGGGCTTGATCTGCAACGGATCAATCGCGGCACTCGCGAGCGCGACGGTGCTCGATTTGTCGGCATTTATGTAGCTGACGCGGCACAAGAGAAAGCCGGGTTCATCAAGCCTGCCAGTGACGGTAGCAGTGCCGCCGAGGAGCGTGGCCTTGCCCGAAGAAGTCGGTGGCACGCCATCCTTGGAGAGCGTCCAGCTCACCTGCGCGTCGCTGGGCTGCGCGATGTTGATCGTAAACGTGACAGTTTCTCCCTTCTTGTAAACGGCATCGGGGTGGTCGGCGGTGACGGTGAGCGTGGCCGGCTTGGTCTCTGCGTGAAGAAGCGCCTGTGCTGCGAGCAGGGTGACGGTGAGACGGATGATATGTTTCATGGTGATTCGGAGACTACGGATGTGCTGCTGGATAATACTTTTCGGCTAGAAGATTAATCGCGCGGATCATCTCGGGCTTCGCGCGGTAGAAGGCGTAGATCGCCACGCCCGGTGTCTGCTTCACCAGCGGCTCCGTTTTCAGGAGCTTGAACTGCTTCTCCACATGCTGCGCGAAGTCCATCTCGGGCTTGTCGTCCATGTTGAGGTCTTCGCGCTGCGAGACGCAGAGGCCGAACACACTCTTGTCCAGCAGGCCAGGCGCACGCGTGTTCAGATTCTTCGCGGCCTCGGCGAACCAGTCGAGATGCGTGCTGCTCTCCCTGTGGTAGCACTCGATCATCAAGAGGTCACAACACTCGGCCACCATGCGGAGCTGGTTGTCGCACATCTTGCCTTTCGCGTAGCGCAGCCCGTTCTTATCCGGCGAACCGGCGAGCACCACGACCATCGGCGCCCAGGCGAGGATGGCCTTCTGCGGAAAACGCCGCCGCACCTCGCGCACAGCCTTGATCGTGATCTCCGAGTCCGCGCTCCCATCGGTGTCGCCGTGCAGCTCATCAATCGAGATTCCATCGAATCCTCCCGGCAGCTGCCCGCCCAGCGTGTCCTCCAGCGGCCTCGACCACTCGCGCACGAAGTCCTCGGTCGTCTTGTGCGTAGCGTTGCGATTGTTGCTCACGCTGAATGCGAAGACGATCCCATGCTCGCGCAAACGCTTCACCACCGCAGCATCGGTGGTCTTGCCCGTGATGATGTTGAAGCGTTCAAAAACCTCATCCCACAACCGCGCGCACTCCTTGGTGTCCGACCAGAACGGCTGCGGCCTGAAGCCCGCCAAGTCCTTGTAGCCATACATCAGCCGATACGGCGGCGTGAGCTTGGGTTTCACGTTGGCATCTTGCGCACGGGCCGGGATCGAGATGCAGAGGATGGCGAGGGTCAGAGTGATGATGAGCTTCATGGTGAATTTACGCAGGCTTCCACTTCGCCTGACGCAGCACGGTCGGCTTGGCTTTGACCTTCTCCACGCTCTCATACCAGATCGTGAGCAACGTGCCGTCGGCGAGTTCCACCGTGCTGGGATAACCGAGATCGTTGCGCGGGCAGTCGTCAGTGATGACGAGCGGATCGCTCCAACTGCTGCCATTGTCCGCGCTGACACGCGCCTGCGTGCCGTAAGGCGGGCGGCGGTGGCCATAGGTCATGAGCAGGCGGCCATCGCGCAGCTTGATCAAATGCGAGGGGATGCCGAAACCGATCACACGCGGCACGCTCCACGTTTTTCCGCCGTCCTTGGATTCGCTTTGCAACGTGTGGCCGCCGTCGGCTGCGCCTTCTTTCCGAATCTGCGCGATGAGCGTGCCGTTGGCGGCTTCAACGACGTGCAGTTCGTGGTATTCGCCGGCGGCATTGTCGCCGGGGCGCGCGGGAATTTGTGCGAGCCATTGCCAGGTCAGGCCGTCGTCTTTTGATTCGCAGACGCCGCTCTTGTTCTCGCCGGTCCACAGTTGCTTGCCTGCGTAGAGCAGGCGTCCGTCCTTGAGTTGGATGGGGCCGTGCGGACTGTTCACGAGGGTCGGCATCCGCGCCGACCAGGTGAGCCCGCCATCGGTGGAGCGGATGCACCACTCGCCAAGCTCCGCCTTCCGCTCCGCCGCGCTCAATCGCAAATGCGCGGCCTTCCATTTCGCAAAGTGCTCCGGTGCCATCGCCTTGTTGAGCGGCTGCGGATCACCATCGGCGGTGCCCTTGACAAAGAACCGCTCATACGCAAGCGAGGTGAACGTGGTGACGATGAGCGTGCCTTTCGCCGTGACGAGCACACCGGAATCGCGATCATCAATGGCGCTGTCCAGCAACACGCGCGGCCAGCTCCACGTCCTGCCATCATCGCGAGAGGTCATCGCATGGACTTGTCCAAACGGGCAAACATGACCCTCGCGTCCGCCCGACCACGTCACCCACAGCTCGCCATTCGCCCGACGCGCGACCGTCGGCCAGCCGTGGTAAAACTGCGGCTCCCACGAGATGACTTTGGTTTCGATGACGCTCACGCTGGGCGCTGCCGACGCGCGCCCCGGCAGTCCCGCGAGCGCGCCGACGGTGAACGCACCCGTGGTTTTCAAAAATGTGCGGCGCGAGACGGAGTGGGTCTGCTTTGTTTGGAGTGTTGGGTCGGTTGGGTGTTTCATGGCCATTTCAGAATTTCTGGGAACGGAGTTTCAGAGTTGAGGTGATGAGGTGCGGTTTTCGGTGCGGCGGGTTTCATCGTGATGACTTCGGCTGGATCATTCCTGGCTTGTTTCCGAGCAAGTGTTGCATCGCGCCCACCAGCACTTTCTCCACCTCCGGCGCCACGCGGGAGACAATGCCGGTCTCGTAGCCGCCCTGTCCGTAGGCGAGCTCCGTGCCGATGTAGCCGGGACCGAGGTCTCCGTAGGCAGCCATGGCGACGAAATCGTCGGGGCGCATCTGCTGGGCGGCGATCTGATATTCCACAAACAACTCGCCCGGCAGGTGCAGCACGCGTGCGGTGCCGAGCCGCAGACAACTCACCGGAATCTGATGCCCGCCGCGCGTGCGGCGCAAAAACGACAAATCGCGCGCGGCCCGGAGGCGATCGAGCTGCTTCTGCGTGGTGTCGGAGAGTTTGGCGAGCAGTTGCTTATCCTCCAGCGTGTCGCGCACCGGCATCGCGACAGGCGCGACCTGCCACCCGACATCTGCCGCGCGGATCGGCTGCTTCTTCTGCGAGTCCCACGCGAGCTTCATGCCGTCGGCAAGGCGCTGGGCGAGGACGGGGCGCTTGTCTTTCGAGCCGTCGTTGTATTTGCCAGCGGCCACGTTCCCGCCCGCGCCGTCGAAGTGAATGTGCGCCACGCCCGGCAGCGCCTTCTCGCGCAACTCGCGTGCGATGCCGACGAAATCCCAGTTCACGGAGCCCTGCCCGTAGTAGCTCTGCGGGTGCGTGGCGTAATACGTCATCACGGCAACGGGTTTGTCTTCGCTCCAAAAGGCGACGAGGTGGACCAGCGGATCAATCGTCCCCTCGGGTGCGGCCTGCGCCTCGGGACTGCGTGTGGCGCTCAACCGGACGATGGCCACGCGCCGCGTGAACGGATCGAGGATGCGCCGGTTTGATGCAACCTGCTCGACCTTGCCCGCGCCAAGCCCGACGTGCGTCACGGGCCGCGCCGTCGCGAGCGAAGCCTTCGCCACCGACGCGACATGTTGAAAGGCCTGCCGGTCGAATTCCGCATTCGATCCCTGACCGCCCAGTCCGTGTTCCGCGAGCAATCGTTCCGCGCCAAAGTCGCTGCCCGGCGCGTCGTGCTGATGCAGCACATGAACGGTCACGCGGTCGCGGGAAGTGCCCACGGCTTTCGCCAGCGCGTCGCGGGCGGCATCATGGCTTTCATTGGCGATGCCCAGCCAGTCGAAGGCGCACAGCACAATGGGCTCGCCTGCGCCGAGCAGGATCACCCCGCGCCCCGTGAGCGGGGTCACGACTTCCTTCACGGGTTTCACATTCCCGAAGCACAGCGCCGAACCGATGGGCGGAGTGGCATCCGCTTGAAACGTGGCGATCCGCAGGGGCACAACTCCGGCGCGCAGTCCCGCCACTGCTGACAGCAGCAGGAAGGTGAGAGTGAGGAGTTGTCTCATGTATGGGTGTGAGTTGCTGAAATCAGTTTTCTGCTGCGACCAGGGCGACTCGCTGTGCCAGCAAAGGCGACATGATGCTCATGAACCGCCGGGCGCGGCGGCAGGATTCCACCGCCTCCCAATCGTGCGGATTCCAGACGTAGTCGGCAGCGGTGGCGAAATACGCGAGTGCTTCCGGCGAGAACTCGTTCGGCAACTTCATGTATCCCTTGCTCATCCCGGCGTTGAAATGGACTCCGGCAATAAGCCGGTTTAGATCCTTCGGCATAACCTCGCCCCGGAAGGCATGCGCGCCTTGCGCTTCCGCAAGGGCACGCCCCATTTCATTTGTCACGCCAAATGAAACACGATTCAGCCAAAGGAACGGACGACGCCCCGTTGTCCTGGTCCAGTCTTCGGCCTCCAGCCGCCGGGGGATGGCGCCACGAAAACCATTCCAGTTTTCCGGACTCCCAACCCACAATGGCCAGACACGGTCAGGGACTTTGGAGAGAATCCGCGCCAACTCCGGTGTTGCTGGCCCGTTGTAGGTGGCGGTTCCGAGGTTCGGCGCGCACCAGAAGACATACGCGGCGGGATCCTTTTTCCAGACGGATTCACACGCCAGATTAAGCACATCCTCGATCGGTATCTCCGGGTTGTCCCCCCAGTCGTTGTAATCCACTTCGATGCCATGCGCGCCCTGCGCCAGGAATCCTTCCAGCAACTGCACGTAAGCCGCCCGGTGTTCGGGAAGGCGAAAATCATACGCGCCCACATTCTTGGGCTTGCCGCGGAACGGGCAGAAATACACGACCGTCTCGCAAATCGCGGTGCGGCGCGCCCAGCCGCAAATCGCCTTGATGCTCGTGGTGAAGTTCGTGTCCAGTTCGAGGGATTCTACCCCGTGAAACTGCAGCCCCACCTGGCTGATCTTGTAGAACGGCATCCAGGCGGCGAACCGGTTCACGATGGCCGGGGCGTTGTCCGTCGCGCTGGTCTTGGCGAGACGATGGGCAATCTCCGGCCAATCCAGGATTTCACCCGCCGGCACTTGCAGCTTTCCCTTCGAGTCCGCCTCCACCAATTGCACCAGTGACACAACGCCGTAATAAAGACCCAAGTCGCCCGCAGCCCTGAGGGTCACCTGACCCTTCCCACTGGCGCTCACTGACAGTTGATACGCCTGTGCCAGCCGTTTCGGATCCAGCACCTCTTTGACGCCTCGCGCTGACAGAGTCCGCGCCATCGTTTCCATCGGGCATTTCTCGAACACAATCATCGCACGCGTGGCGTCGGCCTTGGCGTCGCGGAGGGAGCCGCCCAGCGACTTGAATCGGGCCGCGAGCAATCCGAGACCTTCCGTCAAAGCGGCGGGCTTTGGTTCGCCCGACACATACGACACGGTGATGTCGCCGCCGGCACCGGCAAGCGTCACAGCGTCGCCCGTAAGTTTTTCGAGCCGTGGACGCGGGATGATCTGACTCGTCGGCTGCTGGGCGGACAAAGCGGCGGGCGTTGCCGCCAGGAAGCCAGCGAGTATGCCAGACAACATGGAGCTTCCGAAAACGGTTTTTCGGAGGCGGGTTAATGGTGGGGTTTCGGTTGTTGCCGGGGCTGGTTTCATGGCGGTCAATCTTCCGTGGTTGATGGGTTGATGGTCGTTCGGGTCGCGGGGTAACAACTTCAATCTCTGGGGCCGCCTCACTTCCTCACAATCGCCGCTGACCAGCCTTCGGCGAGGCGGAGTTCGGTGAAGGTCATTCCGTCGCGCGTCACCGTCGGCGCGATGAACTCTTTCATCTCGCGGCCAGCGTCATTGAAAACGTGGACTTCGTGGTGTGCATCGTCGCCCCAGCCGAAAAGGCCGCTGCGTTTGGTCAGAATCCGCTCGCGCGCGATGATGAAGCCTTCGTGCAACTCCATCGGCGTCGCGGGATACATGAACTGCGTGAGCGTGGGATGCTCCGGGATGACCAGCATGTCGCTATACCAGTGATACAGGCAGCCGTAGTCAAGCGCGTCGAGCATGGTGCGATAGGCGTCGGCCTCGCTGCGCTCGGTGAGGTGATCACCGAGGGCGATGGGCGAGTGAAGTTGGGCGCGGCGGCAGTTGCTGATGCTGCCGGTCTCGACGAAGCGAGGGATTTTCAGCCGCGCCATCGTGCGCGTGTTGGGCTGGCCGTTGGCGATGAGCGTGCCACGCGCGAGGATTTTCTTGGCCAACGCCAGCCGCCACAGCTGGCTGATGAGCGTGACCGATGATTTCAACCGCGTGAGCCGGTGCGTGCGCGCGTCAATGTCCGCCGAGCAGCCATCCCAAGGCTCGCCGTAATGATAGCGGTGGGCGCTGTGCTCGAATTCGTCCCAATACACGCCGTCGGCGCGAATGTCGTCGAGGATGAGGTCCACGTTGCGTCCGATGGCGCGCCCGTAGCTGTTGCTCTCGGTGGGGAAAAAATTCTTGAAGACGGCCTGTCCATAGTCGGCCTGCGCGCCATTGGGCAGCAGGTTGCGCGAGTCGGCATAGGTGGTGGGCGAGTCCTCCACCGTGTCTAGGAAGCAGTGGAAATAGACGCTCGTCTTCACGCCCGGCGCGAGCCGGTGGACGCGCTCAACCCAGCGCTGATGGCTGTCATGCGCCACTCTCTGGAACGAGGTGCCGTGCGGGATCTGCCCCCGGTAGCGTGGCTGCTCGATGCTCGCACAGACGATGCTGGCGCTCTTGAGGCGGATGAAGGCCGCGAACTGTTCGTCGCTCCACTTCTCCGTCAACGGCCCGGCGCGGAGAAAAGCAAAGCACTCGCGAATGGTGAAGTTCGCATCGAGCAAACGGCGCGTGGCGTTGACGAAATCGAAATATTCGGGCCGCGTGACCGGCACGACGGCCCACTCGGCGGTGTAGCTCGCGCGCGGGCGCAGGACGAACTGCAAATCGGACAACGCCAGCACGCCGGCCGCGGATTCCTGCCGGACGTGAACCTGAAACTCGTCGTTCAGCGGCAGCAGGCCGATGCCATTCCTGGCCGTCGCGCCAAAGACCGCCGGATTGGCCGGCTCGCTGGCCAAGCCGTTCAAAGAGGCGGGCGAGAGACCGCCAAGCCAGACGCGCTGCATGCCCGCCGTGGTCTGCGCACGGTGGCGCTGCATCAAGGGCAGGTTTTCGTCCGTGAGATTCTCGAACGTGTCGAACACGACGATGGCTTCGTCGCGCCGCTCGATTTTGCGCGTGTGGCGGAAATGCGCGTTCGACGCGGTCGCCCATTTGCCGTCGGGGGTGGAGAACTCGCTTTCAACCGTGAACAATTCGCCTCCGACTGCAATTTCCAACCGGGCACCGGGAAGCTCATTGGCCTGAAAAGAAACCTTGTGGTCCTTCGCCGGCGTAAAGGCATCAAGCGGCCCGGTCGGCGCCCCGGCCGTCTTCAGCTTTGTGGCGAACGACGTGGCATCGCCCACGATGACGCGGCCGTCCGCCACCACGAGATTGCGCTGCATCTTTGGCAACGCGGCGTTGGCAATGACGAGTTCGTTTTCCCCCGCGCGCAGCAGGTCGGTCACGCGCAGCTCAAACTCGCCTGTCTTCACGCCGGCGATGGCGTAGGGCGATGTGTCCGCCGCTGTGAAATCGGGGCCATGAAACGCCGCGAAGCGATCACCGGCGACGAGCGAGTGCGTGCGTCCGTCCGCCGCCCTGCCTTTGAGCGGCTTGTTCAGCAGCCGCGCGCCGTCGAGCACGCGCCCGTTCAGCGTGAGCCGCAGCGCATGGGCGAAGCCACCGTTGCGCGGGTTGTCCAAGCGCGCCTTGAGCGCGAGCACAGCCTCCCTGTCCGATGGCGGCGGCTCGGCGACGAACTTGACTGTCTCCTGCACACCGCTGGCGAGCGTGAGGTTGGTGAACACCGCCATCGTGCGTGTCACGGATTCCTCCGCAGCCTGGAGAAGCGCCAATGAGGAAAGCAGCAGCGCGATGACGGTGGACACGAATTTCTTCATCAGCGGCGTTTCAGAAAAACTTCGTCACGCCGGGCTGCGCCTGCGGGGTTAGTTCGATCTTGGTGTCCCAGTCGATCTCGTCGGGCACGAGTTGCTGCTTCGAGTTGAGCGCCTGTTCCCAGGTGATCTCCTTGCCGGTGTAGGTCGCCATGCGGCCCATCAGAGTCATCAGCGTGGTGTGCGCCATGCGTTTGCCGTCGTTGATCGGTTTGCCCGAGCGGATGCTGGCAAAGAACTCATCGTGCTCGTTCTGATGCATGCGATTGCGCTTGTCAGCGAAGGTCCACGGATGCGCGCCGGTGATGACGGGCGCGGGGCCGCGACCGATGGTGCAGACGCCGTCGCTGCCGATGATGTAGTCGGCATTCTCGTTGTGGCAGCCGTCCTGACAGCGCAGTCCGAGGAAGCCGCGCACGCCGCTGGCATACTCATAGGTGATTTCGCAATGATCGAAGGTGTTGCCCTCGCCGGGAGTCTGCCTGCCGCCGACGCCCACGGCTTTGATTGGCATCACATCGTTCATCCACCAGGCCATCTTGTCCGCGCTATGGCCCCCGGAGAGGCCGATGCACAAGTCACCGCCGAGCCAGAGAAAATCCGCCCAATCGCGAATCTGCCACTGGAGGTCGCTCCATTCCGGGCGACGCTGCTTGCCGTAGTGCAGAGTGAAACTCTGCCGATAATAGGTGGCGTAGATCGCGCGGATGTCGCCGATGGCACCGGCGCGCATCTGCTGCTTTGCAGCCCGCGCGGAGTTGTCGTAGCGCCAGCAGAAGCCGGAGAGGATGCCCAGTCCCTTGCTCGCGGCGAGTTCCGATGAGCGGAGGAAAGAGCGCACGCCCGGCGCATCCACGGCGGCGATGCACTCGGCAAAGGTGTGCTTGCCTGCTTCGACGGCGGCCTTGAGATGCTGTGGGCGGAACGCCGGCGGCGTGGCGAGCAGGACGACATCCACGTCGCTGGCGATGACTTTGCGATATGCGTCGAAGCCGAGGAAACGCTTGTCCTTCTCCACCTTCACGCGCTCCGGCGCCTTCTTCTGCAAGGCATCGAGGCTCGATGCGAGCCGATCCTCAAACACATCGCCCATCGCGACGAGCACGGTGTTCTTGTCCGCAGCCAGCGCCTCCATCGCCGCGCCCGTGCCGCGCCCGCCGCAGCCGATGAGGCCGATGCGCAGCGTCTGCGTGCCGCCCGCGGCGTTGATGATGCCCGGGAAGCCAGCGGTCGCGGAAAGTGAGCCGGTGACTTTCAAAAAGTCACGGCGGGTGATGATGTCATTCATGGCAGGATCATGGCTTGGGCTTGGGGGAATCGGGCTCGGAAAGAAATTTTTCGTGCAGCCTCAGCGGCTGCGACATCTCGGCGTCCAGCGGTGTGAGCACCAGTCGCACATCCGCCGTCCGCACATCGCCGGGCAGGAGGTCGTCGCCGAAGACGAGGAAATCCACCGCGCTGTAACTCGACGCGCGCTCCTGCGGCTTCTCGGTGAAGTAGCGCGCGCTGATCGCCGAGCAGCTCTCGCGTTTCATCATCATCACCACGGCGAGTGTCTTCTCCGCATCCGTCATGAAGACGACCGGATGGGCGTAGTGCCGCAGGGGGAAAAACGGCGCGACGCTCGCCCCGAACTCGCTGCGGTTCCAGCGGCCGTCCAGCGGACGCCGCGCGGCGTGCGCATCGCGCGGGAACACCAGCGAGCAACCGCGATACACCTCGCTGAAGCCCGGCACCACGAGGTCGGCGGCGGGTGCCTTGTCGCCGATGGCGCGGCGCAGCAAATACACATGCGGCACCATCGAGCTCTCGAAGTAGTTTGGCAGCAGCAGCTCGTAGCCCGCATACGTTCCCTTGCAGCGCAGCGTCAGATGCAGGTCGATGGTGTCCGGCTCGCGCACTTCGTAGCGCGCGGTGATCACGCCCTGATGCTCCGGCGTGGCAGGCCAGGTGATCTCCACCGCCGTATCGGTCGCGCGCACGGTGCTCTTCATCGTGCGCGGCGTGCCCATGCCGAGATTCACCGAAAACAAGCGGAACAAATTCAACGCCGAGTAACGCGCATCCAACAATGACCGCCCGCTCTTTTTATCCACCAACCGCGACACGCCGTGGTAATTCCCCTCCGCCCGGATGCTGCCCGACATGACCGGAGTTTCAAAGTCAAAGGCTTGCGTCGTCTCGTTGCGGGAGAGCTTCACAAGCCTGGCGGGCTGCTCCCCATGCGAGACGTCTGCGAGCGCCAGCAGCAAGCCCAGCGTCAACGAAGAGATCATGCGAAGGCGCATCGATCGCCGGGAATAGATTTTGTCAGTGCAGGGCGAAGCCAGCGGGGGCGGAGCGGCGGCGTTCACGGCGTGGATTTTCATGGGGTTCGTTCTCTCGGAAAGCTCAATTCTCGGTCGAGAGCGCATGCCAGGCCGCGTCGGCGAGGAGGCGCTCAGCGGACCTTATGCCTGTCGAAGCCATGCCACCGATCCAGCGGCGTGCAAACGCGATGCAGGGGCCGAATAGCTGCAACACCAGAAGCTCAGCCGGAAGCCGGACAATCAGTCGCTTGCGAATGAACGGTGCAAACCACTCGTGCACCGCGTCCGCAAACTCCGCATCCAGCTCCATCATGCGCCCGCGCATCTCCGCATTCACTTCCGCCGTGGCGATGCGCGTGAGGAACAGCGTCCAATCTCGGTGCAACCGCGTCCACCGCAGATGCTCCGTGACCAGCACGCGCACCGCGGCCTCTGGCGATTGTTGCCGACGCAGCGCCGCGAGCATGTGCTGCGTGTATTGCCGCCGCCCTTCCTCATAGAGCTCGCGCGCGATGGCCTGCTTGCTGCCGAAGTGATGGTAGATGCTCCCGTGGCTCGCGCCCGAGGCCAGGCGGATTTGCTGCAACGTCGCAGCCGCATAGCCGTTCGCCAGGAAACACCGCAGCGCCGCGTCGCGCACCTCGCGCTTGCGTTGCTCTGCCGGAAGGCGGTTGAGGGGGCGGGTTTTCACGAGTGGATTCTTGTTCTAGACTGCCAATCTACTAATGAGCTCGCAATCAATTTCTTCCGCGCCCTCAATCTCTCGGCAGTTGCGCCGCGTTTTCATTTTTCACCAAGCCGTCCAGCCGCCATCCACGGGGAGATTGATGCCAGTGACATAGGTCGAGGCATCGCTGACGAGGAAGGCGACCGCGCCCGCGATCTCCTCCGCCTGGCCGATGCGGGCGAGCGGCACTTTGAGATTCTGGCTCGCGATCATGTGCGTATTCACGCGCTGCGATTCCGGGTTTGGAAACGGGCCGGGAGAGATCGCGTTGCAGCGCACGCCGTCGGGACCGAAGTGCATCGCCAGGTAGCGCGCCATCTGCTGGATGCCCGCCTTGTTGACGCCGTATTCTATCGGGTTCGGCGTCTGCGGCGCCCGGTAGATCGCAGGGTCGGGCGCGACGCTGCCATACATGCTGGAGAACAGCACCACGGAGCCGCGCTTCTCGCCGCGCATCGCAGTGGCGACGGCGCGAGCGAACATGAAGGTTGAGGTGAGATTGCCGTGGTTCACGCGGTCAAAGTCCTCCGCCGAAAGCTCTTCGAGCCGTTTCGCCGTGGAGGCGTAGTTCATCATCACCAAACCGTGCGGCACACCGCGCGTGGAGAGTTGCGACGCGACAAACTGCTGCGCGGCCTCGGTGTCATTCGCATCGATCCGGCCAGCGGTGACTTGAGAAGCCAGTCCGGCGCTCTCGATAAAATTCACCGCCCGATCTTCGATGTCGATGCACAACACCCGCGCGCCGAGGCTCGCGAGCAACTTCACGATTGGCTGTCCAAGGTAGCCCGCGCCCCCGACGACCCAGTGGTCCTGGCCGGTCAAATCAAACGGATTCGTGTTCATGGTGGGATTGTCCGCTGCATCGTTTGCTCACGGGCTTGCTCGGCCAGGAAAGGGCGGTGTATGTGTCACGCGGTTCAATGGCCGGTCAGCCTCCGCAAGCGATTGTTTGGCTTGCTGCAACTGCACACTCAGGCATCCAGCGTGAATGCTTCGTGCGCAAAACTTCCGCGTAGCGCTGAAAGGTCTCGTCACTTATGGACGCATAAGGCGGCAGAAGGCGCAGAGGAAATCCGGCATCGTGCAGGCGGCAGAACATCTTGTCGAACGCACCGTCCATGTGCGCGCCGCCCGCAACGGTTGCCACCAGGTCGGACGCCAGGACGCTGAGTTCCTGCTCGATCTCGCGGAGCAAGGTGAAGTTTCGTTCGTGCCCGGCGCGGAAGTATTCCAGCCCCAGAGCCGGATTCGAGGAAGCAAAGGAGATGAGAAGCCCGCATTCACCAAGCTCGGCAGCCTTGGCGAATCCCGCCTCGGTGATGAAGTGCTGGAGCTGCGGCGCGTCCTGCATGAGGCTGCGCAGCCGCTGCTCGTCCGCCGTGCTGTTCTTGGTGGCGACGAGATTGGGATGCTCCGCGGCGAGGCGGCCATAATCGGTGCCTGTGATGATGCGGCCGGTGCGCATGAGATTGTAGTGCAGGAATTCGCAGTCGGGAAAACGTCCGCAGGTCTCGCGAAAGAACGTCCTCATCTCTGCGTCACTCAGCGCGCCCCAGCTTGGTAGGCTCAATTGAAATCGCCGCGCGCCCATTCCTCTTGCCCGCTCGATGCGGTCGATGACGGTCGGCAGCGAAAGGCTGATGAGACCCACCATGCCCTGCACGCCATCACCGCGAGTCTCATCGAGAAACACGCAGGTGACCTCGTCGAATTGTCTTTCAGTGACGCCATAGCCTTCGCCCGCTGTGCCGAAGGTGTAGAGGTCGTTTATGCCATGCGCGATGAGGTGGCGCACCGAGCGGCGGAAGATGTCCTCGGCAAAGGTGTCGTTCTCACGCCACGGCACACAGCACGTGGCGAGGACGCAGGGGCGATAGCGCTTTTTCACGGACTACTGGTGTTTAGGTGCGGGTGGAATGGGCGGCATTACTTTCGCCAACCAGGCGGCGAGGAGTTCGTGGGCGTGATCGATTTTGGAGTGGCCCGCAGTCGGAGCGACGATCAACTCGACTGGAATCAGTGGTTTCGCCTCCTTGCTCTGCCGGGCGCTCGCATGAACGAGCGCGCGAGTGAAGGCGATGGCACTGTCGGTGTCCACTCGCCCGTCGTGGTTGCCGATGCTCAACCACACTGGCCTACCGATGAGTTGCGGAGCGATGTGCCTCAGCGCCAGCTTTTCAGCAAGACTGCCGGTCGCCGCGCCTTTGAACTCGGTCAAGCCCTGCAGATCAGAAACGGGCGAAAAACCAGCGACGGCTTTGATCCGGGGTTCGCTGGCGGCGAAGTGGAAGGCGAGGAAACCGCCGCGCGAAGTCCCGCAGATGGCGACGCGACCGGGATCGGCAAGGCCTTGGGCGATGACATGGTCAAGCACCGCCCGCGCTTTGGTGTTGAACAATTGCACCACGTTCTCATCGCGATCAAGACGATGACGCCAACCCGCGAGTCCATCCGGCTCATCAGGTTTGCGATCTTCGCCGTGACACGGAGGCTCAATAACAATGCTCAGGAATCCCTGCTCAACCAGGAGCCGGGACACTTCAGTGAACACCGGTTCGCGCTGCATGTCCTCGATGCTCATCGCCACCACGAGCAACGTCGCAGACATCGCCCCCGTCTGCCCGCCGATGATGCCGAAGCGGACGTTGCCAGGCGTGCGGAGCATTTGCATCGGCGCTTTTGTTTCCGCCGCTTGGGAACACGACGCCATGAGGACAACAAGCAGCGTGGCAGAAGTGATGTGACGGAGATATTTGTGGAAGTCCATGGCTGGATCACTTCTGGGTGACAACTACTCGACGGTCACATGCGCGGCAAAGAGTCGAGGCTCGACATGGTCGCCCTTCTTCAGTTGAAAGCGCAGGCGCACGGTCTTGCCGACCAGTGCATCGAGGCTGGCCTTGGGCCATTTCACCTGGCAATCGAGCCCGTCCTTGGCGGAGACGATTCCCGCGTTGGCGCCGGAGTATTCTGGCAACAGTGCGAAGCTCCCGTCGGCGATCTCCACGCTCATGCCTTGCACACCATCGGCATTGAGCGTCACCTCGCATCCGGGCTTGTTGATCGTCATGGGCGCAGTCCACACGGTGCCTTCATTGGCACCCGGATGAAGCCCTAGCGCGCCCCAGCGATCTCGCGGCAGCGTGGCCAGGGCGACCTCGGCATAGTAATGCTTGAGATCATCCTTCTCGGCACGTTTGGCCGCGTTGCGCCAGCGACCGTGGTATATCCGCGTCTCGTCGCCGACGTTGAGGATGCCGTTGGCCTGGCAGAGGATGGTGTTGAAGTCGCGACCTGGCACGGGTGTGACCAGTGAGTCCTCCCGACGCAGGAAGCGGTGGCCTTTCACCGGCTCACGAAACTTCACGCCGTCGTTGGAGACGAGCAGGCCGAAGTCGCAGGAGATTTGATCGAATGCCTGGCTGAAATTCGCATTGTGCCAGAGACCGTAGAGGCCGACGCAGACGTTGCCAAAGCTGGCCGCGCCGACACCGAGATGCGCTTGATCGTAGTCGCCACTCAAGCCGCGTTTGGATTTATCCTCGGGCTCGGCCAGCGCGAACGCCTCAGCGAGCGCGTCGGGCCAGCGCGCAAAATCCATGGTGATGCGCGCCACTCCGGTCCGTCCGCTGGACGTGCCACCTTCCGCAAAGTAGCCGCCCAAGCTGCCCGCCGCCTGATAGTGAATGACGTAGTGACCCGCGTGTTTGACGAAGCTGGACGGCTCGACGAACTGATTGCGAAACGGAATGCCGATCACCTGCCACTTCAAGCCATCAGGCGACACGGCCAGCGCCACCGAAGGTTGACGGCCGTATTCCGCGACGGTGGGCTGGCTGAACTCGGGGAAGAATTGGTAGGTCATCTTGTAGCGTCGAGCCGGATTCGGGTCGGCGGCGTCCTTGATGACGATTGCACCGCTGACCACCGTGTGCGGCAGGGCGAGCGCGTTGTTCTTGCTGCTGCCTTTGAAGAGCACCTGCCCGAGTTCCGGCTTCTTCCAGGTGATGCCGTCGTCACTCTCGGCGTAACACAGCGGCCCTTGGTAAAGCGGGCCGTAGGAAGCCTTCGCCACCTGCTGCATCAGGCGCGGCGACCAGTCAGGATTCTTGCCCCAATGGCAGGCGTAATACCACATGCGGAACTTGTCGCCGTCCTGCAGCACGGTGCCATAGAAGTGCGCCGCGAGATCATCCGGCGCGCCGCTGCCGAACGAACTGGGTTTCAACACGGCCTCGGCGCGCACCTTGGGCTTGCTCAAGTAAAGCCCCAGGTTCTTTCGCAACGGCAACGACGCATCATCAATCGCCAGCAGTGTGGCCCGATGCTCGACACGCTGCCCGAGCATGGTGATGTCAGGTTGCTTTTCAGCCGCGAATCCCAACCCCTCAAGCAGCGGCAACAAGATCGCGCCAAGGAGTCGGCAGAGGAGAGTGGAAATCTTGGTCATGCGAGTTGAGTCATTGAAACCGGGTCAAGCTGGCGAAGTGCCCGGATAGTTGGATTCGTGGCTTCAGCGCTGGTTCCAAGTCGTGTTGGGCTTCTTCCATTGGATGCGCGCGGCGAACACCGCGTTGTCCGAACCGTATTTCGTGCACTGTGTGAAGTCGGCGTAGTTCGGGCCGCTGGTCTGCATCCATTCCGCGTCGGTCACCCAGGTTTCATTTTCATTCACCTCGGTGATGCCGAAGTTGCCGAGCTTCGCGCCGCGCTGCGGCATCAGCACGCGCTCGGTGGCGCGGAGGACGTGGAGCTTCTCCGGGTCCACTTGGCCGATGAACAGCGGCGCGCGATTGCGCGGGATGTGGTCGTTCATCGCGCCGCGCCGCGTGTAGCAAAGGAACAGCGCCTCGTCGTGCGTGACCCAGTGCGCTTGCGTGTTGTAGCTGCCGAGGTCGGAGCCGTCGTCCCAGGTCCAAGGCTTGAGCGCGCCGTAGTTCAGCCCATCGCCGCTGGTGGTGATGTAGGCGCGCTGGTCGTGGCGGATGGTCAGATAATATCGGCCCCGAAACTTCGTGAGTGACGGCTCATGCACACCGCGATCTGAGTCCACGCTGAGCTCGTTGCCGACGGCTTTCACGCTGAGCTTCTGTCCGTCGAAGCCGCAGCGCAGCACGGCAACGCGGCTGAATTTGCCGCCCTTCGCCGAAAAATATGCCGGCAGCAGAATATCGCCGTCGGGCAGGTCGAGCCGCTGCACACAGCCGGCACCGGAGTTGAAGAAGCGCGGTTCGTCCGGCATCGCCAGCGGTTCCCAGGCGGTCCAAGCGCGTTTGTCCGGGTCGTAGATGGAGAAGACCGTCTCGCGCGAACGGACGGGTGCGGGCATGACCTTGTTGTTCTGATAACGGACATTGTGGCCGATGCCGAGGAGCTTGCCGGACTTCGCGTGCCACTTGGGCCAGAAGTCGCTCGCCGCCACGACGACGCCATTCGGTTCATCGCGGCGGCCCAGCGTCGCGGTGTGCTCAACGGGGCCGGACCAAGTCTTGCCGAGGTCATCGGTTCGCATCTCGTTGAGCGCATAAAAAATGTCGCTGCCCACGAGCATCGCCTTCTGCATCGTGAGCACCACCTTCGGCACCGCCCCCGGAATGGTGCCAGCGCGCGGATGCACCCAGCAGGATTTCTTGTCGAAGCCGGTGCTGATGGTGTCGAGCTTAATGTCGAAGGCGGGAGCCTCGGCGGCGGGAAGGCTTGAATGAAGCGCAACGGAAATCGTGACTGCGGTGAGGATGTGCCAGGGGTTCATGGTGCTCAGTAGGTCCTGCCGGTCGCCGGAAGAGGAGTTGCGGGTGCGCCGGCCTTTTCGTCGAGCAAGCCATCGAACTGGTCGGAGCATTCGGACAGATGCTTGTGCAAGGCTCCAAACTCGCTGCCCAGAACCACGAGTTGTGCGCCCAGTTCAATGATGGTGCGCGCGTCGTCAGCCGTGCCCACGGGACGGCCCCAGGCCTTGCCGTGCTTGCGACAGGCGGCGGCGATTTGCTTTTGCACCTCCAGCATCTTCGAATCGCTGACAGCGGCGGTGCAGCCGAGCCGCAACGACATGTCGCCGGGACCGATGAAAAGCACGTCCACGCCCGGCACGGCGGCGATGGCCTCGGCGTTGGCGAGCGCTTCCGGCGTCTCGATTTGCACCGTGAGAAATGTCTCGCGATTCGCCTGCGTGGTGTAGTCCTTCGGCGCACCGACCCAGAAGTTCGCGTCGCGTCCGCCGCCGCACAGGCCACGGTCGCCCAGCGGCGGAAACTTCACGGCCTGCACGAGGGCACGCGCTTCATCCGGCGTCCCGACATGGGGAATCATAAGGCCGGATGCGCCTTCCTCGAGGAGTCGGTAAAGCGCCGTCTTCTCCTTCGTCACCGCGCGCCAGAGGCAGTCAATGTCCGCCGCATGATGATTGGCGATCATGGCCTGCGCCTCGTGCGGATCCCAGGTGCGATGCTCGGCGTCCACCCAGACGCCGTCGTAGTGGAAGTGTGCGGCGAGCGCCGGGAACATGCAGATGGGCGAGCCGGTGCAGGCGACGCGGGCGACTTTGCCGGAGCGGAGCTTGGCGAGGATTTTCGATTTTCTCATGACTGGAGGCGTCGCGCTTTGGTTTCGATCTTTCTGGGAGGGCATCCTCCCCCATCTGGTTGCCGCGAGCAAACCCAAGCTCTTGGTCGCAATATGTGACCAGAGGAATCGGCTTTTATGCGCGGCGCAGAATGCCGATGCTCTGCGCGCTTGAGTTCCGTCCTCATCATCGGCTGCGGCAGCATCGGCGAACGGCACCTGCGCTGCTTTCAGCGGACCGCGCGCTGCGCTGTCGCGGCGTGCGACAGCAACGCCGCGTTGCTGGGCAGCATGAGGGAGAAGTATGCCGTGCCGGTGTTTGCCTCGCTGGATGCGGCGCTAGCCGGTTCGCGCTTCGATGCCGCCGTGATCTGCACGCCAGCCCCGCTGCACTTGCCGATGGCGGTGAAACTCCTTTCCGCCGGCATGCATGTATTCATCGAGAAACCCCTCTCAATTGATGACGCGCTCGTGCCCGCCGTGCGCGCCGCCATCGCCAGCTCCGGACGCTTTGTGGCCGTGGCCTACGTATATCATGTCATGCCTTGGCTCGCGGGCGCACGCGGGCTGTTGAGCGGCGGCGGACTGGGCAAGGCCCTGCACGCCAGCATCACTGCCGGGCAGCATTTCCCCACCTTCCGGCCCGCGTATCGGGACATCTACTACGCACGCCGGGAGCAGGGCGGCGGCGCGGTGCAGGATGCCCTCACACATCTGTTGAACGCCGTGGAATGGCTCATCGGCCCCGGCACGCGCGTCTTTTGCGATGCCGCGCATCAGGCGCTGGAGGGCGTCACCGTGGAAGACACGGTCAACGTCACGGCACGTCACGGCTCGGTGCTGGTGAGCTACGCGATGAACCAGTTCCAATCGCCCAACGAGACGACCATTCTGATCCACTGCGAGCGCGGCAGCCTCAAGATCGAGGGCCACCAACAACGCTGGGGGGTGCTGCGGACAGGCGACAAAGACTGGTCATGGCAGAAGACGCCGCCGCTGGAGCGCGATGACTTGTTCATCGCGCAAGCGAACGCTTTCCTCGACGGCATGGAAGGCCGGGCGACGCCGATTTGCACTTTCGAGCAGGCGGTGCAGACGTTGAAATTCAACCAGGCGGCGCTTCGCTCAGCGGACACGGGCCTCCCCGTCACCATCGAATGAACACGGACCGGAAAGAACTCCGTCTAGCGATGCTCGGCATGATCGAGGGCAACGGGCATCCGTATTCTTGGAGCGCCATCATCAATGGCTACGACCGCGCGGCGATGGCGCGCTGTCCCTATCCCACGATCCTCGACTACCTCGGCAAGCAGGCGTTCGAGAGCGTTCGCATCCCCGGGGCGCGCGTCACGCACGTCTGGACGGACGATCCTGCGGATGCTCCGAAGGTGGCCGCGGCGAGTTTGATCGGGCATATCGCGGGCAAACCGGAAGACGTCATCGGCCATGTGGACGCGGTTGTGATCGCCACGGACGATGGCGACGATCATGTGCGACGAGTTGCGCCTTTCGTCGAAGCCGGCCTGCCGGTGTTCGTGGACAAGCCGATGGCGACAAACTTGGCCGACCTGCGGCAGTTCGTGCAATGGCAGCGCGCCGGTAAAGTCATTCTCAGCAGCAGCGGCATGAGGTATGCCCCGGAGTTGCAGCTCAGCGCGGAACAGCGAGCGGCGCTTGGTGAGTTGCGATGGATTACCAGCTTCACCTGCAAGAGCTGGGAACGCTACGGCATCCACGCGCTGGAGGCCGTTTATCCGCTGCTCGGCCCCGGCTTTGAGACGGCGCAGGTCACGCATCGCGAGGGGAGCGACATCGTGCAGCTCACGCATCGGAGCGGTGTGCCAGTGACGCTGGGCGCGATCCATGACGCGGGCGGCAGTTTCGGTGCCGTCCATCTCTATGGCACGAAATCTCAACTGCCATTGCTCTGCCGCGATTACTACACGGCCTTCCGCGCGCAGTTGGTGTCGTTCATCGGGCTGCTGCAAACGGGCCGCGCGCCGTTTGATTTCAGCCAGACCATCGAGCTGATGGCGATCCTCATCGCTGGCCGTCGCAGCCGCGAGCAAGGCGGCTCTCGAATTCACATTCCCGACATGTTCAAAGAAATCAACGCAGCCTGACTTACATGAAACTCCGCCCCTCAAGACTCCTTCGCGAACTGAACGCCGGCAAGAACCCCGCCACCCTCAAGCTCAACCTCAACGACCCGCGCATCACCGAGATGGCCGGACTGTCCGGTGCCTCCGCCGTCTGGCTGTGCAACGAGCACGTGCCCAATGACTGGATCAATCTCGAAAACCAGGTGCGCGCCGCGAAGCTGCACGACCTCGACAGCATCGTCCGCGTGAGCAAGGGCAGTTACAGCGACTACGTGAAGCCGTTCGAGATGGACGCCACGGCGATCATGGTGCCGCACGTGACCACCGCCGACGAGGCGCGCAAGATCGTGGAGATGACCCGCTTCATGCCGCTAGGCCGCCGCCCGATGGACGGTGGGAACATTGACGGCGGCTTCTGCCAGATACCGATCGGCGATTACCTCAAGCACGGCAACACGGAACGCCTGCTCATCTTTCAAATCGAGTCGCCGGATGCCCTCGCCAACGTGGAGGAGATCGCCGCTGTGCCGGGGTTCGATGTGCTGCTCTTCGGCCCCGGCGACTTCAGCCATCTCATCGGCAAGGCCGGCCAGCTCGGTGATGCAGCGGTGGTGGCGGCGAGAAAGCGCGTGGCCGCCGCCGCACAGCAGCATGGGAAGTTTCTCATGACGCCCGGCCTGATCGCCCCGCGTGCGGAACTCGAAGCTGAAGGTTGGCGCATCTTCAATCTCGGCGCGGATGTGGTCAGCCTTGGCGCAGCCTTCAACAAGATGGTCGCCGACTACCGGGCCGTCAGCGCAGTTGCGCCGGCATCCACCTACCAAGCCAAGCCATGAGCACAATCAACAGCTTCAGCCTGCAAGACAAAGTCGTCCTGCTCACCGGCGCGGCTGGCCTGTTCGGTCGCGGCCTCGCAGCGGCACTTGCGGAGGCCGGCGCGACCCTTGTCATCGCCTCGCGCAACGCGGACAAGCTCCGAAGCGTCGCCGCCGAGGAAACCGCGCGCGGCCACCGCGTCTTCGCGGAGAGCTTCGATCAAGGCGATGAAGCCTCCATCCTCGCATTGAAGACACGCATCGAAGAGCGCTTCGACGTCCTGCACGGTTTGGTGAACAACTCCGTGTTGCGCCCGATGAAAGGCGCGGGCGGCAGCGTGGCGCAATGGGAGGAATCGCTGCGCGTGAACGCCACTGGCGTCATGCTCATGCACCGCCACTTCGGCGAAGCGATGGCGGCGGCGGGAAGCGGGAGCATCGTGAACATCGGCAGCATCCAGGGCATGATCGGCCCGAGCTACGAGTTGTATGAAGGCACCAACATGGGCGACATGCCGCCGGATTACTTCTTCCACAAGGGCGGAATGTTGAACCTCACCCGTTTCTACGCCGCGCTCTACGGCCCGCGCGGTGTGCGCGTGAACTGCCTTGCTCCCGGTGGCTTCTTCAACCACCAACCCGAGCCTTTCTTGAAGCGCTACTGCGAGCACACCATGCTCAACCGCATGGCGGACGACAGCGACCTCGGCGGCGCAGTGGTGTTCCTGTTGAGCGAAGCCTCCCGCTACATCACCGGCGTGAACCTCCCCGTGGACGGCGGCTACACGGCGAAATAAGAGCTCAAGCCGTCACGAGGTGCGACTGACATTGGCGAGCCTGAAACAGAGTGGCACGTTGCAGCGTCGGGACTTCTTTCATGAGCTTCATCCCTGCGCCTTTAGCAACTGCGCCTCGATGTCCATGCCGACGCGCCGGCTCCATGCCGCGAGCATCTGCTGGAACATCGGCCCCGGTTTGCCGGTGCCGATGGGGATGTTGTTGATCTTTGTGCATGGAGCCAGGCAATAAGGCGTGGTGGTGAGCCAGGCTTCGTCGGCGTTGACCACGTCGTAGGGCTGGAATTCTTTCTCCACAAACTCCATGCCGAGGTTTGGCGCGAGTTCCTTCACGGTTTGCAGGCTGACGCCCCACAGAATGTTTCGCGTCGTCGGCGAGATGATCGTGTGATCCTTGATGATGACAAAGTTCGAGCCGGCGCACTCGGTGACGTTGCCTTCGAGATCGAGCAGCAGCGTGATCGCGCGCGGGTCCACGGCCTGCGACTGCTTGTCGGCGAGGAACCAGTGCAGGCGGCTGCGGTTCTTCATCTTTGGCTCGATGCACTGCGGCGGGATGTGACGGATGGACGGCGTGACGACGTGCGCGCCTTCGACGAACAAGTGCCGCCACATGATGAAGCGCAGCGGAAACGAGTGGATGCAGATCGTGGGCGTCAAAGGCGCAGCCGCGCCCGCGCTGCCGGCATACATCGCGTGTTCGCCCGGCGTGACGAAGTGGACGATCCCAATGTCCTCGTCCGGCCGCAGCAGCTTGCAGTTGGCTTCGGCAAGCTCACGCGTCCGCGCCAGCATCTCCTCCTGCGTTAGAGGAACTGTGATGCCGGAATACTTCAGCGAGCGATAGAGACGAGCAACATGCTCCTCAGCGCGGAACGGCTGATGCCGAAACGTGCGTGTCATCTCCGTGAGCGTCGCGCCGAGCACGAGGCCGAGGTCGTAGATGTTCAGCTTCGCCTGCGAGGCAGGGACGAAACCGTGGTTCAAATAGACGATGGGTTCAGACATGGCGCGTCACTTTCCATCCCGGTCGGCGACCTTGCGCAGCGCACGATATCCGTGCTCGTTCAGCACGGCGATGACGCCGCGATCGCTGGGGTCGCGCGCCACGTCGGCATAGGCGTTGAGCGCGTTGTAGGTGGACTCCACGGCGGCTTCCAGCGAGTCGGCCCGCACCGGGGCGCCGTGGGCCTTGTAGAGCGACTCCAGCGCAAGAAAGTAGTGCAGTGCGAACTCAAGCCGCTTGGCATGGTAGAGGATGAAGGGCCGCGCCCCGCCACGGGCGCGCGTGTTGCCGCGATACATCTCGTTCATCGCGGCGGTGTAATGGGTCTTCGCTTCGGTGATCCACGCGGGCAACGGCTCCTTGGATTCGAGATGCCGGAGAAACAGCCTGGTGTCCGGCACGCCGACACGAGGGTCGTTGGCTGCAATGAGCCGGGCCGCTTTCTCGACATGACCAAAGCCCATCCACAGGCGCTCGGCGACACCCTCTCCACAAATCGGCGTGACCAGATCGGCCAGAGCACGCTCCGGCGTGAGCTTGGAATCGAAGGCCGCGCGGCTGACAAAATGCGCCGAGGCATCCAGATCGCCGGCCATCGTGGCCCGGCAAACAATCCGCTCGTGCCCCGCGAGATCGGCAGCAAGTTTCTGGAGCGAGAACTGCGGCAGCACGGAGCTCGACGGAGCGCCGAGATGCACGAGCGAATCAGCGGCTGGACCGGAAGCAATGACGCCGAGACCAAGCTCCGCAGCTTTCACTTTGAGGTGAGCCACCACGGCAGCAGCGTCGGGATTGGCGAAAGCCTTCGCCCCTTTGAATGCGGTGCGCCCGGCGGAGTCACCGTCCACCGGCAGCGGTTTGAACGGTGCGATCTTTTCCGGCAGGACGATGTGCGTGAACTTCAGCTTCGCGAGCTGGGCCAGCAGGGCGTCGCAATCGTCGGCGCTCCACGAGTCCAAGCCGAAAGGCTGGCCGTTGAATCCATCCCACGCTCGCGACCTCGTCTTTGTGTCGAGCAGCACGTCGAAGCCATCGACTTTGAAAGGCGGCTTCGCGATGGGCAGCACGTCACCGTGCAGCAGGTGGCGGATGCCGAAGCGATACGACAGTTCGCTCACAGCCCACAGCGTGGCTGCGGGACTGCCTCCGCCGACGATGAGACCGCGCGGCGTGGTCTTGAGCACGTGGCCTTGCGGCGACAGCCGGGGCCAGCCATCGGCGGGGATTGCAGGATTGGTGGCGGGGCTGCCGAGCAGGATCGTGCTGCCTGCACCGCCGGGCAGTGCGGTTTGAATTCGAACGTCGGCCTCGAAGAGCGCGGTCAGGTCGTGGGCGAGTTGCGTCGCCGCGACTTTTTCCACGGCAGGTGCCTTCTCACCAACGACAATAGTGATCTTTGGCGCAGCGAAGGCCGGGCTGAGGAGCGCGAGGCAGAGGGAAAAGATTTTCCACATGGCGGGTCAGGGTTTGGCTGGCTTGCTGGCCACGCAGATCAGGTTCTCGCGGGTGCGAATGAAGATGCGCCCGTCGGCAATCGCAGGCGTGGCGATGATCTCCTCTCCAATGTCATTCTTGGCGAGGACCCTCATCTCTGGGCCGTCCTTGAGCACCATGACGAACCCGTTCTTGCCTGTGATGAAGACCTTGCCATCGGCGGCGATGGGCGAGGCGAAGTAGTCGCCAAAATTGCCCAGCCGCGTGCGCTCCCAGAGCACCTTGCCATCGCGCGCATCGTAGCAGCTCGACATGCCGCCGCTCTTCACGAGGTAGAGCCGGTGGTTGTAGAAGAGTGGCGAGGAGAGGTTCGAGGGCGTCTTGTGATCGAAGTTCCAGAGCACATGGGTCTTCGTCACATCGCCCGTGCCGCCGCCCTTGACTGCCTGGATGATGTTGCCGCCGGCGGCCATGTTCTCAGAGCTTTGGAAGGCAGTGTCGATTTCCTCGGGACCAATCTTGCCGTCCTTGTTTTTGTCGGAGGCATCGAAGCGCTCGTGGAATTCCTTCGGCACCTCGTCGCGCGAGAGGATGCCGTCCTGATTCGTGTCGAGCCACTCCAGCAGCGCGTGCTTGAGCGTGCGCGTGGAGTCACCGTAGCTCTGCACGGCGATGTAAATGACGCCGTCATTGACCACGGGCGAAGTCATGATGGTCCGCAGCAGCGTGTTGCACGTCCACAGCTCGCGGCCCGTCCCGGGGTCGTAGCCCTTCAGCTTGCCGCTGCCGGCGATGACGAGGTCTGTGCGGCCATTGGCCTTGCACATCACGGGCAACGCATAGCCCGCGAGCATGTCCTTGCGCAGCGTCTTCCATTTCTCCTTCCCCGTCTTCGCATCCACCGCGACGAGGAACGGCGCGAGGTCATCGTCCTGACAAAAGATGACCATGCCCCCGTGGACGATTGGCGACGAAGCCGCGCCCCAGTCCATGAGATACGCGGGCTTCGTCATCGCGTAGCGCCAAACCTCGGCACCGGTGGCCGCATCGAAGGCGAGCAGGCCGATGGTGCTGAAGTGGACATAGACCCGGTCGCCATCGGCAGCGGGCGTGGATGAAGCGTGGCTGTTCGGCGGCGTGATGCGCGGCAAGACGCCCGTCGCGAACTCCGTGCGCCAGAGCTGCTGTCCGCTCGCGGCATCCAGAGCGAACACTGCGACCGCACGTTCACCCACCATCGCCGTGCTGAAGACGCGGCCCCTCATCACCGCCGGCGAGCCGATGCCATCACCGAGCTTCACCCGCCACGCGACGTTTTTCTGCGAGGAGAACTCTGCGGGCAGCCCCGTGCTCGACGAGACACCGCTGGCATTGCCTCCGCGAAACTGCGGCCAGTCTTCGGCGTGAAGTGCGAGCGCAGGCAGGAACAGAATCGCGGCGAGGAGCGCGTGAAGGAAACTTGCGCCTGCTGTCTTCCGAAACCGGCTGGAGAGTGCCAGCTCGTCGTTCTCGTTGGGGGGATTCATGATGGTGATGTGGGCGGCATTTTGGACGTGTTTCGGAACTCATCCTGTCAGTGTCCTATCCGCCAGCCACCTCAAAGTGGCGCATCATGCCCATGTCCTCGTGCTCCAGGTTGTGGCAATGATAGACAAAGGTGCCGCGCTCGGTCGGCTGCACGTGCAGCTTCACGGTTTCTCCGGGGAAGACCAGCACCGTGTCTTTCCAGCCGTCGTCCATGACGCCCTTGGCCAGCTCGCCCATGCTTCCGCCCTTGCGTTCGACCACGCGGAACTGGACGGCGTGGATGTGCATGGGATGCGGCATCTGCATCCCCATTTCGCTCGCGTTGTCGAAAGTCCAGATGACCGGCTCGTTGAGTTTCAACTTCTCCTGGTCGAGCAGGTCGTCCTCCTTGAAGTTCCGCCCATTGAGGAAACCGCGCATCATCCGGAAGCCCAGCGTGGTGCGGACTTCGCGCTTCGCCTCCGCCAGCCTGGGTTTCTGGCCCGGCAACTTGGGCAGCGCACCGGGGCGCGCATCGCCTGGCTGAATCTCGAACCGGGCGATTTGCAGCTTCTCACCCCCGCCCATGTTCATGTTCATCATCATGCCGGGCCCGCCGCCCCGGCCCGGTCCCATGCCGACCATGCCCATGTTGATGGTGAACTGCTCGCTGACGAGCGTGAGCTGGGCGCCGGGTTTCCGGGTCGAGAAATCCTCCCACAGCTCGACGCGCTCAAAGGGCGCGAGGACGACGAACGGGCGCTGCTGCGGCCCCTCGTCGCCGGAGAGCAGGCCGCCATCGGTGCCGATGACGTGCATGGGCGAGCCGTCCGACCACGCGAGTTTGTAGATGCGTGCGTTGGAGGCGTTGAGCAGACGCAGGCGATGGGGCCGCCGCTCGATGCGAAAGGCGGCGTCGGGACGGCCATTGACCATCACGGTGGGGCCGAGCATTCCGCCCATCATGTCCATCATGGCCTCGGAATAGACAAAGCGATTGTCGGCGTCCACGCGCCGGTCCTGAATCACCAGGCTGAGGTCCTGCTTTCCGCCTGGCAGCCCGATGCTGTCGTGCGCGGGATCACGGACGATGATGATGCCTGCCAGCCCGCGATACACCTGCGGCCCCGTGCGCATATGAGGATGCGGGTGATACGGGTAAGTCCCCGCCGGATTCGTGACCGTGAAGTCGTAGGTGTAGCGTCCCTTGGGCAAGACCGCGTGGCTGGGAAGCCCATCTGCCGCATGAGGGACGATCAATCCGTGCCAGTGAATTATCGAAGCCTCGGGGAGATTATTCGCGAAGTGGATGCGAACGCGCTCGCCACGGAGGAGGTGAAGAGTTGGGCCGAGATAACCCTCGCCAAGCCGGAGGGAGTCCTTGCGGCCTTTGAGAACATTTCCCTCGTAACGCCAGACAGGGGTCGCCTTGCCTTTGAACAGCGGGAGTTCGCCGGGCGCAGCCGTGAGTTCAAGTTCCACATCGGGTTCCCCCGGAGCCTTGCCGTCCGCTGCCGCTGCGTGGGCAAACCCGCCGACTGTCACTGTGGCGCCAGCCAACACCGTGGACTTGAGGAAACGGCGGCGTGAGTGATCAGGAACAAGGGAGGCTCCGGGGCCTGTTTGCGGCAGATGAGTTGACTGTGGCGGTTCGGATGTCGGCTTGGCGCGATTCATGTTGGTGATTATTGGTGCCTCACTCTGACAAAATGAATGGCGAGTTGGTTCAATTGTTGAGATAGACCGCATACACCTTCGCGCGGCTGTTGGCGGGGAAGTTCAACCGCAAGGCCACGCTGCGGCCCGAGGGCACTTTCTTGCTCCACTGGATCGGCAGCCGCGTGCCGTTCTGCGTGATGGTGGCGGTGCAGCCGGCGATGGGCTGGTCGAGAGGATCGAGCAGTTGCACGGTCAACGGCGCTTCCGGCGTGATGCCGTCCACGTTGATGCTCGCCTTGCCCGCGGTGAACGTGCTGGTGATGAAGTGCGCGTCGTTGTCGTCCTGCTTCCGCGAGAGATGACCGAAGCCGTCGCGCCTCAGCGTGGCCAGGCCGATCTCCTGCGAACGGAATTTCCCCTCGCAGTCCCAGTGCGAATACCAGATGTAAGTTTTCTCGCCGACGTTGACGAACGCGTGGCCTTGCAGCAGCGCGATCGAGTCCCACTCGCCGTCGCGGCCATGTTCGAGGAACTTGAAGTTGGGAACCGGCTCTCGGAAGTGGACACCGTCGTTGCTGATGGCCAGACCGAGGTCAATCTTCAGGCCGTCGTGACCTTTGGTGCCGGCCGGCTGCGCCTGCCAGATGCCTTGCAAGCCCACCAAAACGTTGCCGCGATTCCACACGCCGACGCCCATGTGCATCTGTTTGCTGAAGCCTTGCAGCATCTCGTTGACGGTCGGCTGCGGGTCGGTCTGCTGTTGCGGCAGGACCATCGAGAGCGCCTTCGCCTGCGACCACGAGCGGAAGTCGGGCGAACGATACGTCATCATCACGCGACCCGCCGGCCGCCCGTCGTTGAGCCAGCACCATGGCGAGGCGAGCTGACCGGAGGCGTGGTAGAACTTGCCGAAGCGATACAGGCTGCTGACCTCAAAGCGTTCGCCCCCCGCGTTGGCCGGGCGATCCCCGACGATCTTCCAGCGCAAGCCGTCCGCGCTCGTGGCCGTGATCATGGCCCCGACGCGCGATTCCTTCACGCCAACGCGGCTCATCCCGCCGCGAATGTCGTCGTAGGGCATGTGTGCGATGTAGGCCACCTTGAACCGCCGCGCGGGGTCGCGCTCCTCCGGGTCGTGCATGACGGAGAGGAAGTCGTTGACCCGAGTCATGGAGTGAACTTCGCCTTCGAGCAGGCAGATATTGTTCTGCTTGTTGCCGCCGAGGTCCACGAGCCCAAGCTCCGGCTTGGTCCACACGATGCCGTCGGTGCTCTCGGCGTAGCACATCGGCCGCCACCAGCCGGGAGCCTGGCCGCGCTCCAGTTCCCGCTGGATCATCCCCAGATACCACATGCGGAACTTGCGGCCGTCATGGAGGACGGTGCCGTAGAGAATCGCGTGGCCATAATCCGGCGAACCCTTCGGCCCGCAGCGCACGACAGGATTCGCGGAATGCTTGTCGGGCGCGACGAGCGTCAACTTCAGGTTGTGCTGCCAAGCGATGTTGTGCTCATCAAAGGCAAAGAGCACGCGCTCCTCGGCGTGCAGTGGCAATGTGGCGAGGGTGGCGAGGAGGATGAGCGATTTCATCACTGGTAATTCTTTGGGATGAGTTTGTTGAGTTCGGGCAGGATTGCGCCCTTCGCTTGGGCATCCGGCGCTGGTTTGCCGTTGATGAGGCAATCGTCCCATGTCGCCACACCCGTCACCTTGACCTCCATGTTTTCAAAAGTGCAGCGCCTCGCGGCAAGCGTGGCTCGGGTGGTTACGTTGCCTTCGTGCAGCGGGCGTGAGCGGCGGATGAGAACATTGTCCAGCGTGAGGCGGCAGTCACCCGTCACGACAAGCGCATGTTGAGAGGAAGAGAACACCACAGCGTTCGTCACGCCGTAGCGACCGTGGTCGAGGAAATAGAGGTCCACGCCAGCGCAGTCGGCGATGAAGACGCGAGTGTAACTCGTCTGTGCGGTGCCGGTGTCGCAGATGCCGGTGCTGTTGCCGATGCTCACGAAGCCATCGACCCGATACTGTGCGGACTCGTGCGCGCTGATGCCGTCGTCGCCACATTCGATGGCGCGGATGTTTTCAAAAACAACATCGCGACAGTCGCCGTGGATGTTGAAGCCATCGTTGTAAGGATGCGTGGCGGTGAGGTTCTTGATGACCAGATGCGCGTTGTCGCCGCTGAGCTGCACACCGGCACTGCGCACGGGCATGGCGATGCCGGCCTCCGCGAGCTTCTGCCCCGCCGGGAGCTTGAGAAAAAATGTCCCGAAAGATTGCTGCGGCTTCGCATCGGCACGCGGCGGGCCTTTGATGAAGGTCCATTCGTTGGCTTGCAGGGCCTCGGGGGTTTTGTAGGGCGCGCTCCTGCCTTTCGAGGTGCGGCCCATGAGGTTCATCTTGCCATTGATGATGAAGAACCATCGCGCAGTGATGGCGTCGTCGAGTCGTGGCAGCAGGTTGTCGTTCTTGAACAAGCCGGGCGAGACCTCGCTCCACTTCGATGGATCAATCGGATCGGACCCTTCGAGCGTGGCGCCGTGACCGTCGAGAGTAATGGGGCGGCCCGGCGCGCCTCGTTTGCCGTAGAAGCCGGCATACTCGCGATAGACCTTGGGTTCGAGGTGAATGGTGTCACCAGGCTGCGCGATCTTGATCGCGGCGTGGATGGTGGGAGCGTCTTTGCCAACGTGGATGTCACGCGCGTGAGCGCAGACGGATGCAAGCAAGACGGTGGCGAGGACGGTCCTCATGCGGGCGGCGTCGCGGTGGCGGCGATTGTGTAAGTGGCTTTCAAGGTGGGATCCGTCTGCGTGTGCCGGCCACGGAAGACCAGCAGAAATCCGAGCCGCGGGAAATCCGTCGTGTTCGGCGCGGAGTGGTGGATCGTGTTGCAGTGATGAATCGTCGCATCACCCGGCGCGAGCAGACCGCAGAACTGTTCCGCCAGCGGCACTGCGGACGGCTCAGCCATGCCGATGGAATTCCCGCGCACCCCAGAGGGCTTGGTGGGTAGCGCCCCGAGCTTGTGCGAGCCTTTCACGAAGAACACGGGGCCGTTCGCCGCCGTCACGGCGTCGAGCGCGATCCAGACTGTCAGCATGTCGGGTGGCGTCTGGCAGAAGTAGGCGTTGTCCTGATGATACGGCACGCCGGAGCCGATGCGCGCCGGCTTGTTGAACGTCTCGATGCCCGCGAGCACCGGTTCGCCGTGCACCAGTGGAGCAACGAGGTCGCGGATAGCCGGCGACGCGGCGAGGGCGCGCAGCTTTTCATTGTGCTGTTCGAGCCGCCAGAGGTTGCGGACGGTGACGCCATCGGCCTCGCGCGTGGCGGCGTCGGCCGGCTTGGTGGCAAGGTCATCGCGGATGTAGCGCTCGACCTCGGCGCGCACCTCGGCGACTTCCTCTGCGCTGAAAAAATGCCGGAGCACAACAACGCCGTCGCGTTGGTAGTCAGCGACGATGCGGTTCAAATCCTGTTCTGATGGACTGGTCATGGTGTTTTGTTTTTGGCAATCAAGCGAGCCGGGCAAAGCCTGCGGGGACGACGGCTGGCCCCGCCACCGCGCGCAAGGTGCCGCGCTCGTGCAACTCATCGAGGCCGACGAGCACCTCGTCCAACGCGGAAAGCATGTCGGCAATCATCGCCTCGCTGTGCGGCCACATGGCGTAGAGCTGGCTGCTGAAAAGGAATTGCCGGTGCAGCATCCCCCGAATCATCAGCGCCTTTGCCGCCGCGCTGTCGTCACCGAGACCGAAGGCGAACGACGGCGCGCAGGGCTGGCCGCCGACCTTGATGTTCAGTGCGGGATGACGGGCCGCAATGTCGCGCAAGCCTTGCTGCATCCGTTCGCCGAGCGCCCACACACGCGCCTGCACACCGAGCCGCTGCATCTTGCCGATGCACGCCAGCGCGGCGGCGGGGCCGATGCCGTCCGTCCAGTAGCTGCTGGAGATGAAGCTCTCGTTCGCGGCATCCATCACGCTCGCGCGACCGACGATGGCGGCGCAGGGGATGCCGTTGCTCATCGCCTTCGCATAGACGGCGATGTCCGGCTCGATGCCGAGTCCCGGTGACGCGCCCGGAAAGCCGTAGCGCCAGCCGCTGGTGACTTCATCCAGAACAAAGACCGCGCCGCGCTGCTGGCACTCAGCGATGATGTTTTGCAGAAAGCCGTCGCGCGGCGACTCGGAGCGCATTGGTTCCATCACGACGGCGGCGAAGTTGCCGCCCAGCTTTGTGATGGCCTCGCGGAACGACGCGGGGTCGTTGTAGCGAAACGGCACCGCCGTGCCGGCGAGTTCGCGCGGCACACCGAGCGGCGTGAGGCCGGGCAGCAGGTGGCCATCGAGCGATTTGTCATCGGCGAGATTGGCCGCGAGATACCAATCGCTCCAGCCGTGGTAACCGCAGAAGGCGATGCCGCTCTTGCCCGTGGCCGCGCGGGCAATGCGAACGGCGAGCGAGAGCGCCTCGCCGCCGCCGCGCGCGTAGCGCACACGCGCGGCCCACGGATGCAGGGCGAGGAGTTGCTCCGCGAGCACAGGCTCATCGGGCGAGACGAGCGTGCAGTAGGTGCCGTGCGACACGCGCCGGACGACCGCGCGGTTCACATCCTCATCCGCGTGGCCGAGTAGGATGGCTCCGACTCCGCCGGTGAAGTCCGTCAGGCGCCGCCCCTGCGTGTCCCAGATGTCCGCGCCTTTGCAGCGCGAGAAATAGGACGGCCATTCAACCGGGTCGAACAGGTGCGCGCGCTTGGAGAGCAGTCCGGTGCCGCAGGAGATTTTCGTCTTCGCCTGCGACCACAGCTCGGGACCGCTGGCGGCGACGGGACGGATTTCGGCGCGCAGATGAGGTGCGAGGAGGCGCAGCGCGTTGTCGTGAAAAATGTCCCGCGCATCGGCGGTCGTCATGCCCGTGTCGTCGCAGGCTTCGCGCAGGCACAGCAGCGACTCGATGCCGACGAGCGTGTAGCTGCCGAAGATGGTGAGCTTCTGCGCGGATTCGTCTTCCGAGTAAATCCAGGTGAAGCCATCGCCCTGCGAAATGCACGAGCCGCGCAGCTCGCTCACCATGTAGTCGCTGCCCCACAGCACGCGGCGCGGGCCGAGGATTTCCAAGGCGGCGCGAAAAGCACCGGCCTGTGTCACCGCGGAGGTGTCCACGACCACGTTGTCGAGGTCCGCGACGGCATGAAGTCCATCGCGTGCGTGGCGGTAGTTGAACGAGCGCGCGATATGCGCGAGCACGAGCCGGCAGCGCGGGTAGCGGCGGCAGAGGCGGCGGATTGCCTCGACGTTACGCGGGTCGGTGATGCCATCGGCGAGCATGATGTGCAGGACCATCACGCCATCGTGGTCATGGCAGGCCTCCCACATCCATTCGCGCGCGAAGGATTCAATCGCCGCCTCGCGCGTGTCCGACACGTCAGCGTAGAGACGATACGGCTTGATGCCGACAAAGACGCCGGTCGCCAACAGCCGGCGAACCTCCGCCGGGTCATCCGTGGGCGCGGCGAGCACGAGCGCGCGGGAGTTCGTGTTGCCGGCGAGCGGGCTGACTTGCTCGTTCAGCCAGGCGTTCTCGCCGGCGCGATTGTTGCCCGGACTTGGATAGCCGAAGAACAAGCCTTCCACCGTGCGGCCCGGCATCCAGCGGGCCATCGCTTCGTCGAAGTCACGCACGCCATAGCCGCGATTCTCATCCAAAAAAGCCGGGCGATTGCCGGCGGCGAAATGGCGCGAGTGAAACAGATGCGCGTGGATGTCGAACACTTGCTCCGGCACGAATCCATCCGACGCACGGACGAGCAGGCGGCGGTCAGTGTCGGTGAGTTGCGTGACGAGCTGGAGCGGCATGGCGGTTCCGGTCCGAGCGTGATTACGACTGTCCAGCCTTGGACCGGGAGCCGATGGGCAGCAGGCTGGCGATGCTTCCACAGATGACGCCGGTGGCGAAAGACCCCGGCATGATCCACATGATGCTGACGGGAGGAAGACCCAGCGGCCCTGAGAAGGCGATGCACACCGCCGTGACCACGCTTGCCAGCCCCGCCATCAGCGCGCCGAACGTCGTGGCCCAGCGCACGAAGATGGCCATGAAGAAGAGCACGAAGAGCGGCGCGGTCAGCAGGTTGATGGCGCGGTAGCAAACATCCACGAGGTTGCCCTCAATCTGGCTCACCAGCAGGCTGAGCAGTATCACGGTGACGCCGATGCCCACGGAGAGGAGCCGCGCCAGCTTCATGCGGGCGGTGTCGGTCATCGGCGCGGATCGGAAACGCGCGATGAAATCCTCCGTGATCACCGAGGACGAGGAGTTCATCCCCGCCGACAGGCTGGACATCGCGGCGGCCAGCACCGCCGCAATGATCAGCCCGGTCATTCCCGCTGGCAGGCCGACCATGACGAAGCGCGGGAAAAGCCGGTCCGCAGAGGTGACGAGGTTGGCGGAGCTTGTGAAGTGTTCTGGATGCGCGGTGAAGTAGCCCACCACCGCGAGGCCGACCAGTCCCAGCAGGAGGCCGATGATGGCTTCCGCAACGAGCGTGGTGAACAGGGACCTGCGGGCTGCGGGCGCGTCGCGCGTGGAGAGCCAGCGCTGAATCGCCATCTGGTCCGAGCCGCAGGTGCACACATACCAGGCGAAGGCCGAGGTGGCGATGCCGAGGAAAGTGATGCGGGTGGAGGAGTCGAAGCCGAACTGCGGCGCGTCCCAGTGCGCGGCCCATTGATGCGGCCACCAGGCGGAGACGCCGCCCAAGTCCACCGTGACGACGAGGACCACCGCCAACGCGCCGCCGATCATGATCAGGGACTGGACGACATCGGTGACGACCACGGCGCGCAAGCCGCCCTCCGCCGTGTAGATGAGCGTGATGACGCACATGATCACGGCGGCAAAGATCGTTGCCTGCGGCCCCAGGCCCAGCATCGGCGCGAGAACCTTGTCGGACGTCGCATACAGGATCGTCGCCATCCAGGCCAGGCGCATGGTCAGGAACATCGTCGCGCCCACGAGCCGCACGCTGACGCCGAAACGTTCTTCGAGCATCGCATATGCGCTGGTCACGTTCTGCCGCATGATGAACGGGATCAAACCCCAGCCCACCACGAGCGCGATGAACGGGAACGACGCGAACTGCGACATCAGCATGGGGCCGTGCTTGATCGTCTCGCCCGGCACCGCGAGGTAGGAGAGCGAGCTGGTCAGCGTGGCGAACAGCGAAAGCCCGATGGCAAAAGGACTCATGCGCCGTCCCCCGAGGAGGTAGTCTTCGGTGGTCTTGTTCTGCGATGCGTAGTAGCGCCCGATCGCGAGCATGCCGGCGGCGTAGCCGGCGATCACCAGCCAGTCCAAAAATCTCATAACGAAATCATTCTGTCAGTTGAGTGGAACACGGGAGGTTGTCGCAGGAGGCCAGTGCATGGCGGCTAGGGAGCGAAACGTAGCGCGAAGACATCCGCGTCCTTCATCACGAAACGCAGCCGGACCGGCTGGCCGGCGAGCTTGGCGAGGTCGCCGCCGGGCTTCCACCGCACCGGGCGGTCTGTGTCGTTGCCAATCACGGCAACACAGTCGGCTGCCGCGAAACCGGAAATCGGCTTGCCGGCCCCGTCCTGAACCTCGACACGAATCGAGCCGGCTGCGGACGTGGAGAAGTTGAGCCGGAGCGAAGCACCGGTGAACCGCAGCGGCTTGGTGAGCAGTTCGCCGCCGCCATAGTCAGCGCGGACCGAGGCGAAGCCGTCGAGCCGCAGCGAGTAGCGATGCAAGTGGGCGGTCGGCTGCGCGTAGTCCTGGTTCGTGTAGAGGGACATCTCGTCCGGTCCGGTCTGGACGATTCCCCAAGCGGGATAGTTCGAGCGAGAGACCCAGTTCCGCGCGCCGATGCCAGGCCGGATGAAGGAGCTCAGGAACGTGCGGTCGTAGGCGCTGCCGCCCCGCGTGGTCATGAGCACGGCATCGGACACGTCCTTGTGGTAGCCCTTGGCGACGCGGAGCGCGGCGGCCTCCTCGTCGCTGATGGCCTGTCGTCCGGGGACGAAGCGCGCGGCTACCGCGACGTAGATTTGAGGCGCGCGGAAGTATGGATGGGTCTGGTTCGTGTAAAGCTCCTCGACCGGCGATGGCTGGCCGTCGGTCACGTAGCCCATCAGGACGGGGTCGCTCCACTGGAGGAAGTCAGCGCTCTCGCAGCGTGCGATGCGGCGGACGCCGTCCCAGACGCGGAAGTAGCAGACGTATTTCCTCTCGGACTCGGACCAGAACGCGAGGTTTTGAGAGTCGAACAGATGGGTGAATTTGAACGGGGCCTTGCGCGGGATGACGGCCTCGCTGCGAAGCTTCGTCCAGCGCAGCCCGTCGGCGGACACGAATGCGGCCAGCCCGCTGCCGTCGAGTCCGGCGATTGCCTTGTAGCGCTGCTCCGGCGGGCAGCCCGGTCGTGGGTCGAGGAACGGGCTGAAGTTGTGCGAGAAGGGAGTGGCGTCGGCCAGCACGACGTTGTTCTCCTTTGTGCCGCGCACTTCGAACTGGCCGAGCTTCGGCTTCTTCCAGCGGATGCCGTCGGAGGACTCAGCGACGCAGGTGACTTCGTTGGGAGTGCCATCGCGCCCCGTCACCGGCAGCCCGCGATAATAAACGCGAAACTGCGCCCCGTCGCGGATCACAGTGCAATAGCCGGAGTGAAGGCCCTCCCACGGCTCATCGAACTTCAGCACAGCTCCTTCGTCGCGCGGCTCGTGCAGGTGAAGGCTCACGCGGTCGAGGCGCTCGGTGAGATGCCGGTCCACAAAGAGCTCGCGCCGCGAGCCGATGTCCAGCGGTGCGGCAGCGGCGCGACCGTGGCTGGTGCCAATCACCAGAAGGCTGGCGGCAAGCGACAGCGATGATTTGAGAAGGTTCTCGGCGGTCATGGTGATGGGTTGTGGCATCTCACCGCGACGGCTTCGATTTCATAACGCAGCGTGGGCGGGAGGCAGTTGGTGATGGTCGTGCGCGCGGGGAACGGAGAGGAGAAATACTCACGGTAGAGCTCATTGAAGCGTGGCACGTCCACCGCATCGCGGACGTAGTTGCGAGTCTGCACGACATGAGCGAGGTCGCTGCCGGCGGCTTCGAGCACCAGACGCAGATTTTCCACCGACCGGCGGAACTCGCCGTCAAAGGTGTCGCTGACGATCTTTCCCGTCGCATCCACCGAGGCTTGCCCGGAAACGAAAATCAAGTCGCCCACCACGACGGATGGACTGAAGGGAAGGTGGGAAGCCGGCGTCCCGGCGGCGCGAGGATGGGAAACAAGCGGGTGATTCATGGCCGGCGTCAGACGGGTTTCCACTCGCTCGCGTGCCGTGCGAAGCTGCGTTCCGCCTTCTGCAAAGCCTCGGCCACATCGGCCTGCCGGTGCGCGAGGCTGATGAACCAAAGGCCGCGCTCAATGGCCCGCACACCGTCGTCCAGCAGACAGCGGCGAAGATGCGTCCAGCGTGTGGCATCATGGCGGCGCACGTAGTCGCGGTAATCCCGAACCGTGCCTTCAGCCGCACCGGGTTTGAGCATGACGGTGTGAAAGACAAGGCCCGGCCCTTGCGGGCGCAGCGGGATGCCGTGGCGGTCCGCTAGCACGCGCAGTCCGGCCATCATCTGGCTGCCGAGCGCGGTGACCTCGCGCGGATGCCGCTCGCCGAGCGATGCGATGCTGTCGAGGCACCACTTGCTCGCGGCGAGGCAGAGAGGATTGCCATTGAGCGTGCCCGCGTGAACAACCGAGCCGTCAATGATCTTCCTCATAGCGGCCTGCCTGCCCACCAACGCGGCGAAAGGCACGCCGCCGCCAACCGCTTTGCCGAGAACCGTCAGGTCGGGCACGAAGCCAAAATGTTTCTGCGCCCCACCGGGGCCGAAGCGGAAGCCGGTAATCGTCTCGTCCGCGATCATCAGCATCCCCTCGCGGTCGCACAGCTCGCGGATCGTCTCGATCATGCCGGGCACCGGCTCCATGCAGCCGGTGTTGCAGAGCACCGGCTCGAAAATGATCGCGGCGATCTGGCCCTTGAACTCCGCGACGCGGCGGCGCAGGTGGTCGGGATCGTTCCAGCGCGCGACGACAAATTTCTCCAGCACCTCGGGGATGACGCCCTGGCTGGGGTGCAGGCGTGCCGGCGCTTCGTCGGTGCCCCACTTGTCCGGGGGCGGCGCGAAACCTACCAGGCCCTCGTCAGCCCAGCCGTGATAGTGGCCCTCGAACTTGAGGATGAGCGGCCGACCCGTGTGGCCGCGCGCGAGCCGCAACGCGGAGAGCACCGCCTCGGTGGCGGAATTGTTCAACCGCACGAGTTCCGCGGAGGGAATCATCGCCTGCAAGCGCTCGGCGACTTCGATCTCCAGCTCCGACTGCGCGGCCCAATGCGTGCCGAGCCTGGCCTGCGCCGCGATGGCCTCGGCCATGCCGGCGGGAGCATGACCGTAAAGCAGCGCGCCCTGGCCGATCTGGAAATCAATGTATTCGTTGCCGTCCACATCCCACACACGGGAGCCGGTGCCGCGCTGGAAGTAGAGCGGCACCGGCTGCTCCATCTTGCGGATGCCGCTGTTCACGCCGGCGGCGATGCTGCGGGTAGCGCGCTCGAAGAGGCGTCGGGAATTGGCGTAGCGGTCAGTCATTTTGAGAACAAGTTCAAGCGCGCAGATGCTTCAGGAGCGACATTGCTGAGCATGGCAAAACCTTCAGCTAGTGGGGCGCACGGCCCAGCGTAGGCGATTGGCCACGTGAGGGACAAGATTTCACAGGCCGACGCGCGAACAAAATTCAGGCAGCCCCCGGATGCCGGACCGCACTCGAAACAGCGCGCCCGCGCCCGCGCCTTCCGTCGCCCGCTGGTCGCCGCCAGCGGTCGTCACATACAGGTCGGAGAGATCGTCTCCGCCGAAACTGGCGCTGGAGACCTTCCTCGCCGGAAAAGTGATGCGCCGCTCCTCGCTTCCATCGGGCGCGAACCGCACGAGCATGCTGCCGTCCCAACGCGCCGACCACACGCAGCCCTCGGCGTCCACGGTCAGCCCGTCAGGCAAGCCCTCGCCCTGGGGCGTGCGCTCAAACAACTGCTGGTTGGCGATGGAGCCGGTCGCCGCATCGTAGTCGAAACGGTAGATCTCACGCTTCAAAGAGTCGGTGTAATAAAGGTGCCGGCGGTCGGGCGTGAAGCCCATGCCGTTGGAGCAGGCGATGCCGCCTAGCACCTTGGTGAGCCGCCCGTCGGTGTCGAGCCGGTAGAGCGAGCCGGCGTGCTCCTCGCAGGACATCGTGCCGCAGAACACCCGGCCTGCCGGGTCGGCAATCACGTCATTGAACCGCGAGCCGAGTTCGCCGGGGATTTCTGCGATTACCGTCGTGAGTTTGCCATCGCGCCAGACTTTCACCGCGCCGCGCGCCATGAACAAGAGCAGGCCCCCGTCAGCCTGAATGGTGAATCCGCCCACCACCTCGCCCTCGTAGAACTGCTCATGCTGGCCAGTGGCTGGATCGTAGCGGAACATTTTTCCCGCAGGGATGTCGGTCCAATAAACACGCTTCTCGGTCGGGTGCCACAGCGGCCCCTCGCCAATCACGCACTGGCAGTCCGCAACAAGGTCTGGCTTCACAAGATTCCCTGACAACTCATGCCTATTCTCAATGCCAGTCGGTGGAATGCAAACAGGATGCCACGACGCGCACCTTCTCCCTTCCTCGGAGGAGGGGAGAAGGTGGCCGCAGGCCGGATGAGGGGTGGGGCGTCCCATGCCTACCCACGCAACCCCTCTCCCCTCCTCCGAGGGAGGGAGAGGGAGCCAGCGCACGTCGCGGTTCCTTGCCATTCCGCCGAATCTCTTTCCGAAATGACATCATAACAAATTGCCGCCTACTGGTTCACCAGCCGCACTTCCACCTTTTGCTTGTCCACAAAGTATTTCTTGCCGGGCGGCGGCGGGGGGACAGAGGGGATGATCTTGGCGCGAACCAGGACGGTCAAATCGTCGGGCACGATTGGGCTAACCTCGTAGTGCATCTTGAGGGCTTGGTTCAACTGTTCAAGGCTCACGGTGGCTCCCGGCTCATTGCGCGGCATGGCGACGGGTGCAGGAGGGGCAGCGGTCTCCGCAGGCTGCGCTTTTCGCCGACAACCGCAAATCACGGCGCAAGCCAGGGCGAGGACAAGGAGTCGGGTTGACATGCGAGAGTCGTTCTCCAGAGGCGCAGAGGCTGGACCTACAGTCCGCCCCACATGTTGGTGCCCCGGACGAATTCAATGCGCGAAACCAACCGGGCGGAGCCATCCACGAAGCCCATCGAGGCCTTGTCAGCCTGACCCCGTTGCGTGGCACCTGACATGCCATGAGGTGCGGACAAGCCGTTGTAGTAGGGGTTGCTCAGGGCGCTGTGCCCGTCCACGAGACCGTCGCCGTCGTAGTCCGTGTTGAATGCCCAGTTGGCGGGCGAGTAAACGATGTTGGTGGCGTCCAACAACAGATAAGTAGCAGGCGGAAGCACCGCCAGCCGCTTGGAACCGGAACCGAGTGCTCCAAGGGAAGGTGCCAGATAGCGAAACACCACACCGTAGTTGATGCTGTAGGTCGGGGCATTCGCGGCATGTCTGACCCTGGGGCATTCCAAATCTCGCCCGCCGAATGCACCGGCGGCGGTGGTCGTGGTGGTCACGTTGGAAACGCCGACGTAACGGCTGATCGCCATCCACCACCAATTGGTGAAGGGCGCAGGGAAATTGTAAGCGAAATGCGGAAGCTGGTCGTCGTTGTCGCCCGCGTAGAGCAGCATCGCCAGCGTGATCTGCTTCTTGTTGCTCACGCACTTGATGCCGATGGACTTGTCCTTGGCCTTGGACAAGGCGGGCAGGAGCATTCCAGCCAGGATCGCGATGATCGCGATGACGACGAGGAGTTCGATGAGGGTGAACGCGGAGGAGAACTTGGCTTTCATACGAGAATCAGTTGGTTGCCTGGCTGAAGCGATTCATTCTACTGCCCATGCAGCTACCTTTGCCTTGTCGGTTGCCGGGGACAACCTTAAGCTTCTGGTCACTTTACGGGACCAGATGACAGCCAAAACCGCCCACTCCCCTGCACTGCCCAAGCGCCTCTCGCTCGTCACCCAGACAATGCACACCCTGTGCGAGGGCATTCTCGCAGGCCACTGGCAGAAGCGTCTGCCTGGCGAGCGCGAGCTGTGTGAGCGCCTCCAGGTCAGCCGCCGAACCTTGCGCACCGCGTTGGAGGAGATGCAGCGCACGGGCTGGCTCGATGTCACGCACCGTCAATCCCGCCGCATCAAACGCAAGCGGGCCGCTGCCAGACCCGCCGCCCCGAAAGGCATGGTGGCAGTGCTTTCCCCCTCGCCCTTGCAGGCGATGTCCCAGAAGGCGCTCGTGCTCGTGGACGTGCTGCGGGAAAAGCTGGCCAACGCGGGATGCTCGATGGAGCTGCACGTCATCCCCCGCTGCTTCTCAGCCCATCCCGCGCGCGCGTTGCGGCAGCTCGTTCACGCCCGCTCCGCCGCAGTCTGGCTGCTGGTCGGTTCTGCGGAGCCAACGCAGAAATGGTTCTTTCGCCAACGGCTGCCCTGCCTGGTCCTGGGGTCCTCCTGCCCGGGCATCGCCCTGCCCTCTGTTGATGCTGACCATCGCGCCGTCTGCCGGCACGCGGGCGGCCTTCTGTTGCGCAAAGGGCATCAGCGGATCGCACTGGTGCTGCCGCAGAGAAATGCCGCCGGCGATGTCGCCAGCGAGGAGGGGTTGCGTGAATCGCTAGGCACCGGACGCGACACGCAACTGCGAGTGCTGCGGCACGATGGCACCGCCGAGCACCTCTGCTCGCTGCTCGACGACGCCTTGCGGGAATCCGGCCCGCCCACCGCCTACGTTGTCGCGCGCCCGACCCATGTGCTAACGGTGATGATGCACCTGATGCGCTGGGGCCGGCGCATCCCGCAGGATGTGGCAGTCATCTCGCGCGACGACGACACCTATCTGCAGGCCACCAGCCCGTCCATCGCGCGCTACGCCGTCGATCCCGCCCGGTTCGCACGCCGTATCTCCCTGGCGGCCCGGCAACTGGCCGAAACCGGCACGCTGCCCGCGATCTCCATCCGGCTGATGCCAGCTTATGTCCCCGGCGAGACGGTGTAGCGCAGTGGACAGGACCAAGCTTCAAGGAGGATGGAGTGCAGGCTTTTCCGCCGTGTTGAGCCGGAACTCTGAAATGGAATGGCCGCGAAAGGGCGCAAAGAGCGCAAAGGAATGGAGTCATACCAATTCCCAATGCCAGTCGGTGGAATGCAAACAGGACGCCACGACGCGCGCCTTCTCCCTTCCTCGGAGGAGGGGAGAAGGTGGCCGCAGGCCGGATGAGGGGTGGGGCGTCCCATGCCTACCCACGCAACCCTTCACCCCAACCCTCTCCCCTCCTCCGAGGAAGGGAGAGGGAGCCAGCGCACGTCGCGGTGCCTTGCCATTCCACCGAATCTCATTCCGAAATGATATCAGAAGCCAGAAGCCAGAAGGGAGAGGCGCACCCACCGACTACCTTCACGCCCGCCTCCGGCGCTTTGTTTCTCGCAGCCCGTTCCGCTCAAAACTCAACACCCTCTCGTCAGTGCCCATGACCGAGATGCCTTGGTTGTTGCAGGCTGCGACCTTCTTCCACGGTGCCGCAACCGGTGAGCGACAACCCCAAGGCCAGCATTGCCAGGAGGCGCGGGAGCAAGGTTTTCAGTTTGTGCTTTGACAGGGCGGATTCAAGTGGCTGAGACAACATGGCAACGCTCGAAGCGATGCCAATGCCAAAGCGCGCCACAACTTGGAAACACAACATGAAACATTTTCGCCAGCGAGATGAGCTCGATTGCTAACGCGTGCCAAAGCTGCGTTCCACGGCCATCATTCTGTCACCTCACACAGGAGCCACAGCCTTCATTTCCTCATCCGAACACAACCGTCGCTTCGGGCGGAACCAGAATCTGGAAACACTTTCCCTCCATCTCTTTGCCACAGCGGGCAAAAGACAACAATCAGCCAACACGGGAAGCTGCCGTTGGAGCGCTGCCTTCATGCCGCAGAGATTCATGGGTAGCCGCCACAGGCCGAAAACCCGCGCATTGGGACCATGAATCCGCAGCAGAAAACCCAAAGATTGGGGCTGCTCTCGCGCCTCACTTCAGCTCCCGGATGCGCACGTTCTTCAAGTCGATGGTCATCGGCGGGCCTTGGTGGACCTGCAGGCCGAGCAGGCCGGACTTGCGGAAGTTCGCCGCGTCCTCATCCACTGCCACGCTCATCACGCGGCCGTCGAGGATGTGAACGAAGGTGTTGCCACGGGCGATGATGGTCATGGCGTGCCACGCGGTCGCGTCCTTGATGTGGCTGAAGGCCTCGTCCGTCGTGGCGAACTTCACCTTGTCCAGCCGGGCCTTGGGTTTGTTTTTCTTTCCTGCTTCTTCGGGAGTGAGCTGGCCGAGCGGCTTCACCGTCACGTATTCGCCGGGGTAGGCCATGAACATGCGGCCGTTCTCCTCGAAGAACATCCCGGTGAAACGGTTCTGGTTCTCGAAGTCGGACTGGTAGCCTTTCATCACGAAGTCCGGCAGCCGCTCGCTGCGGTATTGCATCCCAGAGTTGCCTCCCACGCACTTGTAGTCGAATCGAAGCTCGAAGTCACCGAACTCGGCGTTGGTATAGATGAGGAACGTGTTTTTCTTGAGCGCGTTCGCGGCTGTCGTCTCGGCGTGAATCACCCCGTCCTTCACGGAGAAGTATCCGGGCAACCCTTCCCAGCCGGCGAGGTCCTTGCCGTTGAAGAGGGGCTTGAATTCCGCTTCCGCCGCCGCCACTGAAAAGGCACTGGCGATGGCGAAGGTGAGCAGGGGTGTCAGGTGTTTCATGTTCATGTAAATTCTTGAGTTGCGGCTGGCAGGTCAAGGCCCCGCTGTCGCGTGCGCCTGCATCCAGCCGATGTCGTTGTTGTTGGGCTGTGCCACAGTGCCCGCCGGCAACTGCCCGATTTTCGGCATGGTGCGCGCATCCTCCCATTTGTGAATCTCCGAGTGGCCGTCCGCGAAGGCGATGCCTGCCGCGCCGTTGTGATAGGCGGCTGGCCAGTCCACAATCCGGTATTGGGTGGGGTCCTTGGGATTTGCGCCATTCCCCACGACGAGGAAAAATCCGTCGTTCATGCTGTCCTCGTTCTCATCCCAGAACACCATCGCGTTCGCGGGCGAGAGGGACACGAGGTCGCCGAGACGCTTGAACTTGGCGAGCGTGGCATACACGCCCGTGGTCAGGCCGGCGCTGGGACTGCTTGTCGGGTTCGGGTTCATGAAGCCGTTCATCGAAATGCTCCGCGTGCGCGGGGCGTTGTTGAACGTGCTCTTGTCGGCAGGGCATTTATAGACCTGCGCCGCCTTCGTGTATTGGCCGATGGAGCCAAATTGCACATAGCTCTGGCCGATGAGCATGTCGGTGTTTGTGTTGTCCGTGGGAGCCGTGCCCGGCTTGCCCAGGAAGCCGGTCACCCAGCTCGCTGCGTTGGCCTGCTTGCCCGCGTTGATGCTGTTCGCGCACCACGCCATCCGGTCGTCGTGGTCGCCGGAATAAAGCTGCCACGCGAGCATGATCTGTCGGCTGTTGTTGAGGCACGCGATGCCCTGCCCCTTGGCCTTGGCCTTGGCCAGCGCCGGCAGGAGCATCCCGGCCAGGATCGCGATGATGGCGATGACCACGAGCAGTTCGATGAGGGTGAAGCCCTGACGGGCAAGGGCGGAGTGACGGTTGAGTTTCATGCGAAGCTCGGGGTTGATGCTTTCAGAATCCTCCATTGGCATTATTGTTGCGGATGAAAACCTTCTCCCGCCCGGTCTTGGGCCAGTTGGCACCCTGCTGGTCGTCGCCCGCGATGTCACCTAGCTCCTCCAGGCCCGTCGGGGCAATGTTGTTGCCGAGGTAGGGAGGCATCTTGACCCACAGCGCACGCCCATCCGCAGCGGTGGCGGTCATGCCCTCATTGTGCCGCCTCATACCAAGCAGCGGGACAGGGAGGTTATTCCAACTGGTGCGGAAGCCGGTGTAGGCGGCGTTGTTCGCGCTGAAGTTGATGTTGGTGGCGTGTTTCTCCGAATGGATGTTTATCTCCGACGGTCGCTGGATAGCTGTGCCGCGAATCGGGACGGGAACGGTGAAGCCCCCGTCGCGAAAGAGGTGCCGGTTGGCGCGATAATGCACGACGAACGCAAACGCCCCGGCGGAGACATCGGGTTCGGCGGAGCAGACAAGTGACTTGGGCGGGCTGTTGGTCTTGCCGCCCATGTAGGTGATGAGTTGCGCCACCCAGCCCAGCGGGCTCATCAGGTTCGCCGGAGTGGTGACTTGGTTGCCGAAGCAATACCGGTCATCGAAGTCATCCTTGTAAAGCATCGTCGCCATCCCCAGTTGCCGGTTGTTGTTCAAGCACTGCGTCTGCTTCGCCTTCGCTTTCGCCTTTCCCAAGGCCGGCAGCAGCATACCCGCAAGGATCGCGATGATGGCGATGACCACGAGCAGTTCGATGAGGGTGAAGGCACGCCGGGCAGGGGCGGAGTGACGGTTGAGTTTCATGCCAGGCTTGGGGTTGATGCGTTCAGAATCCTCCATTGGCATTTTGGAACCGTAGGAAAAACTTCTCCCTCCCGCTCTTGGGCCAGCTGGCACCGCTCTGGTCAGTGCCCGCGATGTCTCCCAGCTCCTCCAAGTTGGCGGGAGGCGTGGCCCCGCTGCTGAAAGGCGGCATCCTGAACCACTCCGCGTGCCCGTCCGCAGCGGTGCCGACCATGCCCCCGCTGTGCCGCCGCCGGCCGGGGCGGCCATTACTAGAAGCCCTGTTCCAAGTGGTGCGATAAATGTCAAAGGCTCCCACGTCGTCGCTGAAGCCGCTTTGGTCGGCGTCCTTCTCCGTGTGGATGTTTATCAGCGACGGATTCTGGATGAACGCACCGCGCACCGGACTGGGAGCCGGCACGAAAGTCAGGTCACGAAATACGTGCCGGTTGGCGCAGTAATCCATCTTGAACGCGTAATTATTCGTCGCCAAAGCGTCATTCATCACGGCGGGGCAGACGAAAGCTTTGGGCGGGCTGCTGGTGCTGCCGCCCATGTAGGGCATGAGCATCACCAGCCAGCCGCTCGGGCTTAGCATCATCGGCGCAAATTGGACCCTCGAGGTCCCGAAGCAATACCGGTCATCGAAGTCATCCTTGTAAAGCATCGTCGCCATCCCCAGTTGCCGGCTGTTGTTCAAGCACTGCGTCTGCTTCGCCTTCGCCTTGGCCTTGCTCAAGGCCGGCAGCAGCATGCCAGCAAGAATCGCGATGATGGCGATGACCACGAGCAGTTCGATGAGCGTGAAGGCTCGACGCGCAAGGGCGGCGTGACGGTTGAGTTTCATGGCAGGCTTGGGGTTGATGCGTTCAGAATCCTCCATTGGCATTCTGGAACCGCAGGAAGAACTTCTCCCGCCCGCTCTTGGGCCAGCTGGCACCGCTCTGGTCGAGGCCCGCAATGTCTCCCAGCTCCTCCAGGTTGGCGGGAGGAGTGGCCCCGCTGCTAAACGGCGGCATCCTGAACCACTCCGCATGCCCATCCGCCACCGTGCCGACCATCCCCCCCTTGTGCCGCTTCAAGCTGGTGCGCCCATCAGGAGGAAAGTTCCAACTCGTGCGGTAGCCGTCGAAGGCCCCCACATCGTCGCTGAAGCCGCCATTGTTGGCATCCTTCTCCGTGTGGATGTTGATCAGCGACGGATTCTGGATGAACGCGCCGCGCACCGGAGTGGGAGCCGGCGCGAAGGTCGTATCGCGGAAGATGTGCCGGTTGGCCCGGTAATGCATTTTGAAAGGGAAAGCCCCCAAGGCATCGGTCATGGCGGAAGTGCAAACAAACGCCTTCGGCGGGCTGCTGGTGCTGCCCCCCATGTAGGTGATGAGCATCGTCACCCAGCCGCCCGGGTTCACCAGCGTCGCCGGATTGTTGACCCGGAATGTGCCGAAGCAATACCGGTCATCAAACTCATCCTTGTATAGCATCGTCGCCATTCCCAGTTGTCTGTTGTTGTTCAAACAATGCGTCGTCTTTGCCTTCGCCTTGGCCTTGCTCAAGGCCGGCAACAGCATGCCCGCCAGAATGGCGATGATGGCGATGACGACGAGCAGTTCGATGAGCGTGAAGGCGCGACCGGCGAGGGCGGGGAGACGTCCGAGTTTCATGGCAGGCTTGAAATGGATTGACGCTGGAGTTTGTGGTTGATGACGGTTCCATCCTACGCCCCCCACCAGAACGTCGCTACACCCTCCGTGCCGAGTTTTTGTCTTTTGGTGACCTTCCAGCGCGGCGCTCCCTCTCGCGGCCATTCCGATTCGGAGTTCGGGTTGAAACCAAAAATCGCAGTTGACGCAAGGGCGCATAGACTGAGTGAGGAAGGAATTAAACTGGCTTGCCACGCTGAAACGCATTCACCAGCGCGGTAAGGGCGGGAACGAAACCAGCCCAGTCGGTTTTCTTCGCGGCCTTGCGTCTTTGCGTCTTTGCGTTAAGCCAACGATTCCTTAGCCGGAACGATTCCTTGCAAGGTTGAGTCTTCCTCGTCCCCATCTGTGTTCCAACCGCGGCCAATGAACCGCTCCAGCTATATCAAACCGCATCCGCCTCACTCCGCGACCAAATGCACCTGCATCTTGAGCGGGTCGAATGCGAACTTCTTTCCCGGTGGCAGTGTGGGGAGGCGTTGCAGGTATCCGGCTGTCACCAGTTCGCTCAACTCCTTTGGAGGTTGGTTGCGCTGGAAGATCCAAGTCTGCAACGCACGATTGATCTCCGCAACGGCCTCCTCAGGAGTGGTCGCGATGGAGGCTGGAGGTGCGGGGAGTGCCGGTGTTTCCGCCGTCTTCTTGCGTTTGCAACCAAGCTGTAGGCTCAGTGCGAAGAGGATGGCCGTGAACTGGAGGACGAGGCGTGAACTCATGGCAGCAAGCATGACCTGACAGGACGGAAATCTTGTTCCGGCTACTGCTTGTCCCAGAGCGCACGCGGATCGCCATTGGGGAATTGCATTCCAGTTTCGCTGGGCCTGAGGGTCTCCACATGGCCGTCCACAAAGCCGCAGGGTGCCCGCTGGTTATGGCGTGCCACCAAGCGCGTCGGTTCGACGGCGAGGAATGAACTGTCCGTTGGGGGGCGCAGATAGACGGAGGCCCGTCCCTCGATCTCTTTCCACAGGTCGGGATTCGTCTCAGTTGGGTTGCTAATTTGGGCGGAGTCCGAAATGAAGATCGAGGCGGAAGGCTTTGCGACCTGAACTTCGCGAATCTTCGCCGTGGCAGGGGCTGTCGTGGTGATGCCAAATTCAACATGGCTCATGGCGACACCGAGGAAATTAGTGATGCTTGCCGACCCGCCTGCCGCTTGTATGGCGGGCCGCGTGAGGGCGGAGCAATTGAATGATTTGGAGTTGCCGGGGATGTAACGGGAGAGCTTGTCGGGCCACCAGATTACAGTCAGGTTCGGCACAAGGCTTTCTGCGAGCGTCGGCTCGCCCGATTCGGCGGGATTGCGAGGATTGCGCCAGAGGAACACGAACGCGGCGTCGTGGTCGTCGATATACAGCTTCTGCGCGACACACACCTGGCGGTTGTTGTTCAGGCACTGCGTGCCCTTGGCCTTCGCTTTTGCCTTGCTCAATGCGGGCAACAACATCCCCGCCAATATGGCGATGATCGCGATGACGACGAGGAGTTCGATGAGGGTGAAGCCAGGCGGGCGGCTCACTGGTGCGAGGTTCGTAATCCGAGGTCTAAGATTCATCGAGGGTTTGAGGGGTTTCTTTCCGGGCTATTCAGGTTCGCTGGCTCCGGCTTTCATCCAAACTCCATCCGGGTCCGTCCCGGAGCCGGGGGCGTTGGGGCGGGTGACGCCAACAACACCGGTCGTCGAACGAATGAGCTTGGCCCATTTGTGCAATTCAGCGTGTCCGTCGGAAAAGCCAAACGTGGTCGCCCCATTGTGCAGGGCGGCCGGTGTGTTGCAGTTGCTCCAATTGATCGTGTTCGACATATCAATCGCGAAATAGCCGTCGTCGATCGCGTTCACGTCCTCGTGGACGAATACGTGCATGTCCGTCGGTTTGCTGATGTCAGTGATCCGGGAGTAAAGGCGGAAGGGCGTGGTGGCCGTCGGGCGCTTGCCGGCGTTCATCCAGTTATTCATCGACACGCTGCGAGCGTAGGATTGGGTCAGGCCGGGGAAAATGAACTTGTCCGACGGGCACTTGAAGAGCTTGGCGTTCACCGCGTAACGGCCGAGGAGGCCGTGCATGAAAAGGTCCGTGTTGGTCTCGTAGCCGGCCACATAGGCCGCGTTTCCAGGGCGCACCCACCCCGTGCACCAAGATTGGTTGGTGTTGTTGATGCTCGTGCCCCCGAGGTTCCGGACAATCCGTCCGTCGTTGTCGTCGTGGTAAAGCGCCCACGCGAGCTGAAGCTGCTTGCCGTTGGCCAGACACTGGGTGCCCATGGCCTTCTCCTTCGCCTTGGACAGCGCGGGCAGGAGCATCCCTGCCAGAATGGCGATGATCGCGATGACGACGAGAAGCTCTATGAGGGTGAAGCCGTGCGCAGACAATGAGGGTCGTCCGAGCGGATTGGAGCGGGCTGGTTTCATAGGTGCGCCAGATTCATCCACCCCGAGCCGCTCCCTGTCAAGCGTGCCGGCATGCGTGTGGGCCTGACGGGCGCATTTCAGTTTCTTGCAGGTCAAATGTCGCAGAGGAGGCAGTTGGGCCGCTCCTCGTGCTCGTAATCCTAATCCTCCTCCGCTCGCCGAAACCCGACCGGAAGGAGCAGGATTAGGATCAGGATGATGACCAGGAGGGGGGAAAGCCTCTGAGTCGCAAGAAACTGAGATGCGCCCCGGCCTTTTGGGGGAATGCAGATTGATCAGGGTGGAACGGCCATCCCCGACTCGGCTCCTTTGTGTTCCTTGCGCCCTTTCGCGGCTAAATCGAATCCATGCAGTTGGCTTGAACCACAAAGGCACGAAGAGCACAAAGGAGAGCCGCAGAAGCGGGGCCGTTCAACTAATCCAGCCGCACCGTTTGGTGCGCCTCCCCCGCTTTCGCCAAGCACCAGGTTTTCCTGTCTGGCCTTCATGTCCTTTGTGCCTTTGTGGTCTTAAAGGAATCGTTCCGGCTAAATCGTCTTCCCAGTCATCCGAACAAATCCAACTGCGGATTCGCCTCAAGCTGCTTGAGCTTGTCGCGGTCCTGCTGGCTACGGCTGGTCTGGCGGACGGTGCCTTCGGGCGTGAGTTCGCTGTCCTCAAGGTTGCGGAGAATGACTTTGGCTCGCTCCAAGACTTCCTTCGGCACGCCGGCGAGGCGCGCGACTTGGATGCCGTAGCTCTTGTCAGTGCCGCCCTCGACGATTTTGCGGAGGAAGATGATCTGGTCGTGCCACTCGCGGACGGCGACGTTGTAGTTGCGCAGGCGCGGCATCCGGGCGGCGAGTTCGGTCAGCTCGTGGTAGTGCGTGGCGAAGAGAGTTTTTGCGCCGACCTGGTTGTGCAGGTGCTCGACGATGCTCCACGCCAGCGAGAGGCCATCGAAGGTGCTCGTGCCGCGCCCAATCTCGTCGAGGATGATGAGGCTGCGGGCGGTGGCGTTGTTGAGGATGTTCGCCGTCTCGCTCATCTCGACCATGAAGGTGCTCTGCCCGCGCGCGAGGTCGTCGCTCGCTCCGATGCGGGTGAAGATGCGGTCCACCAAAT
>JACRKB010000191.1 GCA_016235545.1 Verrucomicrobiota bacterium | reverse complement strand
GGGCGTGACTCGGGTGGGGCGCTTTGGTTCGCTGCCGCACACATGAGCTTGGCAAAAGAACTTCGCAAGCTGGCGGACCGGCTGGACGCGCCGGGTTACGCCGAGTCGCGGCGCTTGCGCGTCCCTTATCCGCTCTACCGCTTCTTTGGGTGGGTGAAGGCATGGGGCGCGGTGCGCACCGTGCTGGATGTGGGGGTCAACTCCGGGCAGTTCTCACGCGCGGCAGCGCAGTGTTTTCCGGGCGTCACAGTCCACGCGTTTGAGCCGCTGGCGGTTTGCCAGCCTGCCTTGCGAAAGGTCTCCGAGCGATTTCCGCAGATTCAGATTCATCCCGTCGCGCTTGGTGAGCGGGCGGGTGAGATGGCGAGAACGAGAACGAGTATCCCGACTCAAGCAGCCTGTTGACCATGACCGAGCGGCACAAGGAGCTGTGCCTCGAGACGCGGAATGAGTAGCGCATCACCGTGCCGGTGCAGACGCTGGACGGGCTGCGGGAGCAGTTCGGAGCCGGGCCGCACTTCCTAAAGATGGCCGTGCAGGGCCATGAGCTGAACGAGCTCCGGGGCGCGGAGGAGACGCTCAAGGACACGAGCGTCGTGTTCACGGAGGTGCTGTTCGACCAATTCTACGAGGGGCAGGCGGACTTTCCGGCGATGATCGACTTCATGCGCGCCCGCGATTTCCGGTTCGTCGAGTTCGCGAGCGAGCGCAGGTTGCCGCCACGGGGGGAGCTTGCTTACGCGGACGCGGTGTTTGTGAAGAACGTCCCGCGCAACAGTGGCATTTCGTTCAAGAAAGGTGGCTGCGGTAAACATCCTCAAGCCGGTCCAGCATGACCTCGACGGTGTGCTCGCGTTCCACGAGCACGCGACCGCGTTCGCACATGGCTTGGGTGGTGGCTTTGTCGGTCAAGGCTTCGCGCAGTGCGGATGCCAAACTGGCGGCGTCTTTCGGCGCGCACAACCGTCCCGTTTCGCCGGGGCGGATGATGGACGGAATGCCGCCCACCTTGCTGGCGACCACCGGCGTCTTCGTCGCGAGCGCCTGCAAGCCCACCTGCGGAATGGCTTCGTGCAGCGAGGGGATCGCCAGCGCATCGAGCGCGCGCAGGATGGCCGGCACGTCGTCGCGCTGGCCGACGAAGAGGACGCGCTTGGACAAGCCCAACTCAACCACGCGCCGCTCCAACCCCCCGCGGTTCGCGCTGTCGCCGACCACCACGCAGCGCACGGGCAAGCCCTGCTCGCCCAATAGTTTCATCGCCTCGAAGAGCACTGCATGGCCCTTCGCGTAACGGATCACGCCGATGATGCCGACCAGCGGCCCGGTGGCGTCTGCCGGGAATTCAAACGCGGCTTTCGGTCCAACTGGTGAAAACATCGCGATGTCCACGCCGGTCGAAATGGCGGTTACGCGGTCCTCGGGCAGATGGAAAAGCGCACGGAAGTCCGCCGCGACCTTGGGGCTGGTGGTGATAAGATGATCGGCCAGCGTCGCGTAGACGTGCCGGCTTAACCACGGGTTCGCCACCGGCACATCGAAGTGGCGCGAGCGGATGATCAACGGCACGCGCGCCAGGCGCGCAGCCAGCCCGACGGTCCACCCATCCCGCGAGCTGTGTGTGTTGACCACATCCGCGCGGAACGCCCGCAACCACCGCGACGCCCGCGCCACTGCAAAGGGAAAGGCCCACCGGTTCTCCGCGAGCGTCGCGCGCGGCAAGTCGTGCCTCACCGACTCGGCGAAGATCGTTGCCCGCTCCGGGGCCAGCACGCCCACCGCGTGACCGCGCGCGCGGAAGCCAAGCAACTCGGCCATGACGCGGCGCTCCTGTCCGCCCCAGCCCAGGGAGGCTTCCGAGTGGACGATGCGCCACGGTCTGTTGCCGACGTTTGCCATGAAGAAGACGGCGTGCATCATGCGAAGCCCGGCGCGGCGAGACAACGCATTTGGCGCGAAGCGGAGTGTTGACGAGACGGCCCCGGCTGGCCTCTGCTTTCCCGTCGCTTGCGCCGGACCACTTTGTGTCACGCACTGTCAAAATCGCCCATCTCTACCTCAGCATGCCCGTCGGGGGCGCGGAGGATTTGACCGTCGGGCTAATGTCAGCGATGCCGCCCGGCTTCGCCATCGAGCCGGTGTGCCTGCGCGAACTCGGCGTCGTGGGTGTCGAACTTCAGCGCGCGGGCGGGCCGGTTCATCTGCTGCCCGTCGCACCGACGAAGCGCCTCAATGTCCCCGGCATCTTCCGCCTCGCGCGCTGGCTTCGGGAACAGGGCTTCGCCGCCGTCCACACCCAGGTTTACAACGCGCACGTCTATGGCGTGCTGGCGGCGGCGCGCGCGGGCTTGCCGGCGGTCATCCATCATCAAAAAACGTTTCGCGGAATGCGCTGGCACCGCCAGCTCCTGATGAAGTGGCTCACGCGGCTGGCCCCCGCGCAAATCACGCTCTCGGAGCAGACGCGCGATGACGTGGTCCGCGAACTGAGCGCGGGCGCGGGCCGAGTCCTCGTTCTGCCGAATGCCGTGGACACCGCGCGCTTCCGCCCGCCCGACGCCCGAGGCGTGCTCCGGCGTTCGCTCGGCCTTGACCCGGACAAGTTTACCTTCGGCACGTTGGCCTCTTTGACCGCCCCGAAGAACCACGCAGCGAATCTCGCCATGTGGGGCGCAGCGCGGGCGCAAGGGCTGGACGCAAACTTTCTGCTCTGCGGCGAGGGCGTGCTGCGCGGCGAGCTGGATCAAACCGCCGCGCGGCTGGGCATCGCCGGCACGTTCCGTTTCCTCGGCAACCAGCGCCCAGTCCACCCGTGGGTGCAGGCGATGGATGTGTTCGTGCTGTGCTCGATGTGGGAAGGCCAGCCGCTGGCCATTTTGCAGGCGCTCGCGTGCGGTCTGCCGGTGCTGGCCAGCCGCATCGAGGGTAACGTCGCCGTCCTGGGCGCGGAGCATCCCGGGTTGTTCAACCTCGGCCAGCCGGATGACTACGTGGCGAAGGCGCTCGCCGTCCGCCGTGACCCCGCGTTCCGCCGCGCCATCGTTGAGTTTCAGCAGACGCGTTCACCCTCCGTGCCGTCGGTGCTCGATTGCGCGCGGACGCTGGCCGAACTCTACCATCGCATCGTCGAGCGTCGTGAGCTCGACACGCTGCATCTGCTCGGCGGCGAGTCGCGTCGCCCCGCCACCACCGCATGAACTCGCCCACGCGCATCGTCCACGATTGCCACGATGGGCTGGCGCGCGCGTTCGCCGGACGCCCGCGCGCCGTTGAGCGCGCCCCCGACGCGCAGCGGGGACGCGAGTGGATGGTGCAGACGCCCGGCTCGTTCCGGCTGCCGAACGCGCTGGAGTCCGCCTTCTATGGCCGCGAGCGCACTCCGCTGGATTACACTTGGCCGGAGGCGCGGATGGATGAGTTGCTCGATGTGTTGGTGACCGGCGACCAGGGGCAGGTGTTCTTCTCCGACGGTTCGTTCTACACGCCCTGCATTCACCCGCACCAGGAGCGGCTGGGGATTATGCGCATCCGCCGCCCGGTGCCGTGGCTGGCGCGGCGAGAGAGCGGGACGCTGTTCCACCTGACGGGCCGCAACCACGAGAACAAAGGCCACTTCCTGCTCCAACATCTCTCTCGCCTGCTCAACGCGCGGCCAGTGCTGGAACAACTCGGTGACTACCGCATCCTCGTTGCACCAGGGCACGCACGCTGGCAGAAGAATTTTCTGCGGCTCATCGGCGAGGACGAGTCGCGCGTCGTGGAAGGCTCGCAAGGCACGCTGCGCGCGGAGCGCCTGCTGCACGTGCCGCTGGCTTACGGCTCCAACGCCCTCAGCCCGCCGGACCATTACCGTTTCATCCGCGACCGCGCGGCGGAGGTCGAGCGCCGACAGCCCCCCGGCCCGGCCCGGCCCATCTTTGTCACCCGCCGCGACGCGCCGGACAAGCGCGTTGAGAATGAGGATGAACTCATCGCCGCCGCGCGCGAGCTGCTGGGCGAGTTGGACGTGTTCGAGTTCAAGGACAAGACGCTGGAGGACCAAATCGTCGCTTTCCGCCGCGCGCCGGTCATCCTCGGCCCCATCGGGCAGGGCATCTGCAACGTGCTTTTCGCCGAGGGCAACCTGCTGGTCACGCTTGCACCGGGCACACCGGAGAATGAGATTTACGCCAGCAGCCACGGCACGCAGCTCGCGCTCATCTGCGGCAACCAGGCGGTGACGCTTTACAACGGCGAGGCCGGGGAATCGCGCGGCAACTGGACCTTCCCCGTGGCCGCCTTCCGCGCCCAGCTCACGCAGCTCCTCGCGCTGCCGGAACTCGCGCCCTTGTGCGCGCGACTCAAGCCCGCATGAACGCGCCGCGCCGTATCCTCGCCGTCAAGAACACGCACCTCGGCGACATCATGCTGAGCCAGCCGGCGTTCTGGGCGCTGCACCGGACGTTCCCGCAGGCGCAGCTCGACGTGCTCGTCACGCCAGGCACGCGCAGCCTGGTGGAGGGCTTCGACTGGATTCACCGGGTCATCGAAGCTCCGCGAAAGGGACGCGGATTGACGACACTGCGTGACGAGCTGCGTGTCGCGAAGGACATCGCGCTGGCGGGCTACGACCTCTTTGTGGATTTCACCTGGAGCGACCGCGCGATGGGCTACGCGCTCCTGAGCCGTGCGCGCGAAAGCTGGGCCATCCAAGTCACCGCCGGCTCGCGCCTGAAGCCGCATGTCTTCAACCGCCATGGCACCAAGCCCGACAAGTCGTGGCACGTCATCGAGCACGAGCGGAACTTTCTCGTGCAGGCCGGGCTTCCGCACTACGAGCCGGAGTTTTTCTTTCCCGAGACGCCCGCCGAAGAGGCTGCCGCGCAGGCGTGGCTCGGCGCGCAGGGCATTCGCCGGGAGCGGCTCGTCGTCGTGCATCCCACGTCACGCTGGTTGTTCAAGTGCTGGAACGACGTCAAAGTCGCCGCGCTGATTGACTGGCTCGCGGAACGCGGCTGGCAACCGATGATGACCTGCGGGCCGTCCGCTGAGGAACTGAACCGGGCGCAGGCGATTCTCCAGCTTTGCCGCCGTCCGCCTCCGATGCGGCTGGGTGACTTGAACCTCCGCGAACTCGCGGCCTTCCTCCGGCAGGCGCGTTTTTTCTTCGGGATGGATTCCGCGCCCATGCATCTCTCCGCCGCCGTGGGCACGCCGGCGATTGTTCTCTTCGGCCCGTCGCAACTCGCGCGCTGGCGGCCTTACGGCGCGCAACACCACGCCGTTGTCGGCAACTGCCATTGTCTGGCCGTGCGCGGGCCGCAATGCGACAAGTCCCGCGTGGTGGAATGTCTCTCGGCCATCACGCTGGCCGAGGTGCAGGCCGCCATTGCCCAACGCTTCACTCCTCCTTCATGAATTCCACCACCGCCGACCCGTTGTTCCAGCCCATTCGTTGCGCCAACTGCGACGCCGGGCCGGAGCAGCACCGCCTGCTCATCGAAACCCGCGTCACGCACCGCGGGCACTTGCATGGCTTGCCCTTGCGCGTGGTCGTCTGTGGCCGGTGCGGTCTCACCTTCCTGAACCCGCAGCCCACGCCCGCCGCGTTGCAGCGCTTCTACGAACGGGAGTATTACGCGGACGCCAAGCCCATCAGTGCGGAGGCGCGCATGAAGGAGAAGGACTGGCAGCGCACCATCCTGCTGCCGTGGTTGCTCGCACACCTGCCGCCGGTGAAAAACTGGTCCATCCTCGACATCGGCTGCGGCTACGGCGAATGGCTCCGGCACTTCGACCGCTCGAACCGGCTGCTGGGCATTGAGCAGTCCGAGTCAGCGGCGCGTGCGGCAAACGAGCGCTTCGGAGTCGAGGTCCGGCAGTGCGATTTCCTGGCGAACGGCTACGACGCTGGCCGATTCGACCTCGTCACCGGCCTCGCCATCATCGAGCACTTTTCCGACCCGCTCGCAGCTCTCGTGGAGACGAACCGCATCACGCGCACCGGCGGGTTCGTTTATCTCCAGACGCCGGACCTGCATGCGCTCGTGCTGCGCAAGGGCACGCCGCGCTACTTCAAGCTGGTCCACACTTACTATTTCACTCTCGCCACACTCACGAGTCTCTTGCGCAAGGCCGGCTTTGAAATCGTCGCGGCGCGACGGCGTCCCGCCATGCTGTCCACCTCCGACGCCTTGCGCCCGGGCAATTACTGGTCTGGCGAACTGGACGTGCTGGGCCGCAAGACCGCCGAAGTCTCGCTCGCCGAAGCGCACGCGCATGCGGGCACCGGCGACGCACCCGGTGAATCCGCCGCCCTGCTGGCCGCCGCGCAGACGCGGGACGAACACTACGCGCGCCTTACCGCGCTCTACCGCGTCCCGGCAATTGGCCGGCTGGCCAATCATCTGGTGCGGGCGGGCTACAAGCTCACAGGCCGGAACACCAAGCGCGTGGATTTCCACACCGCCCAGATCGAGGCGCTCGCGGCGGGTGGAAAGAAGCGATCAGTGCTGAGTGATTAGTGGGCGGTCGGCCGGCGGACGAATCACTTTCCCGCCGCCGGGGCTTTTCCGTTGCTGGCCTTCGCAGCGATTCGCTACGCTTCGCGCACTTCGCGTGAAAGTTCTCTATCTAGGCCCTGAGGCTGGTCGGCAGACCGTGGCGGACGAATTGGGCGGTGGCTTCTCCGTGCAACACGTCCGCGCCGAGCGCGACACGGTGCTCAAGGAGATGCGCGATGCCGCCGTGGTGTTCGACGCCTCGATGAAGGTGCGGCTGGACCGTGCGTTGCTTGATGCTGCGCCGGGGCTTCGGCTCGTCATCACCGCGACCACCGGGGCCGACCACATTGATTCCGCAGCGCTGGCGGAGCGCGGAATTCCATTGCTCACGCTCAAGACGGAGCGCGAATTCCTGCGCGGCATCACGCCCGCAGCGGAGTTGAGCTGGCTGCTGCTGCTGGCTTGCGCGCGCCGGTTGCGCGCCGCGCTGCGGCACGTCGAGCAAGGCGGCTGGGATCGCGAGTTGTTCCCCGGCACGATGCTGCGCGGGCGCACGCTCGGCCTCATTGGCTGTGGGCGCATCGGGGGCTGGATGGCGCGCTATGCCCGCGCGTTCGACATGACGGTGATTGGGCATGACCCCTTCTTGAGCGAGTTTCCCGTCGAGGTGAGGGCGGTCGGCCTGCCGGAACTTCTTTCGAGCGCGGACTTCGTCAGCATCCATGTGCATTTCTCCGGCGCCACGCGCGGGCTGCTCGGCGCGAAGGAACTCGCGTTGATGAAGGACGGCGCCGCGCTCATCAACACCTCACGCGGTGCCATCGTGGATGAGTCGGCACTGCTCGCCGGCCTCGCCGCCGGCAAGCCTGCCGCTCTCGGCGTGGACGTGCTTGAAGGTGAGCCCGACATCCGCGACAGCCGCCTCTGGCAATACGCCCAGACGCACGACAACGTCACCATCACCCCGCACATTGGCGGCTTCAGCCCGGACGCGCTGGCCAGCGTGCTGCGACACACCGCCGCGCGCGTTCGGGAGCATTTCGCCAAGGCCGCCGCATGAACTTCACCGCGTTCAGCGAGGCGTTCGCGCGGCAGGGCGGCAAGTTCGCTTTTGGCGTGCCGGGCGGCGGACCGAGCCTCGCGCTCGTGGACGCGCTGTCGAAGCAAGGCGCGCAGTTCATCACCACCGGCCACAAAACCACCGCCGCGCTCATGGCCGGAGCGGTTGCCCGGCAAACCGGAGCGCCTTCGCTGGCCGTCACCGTCAAAGGCCCCGGCTTCGCCAACCTCGCGCCCGGCCTGCTTGCCAATGCCTACGAGGGCTTGCCGATGCTCTCCATCTCCGAGGCGTATGACACGGCGAAGCCCGGCCCCCGCCGCCACAAGTGGCTCGACCACGCGCGGCTGGCGGGCGAGTTCCTCAAGAGCTGCCGCGCCTTTTCGCCGTCACCTGGCTTTTTCGAGTCGTGCCTGACGGAAGCTCGCACCGAGTTTCCGGGGCCGGTGCAGGTGGACCTTGTTGAAAGCGGCGCGCTGCCCAACGCGCCGTTGCCATCCACGCCGGCGGACGACCCGGCGGAAATCATCGCCGCCCTCCGCGCGGCGCAACGGCCCGCGCTCGTGGTCGGCTCGCTGGGGTTGCGCGCGGCGTGGCGGGGGCAGCTCGGCGCGCTGCGGGTGCCCGTCTTCACCACGCCCGCCGCGAAGGGCGTGCTTGCGGAGGACGGCACGTTCGCCGCCGGCATCTACACTGGCGACGGCAAGCCTGCGACGCCGGAGAAGAACCTGCTTCCGCAGGCTGATCTCGTGCTCATGCTCGGCGTCCGGCCCGGTGAGATACTGAATCCAGCCGCACCGCACGCGCGCACGCTCTGGGTTGAGACTGCCGAAGTGCGGGGCCGCGCCGTCTTTCCGCCGCTGCAACCCGGTCCCACGCGCAGCTTTCTTTCCCCTGCAACCATCGCCGAGGTGCTGGCCGAACTGGCGAAGCACGAGTGGGGCGCGGACTTGGTCGCAAAGGCGCACGCCGAATTGCAGCGCGCTCTCGACCGCTGGCCGTGGGCCACGGCGCGGCTCTTACAGGTCGCGCAGACGGTGCTGCCCGACGCGACCCATGTGCTCGACACCGGTAACTTCACGGTGGTGGGCGAGCATTGCCTGCGTGCACGGCACGAGCGGCAAATCCTCGGCACGCCGAACGGGCGCTACCTCGGGCTGGGCATCGGCTACGCGCTGGGCGCGGCGGCGGTGGCGGGCCGGCAGCCGGTCGTGCTGTGGATTGGCGATGGCGGGCTGCGCGCGTTCTTCAGCGAACTAAGCCTTGCCGCCGAGAGGCGTTGGCCGCTGCTGGTGCTCGTGATGCGCGACGGCTGGTTCGGCAGCGTGCGCGGACGCGCGGAGTCGCAGGGCTGGACGCGCGCGCCGCTCGTGATGGCCGAGCGGAACTTTCCCGCCGTGGCGGAACGGATGGGCCTCGCCAGCGGTCGTGTCACGAACGAAGGCGAGTTCACCCGCTGGCTCGAAGCGTGGTCGCGCCAGCCCGGCCCGGCGCTGTTGGAATGCGTGTTGGACGCCGACGCTTACAACCAGCAAACCGAACTTCTCCGCTGATGGACTCACCACATATTCTCGTGCTCGGAGCCGGTTCTGCCGGCAAGCGCCACTCGCGCAACCTCCGCGCGCTCGGCTGCCGCGTCAGCGCCTTCGACCCACGCGAAGACCGGCTGGGCGAGGCGGCGACGGAAGGCCCGCTGTTTTCCACGCACACGAAAGTGGACGTCGCGCTGGGCGCGCACGGCTACGACGGCTTCGTCATCGCGTCGCCGCCGGTCTTTCACGTGGACCAAGTGCTGGCCATCGCGTCGCGGCACGAGCGCTGGATTCTTTGTGAGAAGCCCTTGTCCGTCACCGGCGCCGCGGCGCGGCGGCTGGAGCCGGTCGCGGGCCGCGTGCTGCTTGGCTACACGTATCGCTGGTGGCCGCCGCTGGGCCGGTTTCGCGAGCGGTTGCAGGCGGGCGAGATCGGCGCGTTGCACACACTGCGCTTCGTGATGAGCGCGCACCTGGCGGACTGGCATCCGTGGGAGCGCTACCAGGATTTCTTCATGGCGAACCGCGAGCAAGGCGGCGGCGCGCTGCTGGACGAGAGCCATTTCATTGACCTGATGCTGTGGATCGCGGGCTGGCCGGCGAAGGTCTATGCGCAGGTCGAAAAGATTTCCTCCCTCGAAATCAGCGCGGACGACAACGTGGACATCCTCGTCAGCTACGCGTCCGGCCTGCGCGTGAACCTGCACCTGGACCTGCTGGGCCGCCCGCACGAGCGCAGCATCACGGCGATGGGCGAGGGCGGCACGCTCGCCTACGTGTATGAGGAGAACGCCATCAAGCTCTGCCGCGAGGGCGCGGCGAACTGGCAGCGCGAGACGTTTACGTGCGAGCGGAATGAGATGTTCGTCGGGGCGGCGAAGGAGCTTCTGGCGCGGGTGCGCGGCACTTCGGCGGCGCCGCTCACGTGCTCGGTGGCCGACGGGATTCGCGCGTTGCAAGTCGTGGATGCGTGCCGCGAAAGTTCCACCAGTGGTCGCGCCGTGCTGCTCACACCATGATTGCCAACCAACGAGTGCTTGCCGTCGTGCCCGCCCGCAGCGGGAGCAAGGGCATCCAAGACAAGAACCTTCAGCAGCTTGGGGGCTATTCGCTCATCGCCCGGGCCGCGCGGCTGCTGCGCTCGCCGGAGTGCGCGTGGATTGACCGTGCCATCATCTCGACCGACGCACCCGCCTACGCGGCGGAGGCGGAGGCGCACGGGCTGGCCGCGCCCTTCCTGCGCCCGCCGGAGTTGAGCACGGACACGGCGGGCGCCGTGGAGACGCTGGTTCATGCGCTGCGTGCCGCCGAGCAGCACGATTCCGTGCGCTACGACATCGTGCTCATCGTGGAGCCGACCTGCCCGTTCCGCCGGGCGGAAGACGTGACTGGCGCGGCGAAGTTGCTGACGGAGTCCGGCGCGGACTCGGTCGTGACGGTCTCGCGGGTGGACACGAAGTTTCACCCGCACAAGGTGCTGGTGCTGGACGAAGGACGGCTGGATTTCTACGACCCGGCGGGCGCGGCCGTGAAGCAGCGGCAGTCGCTGCGCCCGCTCTACTTCCGCAACGGCGCGTGCTACGCCCTCGCGCGCGCCTGCCTGCTGGAGCGGCAGGTGATCTTCACCGAGAACACGCGCGGGCTGCTGGTGGAGCGCGAGCTGGTGAACATTGATGAGTCACTGGACCTGGAGTTCGCCCGGTTCCTCGCGGATGTGAAGGGCTGGTGATTCGGGTTTCCCCATTGCCCGCCCCGCCGCCGCCAGATTATCATCCTGCCCGCGTGACCAAGAAAAAAATCGCCGTTGTGCTGGTGGACCGCGCCAATTATGCGCGCCTCCGTCCGGTGATGCAGGAGCTGCAACGGCAAGGGGAGGTGGAATTGCAGGTGGTCTGCGCGGGCACCATGCTGCTGGAGCGCTTCGGTCGCGCGCGCGATGTGGTCGAGAAGGACGGTTTCCCCATCGCATCGGAAATCTACCTCGAAGTCGAAGGCTCGGTGCCGATCACCATGACCAAGGGCATCGGCTTGGGCGTGATCGAGTTCGCGTCGGAGTTTCAGCGGCTCAAGCCGGACTTCGTGCTGGTGATCGGCGACCGCTACGAGGCGCTGGCGGCGACGGTGGCGGCAGTTTACCAGAACTTTTGCCTCATCCATCTGCAAGGCGGCGAGGTGTCCGGCTCGATTGACGAGTCCACCCGCCACGCCATCACGAAACTGGCCCATTACCACTTCCCGGCGACGAGGCGCGCGGGCGAATACATCGTGGCGATGGGCGAGGATCCCGCCACGGTATTCCCGCTGGGCTGCCCGTGCTGCGACGTGGTGGCCGAGGCGACAAAGCAGCTGCCCGCCGACGTGCTCGCCCGCTACGGCGTGGGGATGCCAATTGATTTCGCGAAGCCATTTCTGCTGGCGCTCTTCCATCCAGTGACGACCGACTACGGCCACCAGGAGGACCAGATGAAGGAGGTGCTTACCGTCGTGGAGAAGCTCGGCACGCAGACGGTGTTGCTCTGGCCGAACATTGACGCTGGGGCCGACCGCATCTCGAAGGCCATCCGGCGCTTCCGCGAGTTTCACCACGACTTTCCGCTGCACGCCTACAAGAACCTGGAGCCGGAAGTCTATCTGCCGCTGCTGAAGAACGCGGCGTGCTGCATCGGCAACTCGTCCTCCTTCGTGCGGGAAACTTCCTTCCTCGGCACTCCAGTGGTGTTGGTCGGCTCGCGACAGGATGGACGCGAGTGGTCGCCGTCCGTCCGGCGGGTGGAACCGCACGCGGCGGAGATCGAGGCGGCAGTGCGGGCGCAACTGGCGCGCGGGCGTTACGCGGCCTCCACTATCTACGGCCAGCCTGGCGTGGCCAGGGCGATTGCCCGGCAGGTCGCGCGATTGACTCCCTACATCCAGAAGCGCCTGCACTACACGAAGGCCGCCACGCCCGCCAACTGAGCTGCGACCATGGCCGAACCGCTTTCAAAAACCGAGATTGCCGCCGGCTACGATCAGATCGCCGACAAGCTGGCGATGTCGCCGAAGTTCTACCGGCTCTGCCGCCGGTTGCTCGCGCCGCGACTTGCGCCGAGCAGCGTGCTGCTGGATGTCGGGTGCGGACAGGGCCGGTTGCTGGCGGAGTTTCGCGCCGCGCTGCCGCAGGCGGAACTGCACGGCCTGGACATTTCACCGAAGCTGGTCGAGATCGCGAGGCAGAACGTGCCCGGCGCGCAAGTCATCACCGGCGACGCGGAGAACTTGGCTTTCAAGGACGACCAGTTTGACGGCGTGGTGATGACCGAGGTGCTGGAACACCTCGGTCAGCCCGTCACTGCGCTGCGCGGGGTCGGGCGCATTCTGAAGCCCGGCGGCTGGCTCCTGATGACCGTGCCGAACCGTGACTGGTTTCGCTACGAGGAATACAATACGCGCCGCCGCCGCTACCAGCCGGTGGACGATCATTGGTATCCGGTCGCGGAGGTGAGTGGCTTCCTGAAGGAGGCGGGCTTCGAGCTGCAGCGCATCCGGGGCGGCGAGAATCTTTACTTCGGCGGCGGGATTCTCCGGCTCGGTGAGAAGCTCGCGCTGGCAGTCTGGCCGCGCTTGCACCAACGGATGAAGCGCGCGCTCTTTCTCGCGCGGAAGCCGACGGCGGCTTGCGTGGCCCCCGCCAATTAACCAGACTTGCCCCATGTCTGAACCAACGCAGAGCAGCCCCGCCGACCCGCGCGCGAAAAACAACTGGCTGATGAACCATGCCCGGAACGAGGCCTCCAAGGCGGGGGAAGACGGCGTGCTGGAAAAGATCTTCTCGGTCTTGGGCGTCGAAAAAGGCTGGGCAGTTGAGTTTGGCGCGTGGGACGGCAAGCACTTGAGCAACACCTGGAACCTGGTGGTGAATCACGGCTGGTCCGGGGTCTATATCGAGGCGGACACCGCACGCTTTCAGGACTTGCTGGCCCGGTTTCGGGACACGCCACGCGTCCACAGCTTCAACGAGTATGTCCAGTTTACCGGGCCCGGTTCGTTGGACAGCATCCTGGCCCGCACGCCGATCCCGGAGGATTTCGCTTTGCTCTCGATTGACGTGGACGGGAACGATTACCACTTCTGGGACTCCGTCGTCCGCTGCCGCCCCCGGGTGGTGATCATCGAGTTCAACCCGGCGATTCCCGACACGATTGATTTCGTGCAACCCAAGGACATTAGCCTCAACCAGGGCAATTCGCTGGCCGCCCTGACCCGGCTGGGGAAAGCCAAGGGCTACGAACTCATCTGCATCACGGACAAGAACGCGATCTACGTGGCGGCGCAGGACTACGCGCGTTTCAACATCCCGGACAACTCTCCGGCCGCTATGCGGGACGACTCGAAGTATCGGCTCACGCTCTTCCAGCTCTACGACGGCACGCTCGTGCTGGAGGGCTGCAACCGGCTGGTGTGGCACAAGCTCCCGCTGGGCCGGTTCCAGTTGCAGGTGTTGCCGAAGCTGCTCCGGCATTATCCCGGCATCCGGCCGGCGTTCTGGCGGCGGCAGCTCTACAAGCTCTACACGCGGTGGCTCCGACGGTCGGGGGCCAGCGATTGACCCGGCGCCAGTCCGTCACCGGCGCCGGCGGGACAGCATACGTTTGAGGCGGTGGGCCGCCTGCCAGACCGGATCGTAGTAAACGCGGGCCACGGCGTCGTAGGCGAGGTAGCTGTCCAAGTCTTTGAACTTGGTGCTGCGGATCGCCTTCACGAAGTAGTTTGCTCCGAGTTGAAGCAAGTCAGCCGCCGGCTTGGTGGCAAGCCGCCGCCGGACCTCGGCGGCCAACGCGGTGGGCTGCTCCGCCAGGGCGGTGTCCCAAGCGGTTTGTTCATGGCTCATGTCCACGCCCAGCTTGCGGCGCGCAACGATCTCAGTGTGGGAATCTTCCAGCAGCACCACCGGATCCAGCGGGTAGTCAGAGAACCGTTCCGGATAGCGCTGCCGCATGAAGGCGTAGTCGTTGAACAGCAGCAGGCTGAGGACCGGCACCTTCACCGGCAGGTGGCAGAAATAGATGGATTCGTCTCCGCCCAGCTCTTTGAGAAACTGCGCCGCCAGCGGACGCTTGAGCTTGAAGCTGCGGGAATTGCTGTGGCTCATGCCCCCGAAGACCACGAGCGATTCCTCCACATGGACGATTTGCTCGACGAACGCGAGGGTTTGGAACGCGAGGTTGAAGTCCGGGGTCACGGGCGGACAGACACGGCCCACCGGCCCGCTGCGGATGCGGCCCAGCACCTCCCGATGCACGCACGAGTTGATGCCGCGCGGAAACAGGTAGAGATACGCGGAGCGCTGGCAGCGCACGAACAGATCAATCAACTGGCGGGCGGGCACCTTCGTGACGCGGCCCGACCCGATCATCCGTTTCACCACGGGCACACGATGCTCTTCATCCAGCACATCGTAGGGCCAGGAAATGCACCGGGGCTGGAGCGGGCCATCCGCAACCTGGGCCAGTCGGGCCAGGGCATGCCGCTTGAGCGCCTGCTTGTCTTCCAGAAACAGGACGAAATCGCCCCGGGCCCCGCGCACGGCCGCCTCCCAGTTGTCCGGCATGCTCAGGCCGCCGGTCTTAAGATACTTGATCCGGGGATCCTTGAACGGCTCGACCACTTCCCGCGTGGCGGACGTGTCATCGTTGTCGGCCACGATCAGTTCCCAGTCAGGGAAGCTTTGCGCCAGCACACTGCGAATGGCTCCGCCGACGAGGAAGCTCCGGTTCTTGGTCGGCAGCAGGATGGTGAACTTCGGCTGGCTCATGGGTGGTGGGCGGGCGCGGATTAACGAACCCGGCGCAGGAACGCCTCCGGCCAGTGGGTGACGTTTTGGTGGAGCGTGCTCTCGTTGAACGGCCAAGGCGGCGGCCCGTGCTGAAACTCGGGATGCCGCGCGGCAAACTCCCGCGCCGCCACCGTCGGGTTGTCCCCGGTCCACTCCGGCCGGCCCAGTGGCGTGTCGTGCAGGTCGTGCATGATGCCGTCCGTCGCCACGAGGTAGGAGCCGGGCGTGACCAGCGGGTGATACGCCTCCAGCTCGGCCAGCACATGGGCGCGTGTGTGGCAGGAATCGAGGATGACCAGCACGGTTTCGCCCGGCTGCACCAGCCGGCGCACACGTTGCACCACGGCGGGCGCGGTGGAGTCGCCCTCGATCAACGTGATCGCGCCAGCCAGCGGATGGGCCTCGATGGCCTGCCGGTTGGGCGGGCGGATTTCAATGTCCACGCCGATGACGCGCCCCTTGCCGATGGCCTTGCACAGACTGGCGTAAAAAATCAGTGAGCCGCCATGCGCCACGCCCGTCTCGATGATCACGTCCGGCTGCATCGCCCAGATGACTTCCTGAATCCGCAGCACATCTTCCGGCAGTTGAATCAACGGCCGGCCCAGCCAGGTGAAGGTATAGGAGTATTTCCGGTCCCAGCCGACCTTCACCCACTGGCGGGAGAGGATTTCGAAGGCCGCGTCGGAATACAGCGGCAAGGTTTGCAGCCCTGCCCCGTCGTCGTGGGCGAGCGTGGCCGCCTCGGTGTCAATGGTGATGCGCATGAACTCAGGTGGTGAGGATCGTAGGAGCGATACCCGCCTGCCGCAACGCGCAAGTAATCTCAGGCGCATAACGCGGATTCGCGATGAGCACCAGCGAGAGGTCGCGCAGGCACGGGTCGTCCGGGGCGACGATGGGCACGCGGGAACCAGGGATAAAGCCCCCCTGCTTGGCGGCGTTGCTATCCACGACCAGCGCGGGCGGCAGGCGGTGCAGGCGGTTCACCAGCGCCACGCCCTTGGCCCCCGCCCCCCAGATGGCCCAGCCGCGCGCGGCCCCGTGCTGCCGCAGCCGCTTTTCCAGCGCCTGCACCATCCGTTCAGCCCGCTTCGCGAAGGGACTCAGGCGCACCACGGTGGCGGCCTTGCAGGCCGGCCAGCACCGCTGCCGCACCCGTAGTTCCAGCCACTGGTATTGCCCGCCGAACACCGCCGTCTGGCGCTCGACCTTGAAGCCGGCCAGCCGGCAGAGCCGCGCCAGGCTCGGGCGGGGGAAGTAATTGCAGTGCTCGTAAAACACATCCCAGAAGCAGTCATGGGCCGCGATCCACTCGAAGGCCGGCGTCTCGATGACCACCACCGGATCACCCGCCGCCGCCGCGATGGCGCGCAGCTCCCGGAGAAAGCTCCCGATTTCCCCGATGTGCTCGACCACGTGCCGGCAGACCACCATGTCGAACGGCGACTCCACCTCGCGCGCCGACACGTAATGCTGCTCGAACCGCACGCGCCCATCCTCGGCCACCGGCGGCCCCTCATACGACGTGTCGTAGCCAACGCCGCGCGCCCCCGCCTCCCGGCACAGCAGCCGGAGGAAATCGCCCTTTCCGCAGCCCACCTCCAGCACGCGCCCGTCGCGCGCCGGCAGTCGGCGCACCAGCCGGCGGACCTGCGCCTGAAGGTGGGCTTGGAACGCCGCCGAGCAGCCCTGGCGGTTTTCGTAGCATTCGTCGTAAGGAATCACGGCCGAGTCGAAGACCGCGTTGAAGATGAGGCCGCAGCCGCCGCATTGCGCCAGCCGCAAGTCACGGCGCGGCACGCGCAGCGCGGCGGCGGCGGTGGCGAAGCGGTAGTTCAACACCACCGGCTGCCGGGGAATGCGCCATGTGGGCGAAAGCTGGATGCCCCCGCAGCCGGGACACGTGGTGCGAGGTTTCATGCGGGGAGGTGTCCGAGGAGTTGCGCCACGCCTTGCGCGAGGGAAACGCGGGGCTGCCAGCCCAGCGCCCGCAGCCGCGCCGCGTCCGCCACCACGTATGCATACGGATCCGGCGTGCCCGGCTCCGCGACGCGCAGCAAATCTGGTCGGCCCAGTTGGCCGGCAATCGCGCCGGCCAGCGCGCCCACGGTCACACCCTCGCCGGTGCCGAGATTGACGGGGCCGTGAAAGCGGCCGGCCACGACGGTCAGGAGCGCGGTGGCCAGGTCGCTGATGAAGAGGTAGTCCTTCACGCTCGCCGCCGTCTTGAGCGTGACCGGTTCGCCCCGGCGCAACCGCTGCACGATCGATGTGGCCAGCCGGGTCGGATGCTCGCCGGGGCCGTAGGGATAAAACACCCGCGCCCAGGCCGCGCGCACGCCGCGCGCGGCGGCTTTGGTATCCTGCCAGCGGCGGAGCGCGTCCTTCGCCCCCGCGTAGGGCGAGACCGGAGCGAGCGGGGTGGCCGTCTCAGACAAGGGCGTGCCGGTCATCGCGTATTCGATGCACGTCCCCAGCGTCACGAGGTGCGCCACCCCGGCGTCCATCGCCCGGCGCAAAAAGGCCTGGCTCCAGGCGAGGAACAGCTCGTTCTCCGGCGACTCCAGGTAACTTCCCGGCGTCGTGACCCACGCGGTGTGAACGCACACGTCGGGGGCGAAGGCGGTGATGTCGCCCCAGGGCGCGTCCGCCAGCGTGCCGGTCAGCGGACGGACGGAAGCTTGCCCCGTCAGTGCGGCCACGCGCTCCGGCCGAACGAGCGCGGCGACTTCGTGGCCCGCCAGCGTCGCCTCCCGCAGGAAGGCCGCCCCGATGAAGCCCGTGGCCCCGGTGAGCAGGATTCTCATGGTTGGCCGGGAAAGTCGGGCAGGTCGCGGTCGCGGTCGTTGAGCAGGGCTTCCCCCGCGAGCGGCCAGGCGATGCCGAAGGCAGGGTCGTTCCACCGCACCCCCCGCGCGCTGGCGGACTGCCAGGGAGCGCTGATTTGGTAGAGGATTTCTGTGTCGTCCGCGAGCGTCTGGAAGCCGTGGGCGCAGCCTTCCGGCACGTAGAGCGCCCGGCCGTTGTCGGGGGTCAGGTCCGCACTGGCCCATTGGCGGAACGTCGGTGACGCCGGGCGCAAGTCCAGCGCCACATCGAACACCGCGCCACGCACGCAGCGCACCAGCTTAGCTTCTTCGAGGGGGGCGACCTGATAGTGCATCCCACGCAGCGTGCCGCGTCGTTGGTTGAAGGAGGCGCTGCACTGCGAAAGCTTCGGATTCAGCCCGTGCTTGATAAACTCCTCCGCGCACCATGTCCGGGCGAACCAGCCGCGCTCGTCTCCGCGCCGCTCCTGATCCACGAGCCATACGCCAGCCAGCTTGGTGGGAGTGAACTTCATGCGACGCGCACCTCCGGAATCGGGACGATGAACTTCCCGCCCGCATCCCGATACGCCTGCTGCTGGCGCAGGATTTCGTCGGTGAAATTCCAAGTGAGGAGGAGCGTGAAATCGGGTTGGCGGCGGGCCAGTTCCTCCGCCCCAACAATCGGGATGTGCGTGCCGGGCGTGAGTCGGCCCTGCTTGTAAGTGCTCCGGTCGGCCACGAAGGCGAGTTGCCGGTGGTCGAGGCCGCAATAGTTCAGCAACGTGCTGCCCTTCGCCGACGCGCCGTAGGCGGCGACACTTTTCCCCTGCCCGAGTAACTCCGTCACGAGTTGAACCAACGCGCCCCGAATCGCCTGCACCTGTCCGGCAAACGCCGCATAGCGCGCCGGCGAATCCACGCCGTGCGCGTGCTCCTCCGCGAGAAACGCCGCCACCGTGTCGTCCACCGGATGCACGCCCGCGTGGCCTGCGAAGACGCGCAGCGAGCCGCCGTGGATCGGCAACCGCTCGACGCGGATGACCTCCAGCCCGTGCCGGATGAACAGCGGGCGCAACGCGGTTAGCGTGAAGTAAAAGACATGCTCGTGGTAAATCGTGTCGAACTCGGTCCTCTCCAGCAGCTCCAGGCCGTGCGGAAATTCCAACACCACTCGGCCGCGCGGTTGGAGTAGCAGCTTCAGGCCAGCCACAAAGTCATTCGTGTCCGGCGCGTGGGCGAAGACGTTGTTGCCCAGAATCAAGTCTGCCCGCCGCCCTTCGCCCGCCAGTTTGCGGGCCAGCTCCGCGCCGAAGAACTCGACGCGTGTCTCAATTCCCTGCTCACGCGCGACCTTGGCGATGTTCGCCGCCGGCTCGATGCCCAGGCAAGGCACGCGCGCATCGCGGAAATTCTTCAGCAGGTAGCCGTCGTTGCTGGCGATCTCGACCACCAGACTGTCCGCACCTAGCTTGAAGTCGCGGACGTAGCGCTGCGCCGCCTCACGCGCGTGGCGCAGCATCGTGTCCGAAAACGAGGAGAAGTAGAGGTATTCGGTGAACAGCTCGACCGGCGGGACGAGGTCGGTGATTTGCAGCAGCCAGCACTGCGGGCAAAAGAAGATGCGCAGTGGAAAGCGCGGTTCCGGTTTCCCGAGGTCTTCCGGGCGGAGAAGATTGTTGGCCAGTGGCTGGACGCCGAGGTCGAGCACGAGTTGTCCCCCCACGCTCCCGCAGGAGCGGCATGTGAAAGTGGCCTCGCTCATGTCGCTTTCCCAGCGGCGGCCCAGGCCTGTCCCTGCGTCTTGGCGGCACGGCTGAAGTCCGCAATCTGCTTCACGGTGAAGGCGCGCGAACCACGCCCGCCGCAGGCCGCGAAGCGGCGATACCAGAGTGCGGTGTGCTTCACGGTGTCGGCAAAGTCCCACGTTGGCTGCCAGCCGAGCTGCGCGGCTGACTTGTCTATCGCGAGGTGCAGGCGACCGGCCTCATGCGGGGCCTTGGGGTCGGAGGCTTCAAGCCATTGGCCGGGCCAGTGGCGAAGCAGCTCTTCGACGAGCACGCCCACGGTCCGGTTGGCCTGTAAGGCGGGGCCGAAGTTGAACGCGCCGGCCAGCGGCGAGTTTTTCGGCGCGGTCGCGAGGCACGCGCCGAGCCAGAGATAACCGCTCAGGCAGTCCAGCACATGCTGCCACGGGCGCGTGGCGTGCGGGTTGCGGACGCGGATGGGAGCTTTGCTGGCAAGCGCGCGGACGCAGTCGGGCACGATGCGGTCCGTGGCGAAGTCACCGCCGCCAATCACATTACCGGCGCGGGCGGTGGCGACGTTGCCGAGCTTCGCGTCCGGCTGGAAGAAGGAGCGCTGCCACGCGCCCACGACGATTTCGCACGCGGCTTTGCTGGCGGCATAAACATCGTGGCCGCCGAGCGCGTCGGTCTCGCGATAGCCGTGGTCCCAGCCGTGGTTTTCGTAGCACTTGTCCGTGGTGACAACGAGCATGGGCACGGGGCGGCGGAGTTGGCGGACGGCTTCGAGCATGTGGACGGTGCCCAGCACGTTCGTCTGCATCGTCTCGACCGGCGCGGCATACGAGCGCCGCACGAGCGCCTGCGCGGCGAGGTGGAAGACGAAGTCAGGTTTTGCGGCCCGCACGACTTCCGCCACCGCGTCGGCGTCGCGGATGTCCACGATGGATGCCGCCGCGAACGTCCCCGGCTGAATGAGTTCGTGGAGATTGGGCGCGTTCTCCGGTGGCAGCGCGAGGCCGCAGACTTGGGCACCGAGCTGCCTCAGCCAGAGCGAGAGCCACGCTCCTTTGAAACCGGTGTGCCCGGTGACGAGGACACGTTTGCCTTGGTAGTAGCCGCCGAACATGGTCACCAGATTTTCCACGGTGCACTGCCGGTAGCCCAGAGTTTGTTCAGGTGCTCCGTTTCACGCAGCGTGTCCATGCACTGCCAGAAGCCATCATGCCGCCACGCCTTGAGCTGGCCCTCCGTGGCTAAACTCGTGAGCGGCTGCTTCTCCAAAACGCAATCATCGCCAGGTAGATACTTCCCGATGGTTTTGTTCAGGACAAAGAAGCCGCCGCTGATGAAGCCTGCCTCCTTCTCCGGCTTCTCGCGGAAAGACTGGATTGTTTCGCCGTCCATGGCCAACTCGCCGAACCGCCCCCCGGGCTTGACCGCCGTGACCGTGCCGATGGCCCCATGCCGCTTGTGGAAGGCAATTGAGGAGTTGATGTTGCTGTTCGTCAGGCCGTCGCCGTAGGTTAATAGGAAGGTGTCCTCCTCGACGTGCGCCAGCGCGCGGCGCAGGCGTCCGCCGGTCTGCGTCTCCGCACCGGTGTCGAGCAGCGTGACCGTCCAGTCCTCCTCGGCGTGGGTGTTGTGATAGCGGATCTGGGGATTGCGGCCCAGCTTGAGCGTCACGTCGCTCGTGTTCCAATGGTAGTTGCGGAAGTAGTCCTTGATGAACTCGCCCTTGTAGCCCAGGCAGAGGATAAAGTCCTTGTGCCCAAAGTGGGCGTAATACTTCATGATGTGCCAGAGAATGGGCCGCCCGCCCACCGGCACCATCGGCTTGGGACGGAACTCCGTCTCTTCACGCAACCGCGTGCCCAATCCGCCGCACAGGATGACTACTTTCATGATATTGCGACCGCGCGTTTCAATGAACCGGGCCATGCCGGCATCGGGAACACCGCGCACAACTCGCAGAATTCACCAGCCAAATCAATTCACTTTCCTGACCGCCCGGCCAGTGGCGGTCAGCGCCGTCGCCACGGAGCGGTTCACCGGCACCACGCGGTCGGGCTGGCGGCGGATGTCGGCCCGGAAGCGGCGGCGCGTTAGGGTGCGGCGCAGTTGCGTCAGCAGGCTCTTCATCTTGATGTGCGTGCGGCGATAACCCGGCTCCGGCGTCAAGCCATGCGCCCGCATCATTGCCAGCCCTTCCTTGCGCCACAGGTCACGCCGGATCGCCGAGCCCGGCAAGTAATCAACCGTGGACGAGGTCTGCCGACAGTAGCGCATGAACAGCAAATCCCGGCAGCGCTCGCTGCCCGTGTTGAGGAAATGCCACGGAGAGTCGTCCGCCCGGAGCATTTGCAGCAGCGTCGTGCGTTTCCAGAGCGCTGGATCGGCCTTCACCCGGTGTGGGGAGTTTGCCGCGATGATGCCAAAGCGGTCGTTGACCGGCTTGAACCCCGGTTCGTCCTCCGGCGAAGCGCGGTAAGCCAGATAATCCACGCCGTGCGTCAGGCAGTGGCGCAGGTCGTTGCAAAACTCCGTCGTGTCCACCGAACGGGTGAAGAACTGGTCCTCCTGCACATACAGAACGTAGTCGGAGCTGATTTCGCGCAACGCGGCAATCAGATTGCCACCCCAGCCCTTGTCTTCGCCCACGGGCAGCTCACGAACGTCACCCTCATCCAAGCGGAAGCGGTTGGTGATCAAGCGGACGGCAAACGGGTTGTCCGACCAGTGCCGCTTGAAGAAGTAGAAGAAGGGAACCCAGACATCGTAAAACCAGTCACACGACGTGACCAGGATCGTCACCGATGGCCGCAGTTGCGCGAGGTCGGGCGGATTTGCTTGGCTCATTGTTCGGGAAGCTAACGCGCTGGCTTGGAAACGGGAATGCTTTCCTGACGGGCGATGTTTCGCATCGCCGCCACCCATCGCTCATTGGTCTGCCCGTCGGTGAGCCCGACCAGCCGTTCGAGCAGTTCGCGCCGTTCACCTTGCTTCGCCGAACGATCGCGCAGCGTGAGCTGGAGCGACTCCAGCAGTTCGGCTTCGCGCTTCACGATCCAGGTGGCACCGGACTTCAACACGGGCTGACAGTGGGAGTAGGCGTAGAAGCGGTCCACCGACTCCCACGGCGGGACTTTCAGGCCGGCGTCATAGGCGAGGTTGATGACCGGCACGTCGAAGCAGCACGCGTCGAGCACCATCGAGGAGGAGACGCTCAGGATGACATCGCTGTGCTTCACCGTGGCGGCGCGCTCACGCTCCTCGCCGGCGGCGGGGAGCCACTTGTGCGCGCCGTAGAGCGTGCCCGAACCGGCGGGATACTGCACGGTCACATGGGGCGTGCCTTCGAACTCTTTGTAGAGATGGAACAAGTCCTTGGGGCTGACGCGCACGAGCAGATGGCACGGCTCACCGAGTTGGCCCGATGCAATCAGCCGCTGGAGCACGCGAATGAACTCCTGGTTGCAGCGGATCAACGCGCTGTCGCCCGTCGCGTAGTGCAGGATGCGACACGCGGGATCAATGCCCAGCCCCGCGCAAAACGCCGCGCGGTCCGGCAAATCCTTCGCGGCAAAATAGCTCTCGAAGTAAAGCACGCCCACGGTCGCGATGCGCTCCGCTGGCAGCCAGTGGAAGTGCATCAGCTCGCGTTTCATCTCCTCGCTCCATGCCAGCGCGTGGTCGGGCGGCACCAGCAACGGACCTTTCGAGGTTGGGTTGTCCCAGCTCGCGACACTGAGGACGGTGGGAATGCGCGACCGACGCGCGGCCTTCAGCCACGGGCTGACCCCGGGCAGCATGGTGGAAAAGACAACCAAGTCCGGACGCTCGCGCTGAAGCAGCGCGTCGAAATCCGGCTCCACGCCAATCCCTTCAACCCACCGCATCACTCCTCGTGAGGTGAAGCCCATCGCGCGCAGCGCCCGCCCAAGCGCCATGCGTGCCGCCAGCGATCGCCGCTCGTGCTGCTCCGCCTCCACGAAGCGCTTTTGCGCGAAGCTGCCATCAGGCCGCTCCAGCACGTAAATGTCTTTGGCCACCGAGTAGGCAAGGTCCGTCAGCCAGTTCGCGGGCGGTGGCTGGAGCGGATGGACGCGCAGGCGCGGGTGGGCGAACTCCTGCGCGATGGCGTCCGCCGAATAGGTGCTGGCGACAACCACCTCCGTGCCCTCGTCGGCAAGCAGGCGCGGCAGCACCGTGCTGCGGAACACGTCGCGAAAGAACTGCAGGTTGTCGATCAGGAACAGCAGCTTCATGCTGGTCAGTTCGCCGGGTGCGCCCGGCGGGTAATGATGCGAGCAACGCCACGCGTGAGGCAAGGCCGGGCGCGGCGGGATTTTTTGTTGCGCTGCGCCAAGCCGCGCCCGTATCTAAAGCCGCCTTGATTCACGCGTGAACGAAGCCGAAACACTCCGGGAACTGCGCCGTCGCATCATCCTCGCGGCCACCACCGCGCGGGAGGGCCACATCGCCAGCGCCTTCTCCATTCTTGACCTGCTGTGGGTGCTTTACGGGCGCGTGCTGCGCTTCAAGGCCGACCAGCCGAAATGGGAGGGACGCGACCGGTTCATCCTCAGCAAGGGCCACGCGAGCCTCGGACTCTACGCGGTGCTGGCACACCACGGTTTCTTCCCATTCGAGGAGTTGCAGACCTTCGCGGGCTTCACCAGCCGGCTTGGCGGGCACCCGGATAGCAACAAGGTTCCCGGCGTCGAGGCGTCCACCGGCTCGCTCGGACACGGCTTGCCGATGGCGGCGGGCATCGCCTACGGGCTGAAACTCAAGCAATCCACCGCGCGGGTGTTCTGCGTGGCGGGCGACGGTGAGGCCAATGAAGGCGCGATCTGGGAGGCGGCGCTGTTGGGCGCGCATCACCGGTTGGACAACCTGTGCTGCCTGCTCGACTACAACCATTCCGGCGACCGCGCGCTGCTCACGGGCGATCTCGCCGCAAAGTTTGCCGCGTTCGGCTGGCACACGGCGGCGGTGGACGGCCATGACCACGCGGAAATTTTCCAAGCGGTGACCCAGCCGTCCGATGGGCGGCCTCGGATGATCGTGGCCACCACCATCAAGGGCAAAGGCTGCCCGCCGATGGAGGGCAATCCGGCGTGGCATCACAAGGCTCCGACGCCCGATGAACTCGACGGCATCCTCGCGCAGCTCACATGAACATCCGCCAGCAATTCGTCGCGACGGTGGAGGACCTGCTCGCCCAGGATCCGCGGCTGGTGCTGCTGCTCGGCGACATCGGCGTGTTCGGCTTCCGCAACGCGTTCGCCAAGTTCCCCGGCCGCGTGGTGAACATCGGCATTTTGGAACAGGCGACGGTGAGCTTCGCCGCTGGGCTGGCGCGCGAGGGGTTCATCCCCGTCTTCCACAGCATTGCCCCGTTCGTGGTCGAGCGGGCCTTCGAGCAGCTCAAGGTGGACTTCGGCTACCAGCGGCTGCCGGGCTGCTTCGTGAGCGTGGGCGCGTCGTTCGACTACGCCTCGCTCGGCTGCACGCACCATTGTCCCGGTGACGTGGCGTTGATGCAGCAGGTGCCCGGGATGCGGATTGTCGCGCCGGGAAATCCCCGCGAGTTCGACGCCCTCTTCCGCGAGAGCTACTCCGGCGGGCCGACGTATTTCCGGCTCTCGGAACGCGCGCACACGCAGGATGGGGCGGTGAGCTTTGGTCGCGCGCGGGTGGTGCGCACCGGCACGCGGGCGACTGTGGTGGTCGCGGCGCAGTCGCTGGAGCCCGTGCTAGCGGCGACGGCTGACCTCGACGTGACCGTGCTGCACTACACGACGCTTGCGCCTTTCGACCGCGAAACGCTGGCGAAGCACACGAGTGGCACTGTCATCGTGGTTGAGCCTTTCTACACCGGCACGCTCGCGGGCGAGGTGAGCGCGGCGCTCTCGGCGCAATCGACCCGCCTCATCTCCTGCGGTGTGCCGCGCCAGTTCCTCACCAACTACGGCAAGCTAGCCGACCACGAGCAGGCGTGCGGACTTGACGCTGCCGGCCTGCGCGCGCGCATCAGCACGGTGTTGCAATGACGGAGCCTGACCTAATCCAGCGCGACGCACGGGAGGTGGTGGCCTCGCTGCCGGTCGAGAAAATCGCCGGACAAACTGTCTTGCTCACGGGCGCAACGGGCATCGTCGGGACTTACTTCCTTGCCACGCTGCGCGAATTGGCGGACGGGCCGCACGCGCCACAGCGGGTCTTCGCGGTGGCGCGCCGGGAAGTGCCGGCGCATCTGCGGCAGATGTTCACTCACCCGCGCTTCACGTTGCTTACGGGTGAGCTCCACGACGCGGCGTTCTGCCGGACGCTGCCGGCGGCGGGGCTGATCATCCACGCGGGCGGTTACGGGCAGCCGGGCAAGTTCATGGAAAACCCGCTGGCCACGCTGCGGCTGAACACGGCGGCGACCTGCGAACTGCTGGACCGGCTCACACCGGCTGGGCGGTTTCTGTTCGTCAGCACGAGCGAGCTTTACAGCGGCCTGCCCGACCCACCTTTTCGCGAAGATCAGATCGGCACCACCAACACCGACCACGCGCGCGCCTGCTACATCGAGGCGAAGCGCTGCGGCGAGGCCATCTGCCACGCGGCGAGCAGGGGCGGAGTCGCGGCACGCGCGGCGCGGCTGGCGCTGGCGTATGGGCCCGGCACGCGGGCTGACGACCAGCGGGTGTTGAACACCTTCATCCGCCGCGCACTGACGGAGCGGGCGATTCGCATGATGGACCATGGCACCGCGTGGCGGACCTACGGCTATGTGGCCGACGCGGTGCGGATGATGTGGCGCATCCTCTTGGATGGGCGCGAGGTGGTCTATAACGTCGGCGGCGATTCGCGCACCACGATCCGGGGGCTGGCGGAGTTGATCGGGCGGGTGACAAACGTCCCGGTGAGCTTCCCGATGGAGGCGGCTGGCCAGGCTTTGGCCGGGGCACCGGATGATGTGCGGCTGGACATGGGGCGGTTTGAAGGCGAGTTCGGAGCGGCTCCCTGCGTGCCGTTGGAGGAAGGGGTGCGGCGCACCGTCGCGTGGCAGAAATCCCTTTACACCACGGTTTAGCGGCCCGGACACTTTGCGTATGAACAAGACGCTGGTCACGGGCGCGGCGGGCATGGTGGGCCATGCCATTCGCGAGATGGACCCGCCGGACATGGTCTATACGCGCCGAGAGGAGCTGGACCTGACGGACTTTCCACGGGCGCAGGCTTACTTCCAGGGAGTCAAGCCGGACCGCGTCATCCACCTGGCGGCGGTCGTCGGCGGCCTCGGCAGCCAGATCGTCCACTCGGGCGAGTATTTTCGGAACAACATCCTCATCAACCTGAACACGCTCGAAGCCGCGCGGCAGGCGGGCGTCAAGAAGCTCATTTCGTTCATGTCCACCTGCGTCTTCCCCGAGAAGGCGGAGTATCCACTGCGCGAGGAACACCTGCATCACGGCCCGCCGCACCCGTCGAACTTCGGATACGCCTACGCCAAGCGGATGCTGGAGGTGCAGAGCGCCGCGTATCGCAAGGAGTGGAACTGCCACTTCATCGTCGCCATCCCAACCAACATCTACGGCCCGAACGACGACTGGAGCCTCGAAGGCGGCCATGTCCTGCCATCGCTCATCCACCGCGCGTTTTTGGCGAAGAAGAACGGTCAAGACCTCGAGGTGTGGGGCAGTGGCAAGCCGCTGCGAGAGTTCGTGTTTTCGGAGGACATCGCGCGCCTGAGCCTGCTGGCCTTGGACCGCTATGAGGAGGACACGCCCATCATTTTCTCGTCCGCAGAAGAGGTCAGCATCCGCGACATGGTCGAGGTGATCGTGGATGTGATGAAGTTTCCGAACCGAGTCGTCTGGAACACCTCGAAGCCCGACGGCCAGTTCCGCAAGCCCTCGGACAACTCCAAGCTCAAGCGCCTCTTCCCCGACTTCAAGTTCACCCCGCTGCGCGAAGGCATCGCCCGGACCGTGGAATGGTTCGAGGAGCATTACCCCAACATCCGCCAATGAGCGCGCCTGACTCGTCAGCGGACGTGCGCACAGTCACGGTGGCCGAACTCGAGGCGCGCTGGCAGGGCCGTCTCAGCCCCTGCCTTGCCGCGCGGGTGCGCGAACTGAACCTCCAATACCGCCTGCTGACCCAGCCAGAGCGCGACGAAAACCTGCTGCGCATCCTCAACTCCATCCTCCACCCGCCCGTCGCCGCCGGCGCGCACCGGCTCGACCAGTGGGAAAAGGGCTGGGGCGAAAACCTCGAACTTCTCCTTCGCGCCGGCAACGTGGATGCCGTCACGCCGCTCTACTTCGGCAAGCACCATATTGTGCGCTGGGCCGGCGACCTCGCGCACCCGATCACGCCCAACTTCGAGTATCTCATCCTCTCCGTGCTGGTGGAGTGGGCGCTGGAGACGTGGCTGGCGGACGCGGACGCGATTTATGAGTTCGGCTGCGGCCCCGGCTACCACCTGCTGCGCGCGCGGAAACTTTTTCCCGACAAGCCGCTCGTCGGCCTCGACTGGACGACGGCATCACAGAACATCCTGCGCGAGATGGTCACGCGCGGGCTGGTGAGCAACCTGCGCGGGCACCGCTTCAACTTCTTCGAGCCGGACGAGGCGCTCGACCTGAAGCCGGGCGAGGGCATTTACAGTGTTGCGGCACTGGAGCAAATCGGCGACCAGCATGAGCGACTGCTGGAATTCCTCTGCCGCAAGCGTCCTTCGGTCTGCGTTCACATCGAGCCCATTGACGAGTTGCTTGACGAAACCACCCTGCTGGGCCGGCTCTCGAACGCCTATTCTCGGAAGCGGAACTACCTCCAAAACTTCCTGCCCACCTTGCAGGAATGGGAGCGTCGCGGCCGCGTGCGCATCCACGCCGCCCGCCGCACCTGGACGGGCAGCCTGTTCATCGAGGGACACTCGCTGGTCGTCTGGTCACCGGTCTGAAAGCACATCAACCCCTTGCCGCCATGAGCCAGTCGCCCGAAGTCGTCCACTACGCCAGCCCCGCCGAATCCGACCGTCGCAAGCAGCTCGCGCAGCTCGTGCGCACCAACCCGATTCCGGACACCGAGCTGCTCGACAACCTCGGCGTGTTCCTCAACGGGAAGACCCTCGCGCGCCTGAAGTTCATGGACTTCATCTACGAACAAATCGTCGAGGTGCCGGGTGTGGTGATGGAATTCGGCACGCGCTGGGGCCAGAACCTGAGCCACTGGGCCGCGTTGCGCGGCATCTACGAGCCGTTCAACCGACATCGCAAGCTGATCGGCTTCGACACCTTCGCCGGCTTCGCGGGCGTGAGCGCGGAGGACGGGAAGTCGAAAATGATGACGCCTGGCAACTACGCCGTGACACCCGGCTACGAGCAGTTTCTCCAGCAGGTGCTCGAGTTTCAGGAGGCCGAGGCCCCTCTCGCGCACATCCGCAAATTCGAGCTGGTCAAGGGCGACGCCACCGTGACACTGCCGCGCTATCTGGAGCAGCATCCCGAGACGATTGTCGCGCTCGCCTACTTTGACTTCGACCTCTATGAGCCGACCAAGCGCTGTCTGGAGTTGATCCGGCCCCGGCTGGTGAAGGGCAGCTTGGTGGGCTTCGACGAACTCAACGACCCGGACGCGCCCGGCGAGACGCTGGCAGTGATGGAGACGCTCGGCTTGAACAACGTCCGCTTGCGCCGGCTGCGCCACACCTCGCGCACGGCGTATTTCGTGGTGGAGTGAACTGCGCGTGATGAGCGACCCGCAGCAGACTTCCCCGTCGGCGGACTCGCCCGCATGGCGGCTCGTCATCCCCTCGTGCGACGCCTACAACGACGCGTGGCCGTTCTTCTTTCACTTCCTCTTCCGCTACTGGCCAGAAGTGCCGACACCAGTTTATCTGATCTCGAACTTCACCACCTTCAACGACCCGCGCGTGCAGACCATCGCGGTGGGCGAGGACCGGCAGTGGGCGGCCAACGTGCGAATCGGACTGGAGCGGGTGCCGTGCGACCGGATGCTGGTGGTGCTGGACGACTTCTTCCCAAACCGCCCCGTGGACCACGCGCGCATCGTGGAGTTTTGCGCGCAAGCCACGGCGCTCGATGCGAAGTATCTCGGCCTCGATACCCTCGCCAAACCGGGGACGCCGGTGCCGGGCACCTGCTTCTCGCAGGTCACGCCGGAGAACAACTGCGTGGGGCTGAACGTGACATTCTGGCGAAAAAGTCACCTCAGCGAGGTATGCGAGCCTGGGCTGAACATCTGGGCAGCGGAGCGGAGGCTCAAATCGCTGGCGGTGCAGGAACCAAAGGCCCATTTCTACCTCGGTCCCGGCGCACCGACTGTCATCACCTATGTCGAGTCCATCAAGGGCCTGTTCTGGAAACCGCCGACCATCGAGTTCCTGAAGGAGCACAACCTTCAGCCCGATTTCTGGCGGCGGCCTTGTCCGCCCCAAGGGGACGACATTTTCTCCAGATTCTTCCGCAGCCTGCAAAAGCAGCGGATGCGGCTCACCAGCCGATTTCACTCCCTCACCGGGGCGCGCTTCCGTCGGCGCGTGATTGAACCGCTGAAGTGAGGGAGCGCGCCTTTCAGCGCCCCGCGCGGTTGTCGCCCCACTTGCCGACGTAAACCGAGCGGATCTTCTGCTCGGTCTCGGTCAGTTCCCGCTGCGGCTGGCCCATCATCAACTGCACTTGGTCCCGCCAGCGGCAGATGTGCTGAAACACGTCGGGTGTCGCGGACATTTGCTGGTCCTTGCCCGGCAGCGCGCGGCTCAAGGTGAAATGCTTCTCAATGAACTCTGCCCCGCGCGCGATGGCCAGCATCGCCGCCTCCGGCCCCTCAGTGTGGTCGCTGAAGCCTACGCGAAAGCCGCGCTCGCGGATGAACTCCATGCGCGCGAGGTTCACCTGCTCCGGCGGCGTCGGGTAAAGCGAGATGCAATGGAAGATGACCGCCTGCTTCGGGTCCAGGCGGCGCAGCAGCTCGTCCAGCTCCGCGTTCGAGATCAGGCCGGTGGAGATGTAAAGCGTCTGAAACTTCGCGGCGAGCTGCTGCAGCAGCGCCCAGCTCGTCGCGTCCGGGCTGGCCACCTTGATCGCCAGCACGCCGAGCGAGGCGAGGAAGTCCACGCGGTTCAGGTCGAAGCAGGTCGTGAGGAACTCCAGCCCCAGCTCACGGCACTGCGCGATGATGCGGCGGTGCTGCTCATCGGACAGCTCGGCGCTCTTGTGCCGCGCAAATGTCGCATCGTAGTCCGCAAAGTCCTTGCGCAACTGGCTGGCCTGCCACGACTGGAACTTCACCACGTCCACGCCTACGCGCTTGGCCTCGGTGAGCATGGCGGTGACGATCCGATCGTCGCCGAGGTGGTTGGAGGTGAACTCGGCGATGACGCGGCAGCGGGGCAGGGCGGGACTCGACATGGGTGATTCGGCGTTGATGGGTGCTGGCAAATTGTTGTTCGGGCGGCGCACGCGTAGCAGAAGGGCCGCGGTCTGGCAATCAATCCGCGCGGATGCCCTGCCGTTGCGCCATCTGCGCGAACGCGCCGCCGGCCTTGAGCAGTTCCTGAAAGCTGCCCTGCTCGACGATGCGCCCCTCGGCTAGCACAACAATCCGGTCCATAGCGGCGAGCGTCGAGAGCCGGTGCGCCACGCAGACGACCGTGCGGTGCGCCGCGAACTCGTCAATGACCTTTTGCACCTCCGCCTCCGCCCGAGAGTCCAGCGCGGCGGTCGCCTCGTCGAGCACGAGGATCGGCGCGTTGCGGACGAAGGCGCGGGCGATAACGAGCCGCTGGCGCTGCCCGCCGGACAATGTCACGCCGCGCTCGCCCACACGCGTGTCGTAGCCCTGCGGCAGTTGCAGGATGAACTCGTGCGCAAACGCCTGCCGTGCCGCCGCCTCCACGTCCGCGCGCGTGGCGTTGGGCTTTCCGCACGCAATGTTCTCCGCGATGGTCTGGTCAAACACCACGACCTCCTGGCTGACCAGCGCCAGGTGCGAGCGCAGGTCGGCCAGCGCGACGTCACGCAGGTCTGTCCCATCAATCTTCACCGCACCGCTCGTGGGATCATGGAACCGGAAGATTAAGTTCAGCAGCGTGCTCTTGCCCGAGCCGCTTTCGCCCGCCACGCCCAGCTTCATGCCGCGCGGGATGACCAGGCTCAGGTCTTGCAGCACCGGCTTGGCGGCATAGGAGAAGTTGACCGACTCGAAGACGAGGCTTTCCTTGAAACCGGGCAGCGGTTTTGCGTCGAGCTTGTTCCGCACCGTCGGCTGCTCGCGGAAGAGCTGGAAGAGCCGGTCCACGCCCACCGCCGTCTGCTGGAAGAGCACGTGCAAGGCGGCCAGCTTCTTGATCGGCGAGAACAGAATCACCAGCCCCGTGCTGAAGCCGATCATGTCCGGCACGCTGCGCCGCTGCCAGAAGATGAACACCACCAGGCAACCCAGCCCCAGCATGGAAATGGTCTCGGTGATCGGGTTGACCAGCTCGCGCGTCTGCACGCCCTTCATGCCGTAGTGGATCAACTGCCGGGAATTCTGCCGGAACCGTTCGATCTGCGCGCTTTCCAGCCCGAATGCCTGGATGACGCGGATGCCGGCCAGCGCCTCCAACAGCGAGCTGGACTGCTTAATGGTGACGTTCAGCCCGGCCTGCGTCACCTTGCGCATCTTCTTGCCCAGCGTGCGCAGCGGCACGAGCACCAGCGGAACAAACACGACTGCCACCAGCGTCAACTGCCAGTCCACCAGACACAGCCCGACGAAGACGCTCAGTATGGTGATCGGTTCCTTGATGAGGTCGGCGAAGCCCAGGCTCATGCAGCGGTAAAGCGCGCCGGTGTCGCCGTTGATCCGCGTCATCAGGTCGCCCATCGTCGAGCGGTTGAAGAAGTCGAGCGAGAGCTGGTTCAGCTTGGTGAGCACGTCAATGCGCAGGTCGTTCATCACGCGCTCGCTCACCCAGCACATGCAATAGGTGCTGAAGTAGCCCAAGATGCTACGAATGCCCACCATCACCGGCAGCAGGAGAAAGCCGCCGAGGATTTGCTTCGCGTCAATGGGCCGGCTCACCAGCGGCAGCCACGGGTCAACGGTCGTCTCGACCCGTTGACGCAATTGATCGAGCCGTTCCTTGAACGGCTCTGCAAGCGCCCTCGTGGATGCCGCCGGAACCACCGTCGTCGCAGTTGCAGCCGCCGGCTCCGGGGAAAGCCGGCTAAAAATCGTCCGCGTCGCCCAGATGAAGCTCGCGTTCGAGAGGCCCAGCAGGACGCCGCACAACACGCCCAGCCACAGCCGGCTCTGGTAGCGGCGCATATAGGGCCAGCCGAACGCGAAGACAGCTTTGATGTGGCTCATCTGGCGGCAGACTAGCGGGCAGTGCGGACGGCGTCGAGCGCTTGCGCGGACGCGTCGTGCTCAGGCGGAACGGGCCATCCGCTGTTCAATCCACGCGTAGAGCTGCTTCAGCCCGGCGCTCAAGGGCACGCGCGGCTCCCAGCCGAGCACCTGCCGGGCTTTCGCAAAGTCCGCGCACCGGCCCCGGTCGCCCTCCGGCTTGGTGGTGTCAAACTCGATGGGGATGGGTTTGCCGGAAATTTCCACAATGGTCTCGGCGATCTCGCGGATCGAGATGCACCGGTCCGGCCCGATCTGGATCACGCCCTGCCCGAGGCCGCGCTGCATCGCCAGCATCAGCGCCTCAATGATGTCGTCCACATGCACGAATGCTCGGCCCTGGCTGCCGCTGCCCCACACCACGAACGGCTCCGCCGGGTGCGCGATGGCCTTGCGAATGAGCGACGGGATGACCTGGCCGGTCTTCGCCGTGAAGTCGCACGGCGGGCCATAGACGTTGTGGAAGACGAGCACGGCGACCGGGATGCCAGTCTCGCGGCCCAGCAGGAGCGTCTCGTATTCTCCCATCAGCTTGCTCCAGCCGTAGGCGGACTCCGGCGCGGCGGGATACTGGTCCGCCTCGCGCAGCGGGGCCGCCTCCACGCCGGTCTGCAGGTGCGCCGGGAAGCTGCACGCCGTGCCCACGTAGAGGAAGCCCTTGAGCGGAAACTTTTTTGCCGAATGGATGACGTTCGAGTTGATCAGCAGGTTCTGGCGGAAGGTGAACCCTTGGTGATCGAAGACGAACCCCACGCCGGCCACGACATCGGCGAGGTGGAAGACGTAATCCACGCCTGCCAGGTGCGGCTCCAGCGCGTCCGGCACCGCCAAGTCCACCTCGAAGAACTGCGCGTCGAGGTCAATCACCGGCTGTCCGTCGTCGCCGAGCAGATACTCGCGCTTCCCGCGCCAGAGGTTGTCGGCCACGGTGACACGCCAGCCCTCGCGGACGAGGCGCCCGACGAGGTTTGAGCCGATCATGCCGGCGCCGCCGGTGACGAGGACATTGCCTTTGCAATTCATGGCGCGTGAGGCTCCCGGCGGTGCGGCGACGAGTCAATCCTTTTGGCGGAAATCCCTTTGGGCGGCAGCTTCCGACGCACCCTTCACGGGAGCAAACTTCCCGCCATCCCGTCCAATGATTCACCGTGCCAACACTGCACCAACTGTCCGTGTTTCACCCGATGACTTCTCCCGCATGAACTCGCTACGCTCTCCCGCAACCCGGACTCGCATCATGAAGACTCCCTCATCCCCCCGCCCGTTCCCTCTCCTGCTCGTAATCCTGATCCTATTCCTGCTCCGCCTCTCTCCGGCCCACGCCCACGTCCTCTTGAACGTGGACTTCGGCGTCGGCGCGGCGAGTGGGAAGCTGGGCTTCGCCGCGACGGGTCTCGCGACGAATGACTTCTGGAACTTGCACGCGCATTACAACCCGCGCTTCACGCCCGGCCAGCCGCCGGTTCCGAATCACACGACTGCCAACCTCAAGCTGTCTGACAAGTCCGACTCCGCTGTGTCCATCGCCGTCTCCAACGCTCCCGGCGTCTGGGGCAATGCCTCCGGTGATCCGATGTTCGACTCGTTCCTCTTCGCGCAGAACGGCTCGAACATCGTCGTGACCGTCCGCGCGCTGGAAACCGGGCGCTACCACTTCTACCTTTACGGCCACGCCGAGCCGGACGCGACGGCAGAGCAGAACTCGGTGTTCACCCTCCGCAGCGGCACGAACGCGCTCGGGCCGCTGGCGGTCGGTTCGGCGGCGGGCTGGAAGGCTTCGCTGGGCTGGCAGGAGGGACGGCAGTTCATCGTGTTCCGCGACGTGCCGGTGGAGGCTGGCAAGCCAGTCGTCATCGAAGTCGCGCCCGGACCCGGTGGCGTGGCGGTGCTCAACGGCCTGCAAATCATCTCCCGCGGCTCGAGCCCGCCCAAGACCATCGGCGTCGCCGCGCTCCCGCCGCCCGCGACCTACACCAACCTCATCGTCCGCGAGGTGCGCTACGAGGGGAAGGTCACGGACTCCGAGGCGCGCTTCACGGCGACGGTCGAGGTCGAGTCGCTCACGACGAACGAGGTCAGCGCGGTGCTCTTCCAAGGTGACGTGGCGGTCTTTGCGCCGGAGTTGCCAGCGGGGATTCGCCTTTCGCGAATGGCGACTTGGGCTGCGACGGCGAAGTCGCGTGTTGACCGGCCTTACTACTCCCTCCACTGCACCAAGCCCGGCGTCCACACGCTCAAGCTCGAAGTCATCGCGCGCATCACCAAGGCCGAGCCGTGGAACCAAATCGCGTTCAACGGCCCGCCCGCGTCGGTCGCCAGCCTCAAAGTCGAAGGCAACACCGGCGTGGAACTCGAACTCCTCAACGGCGCGCTGCTCGAAGGCGAGACGGCGAAGGCGAGTTCCTCCATTGCCGGCATCGTCGGCGCCGACCGCGTCGTGGCGCTGCGCTGGCAGAGCAAGACCACGGAGATTGCGCGCAAGTCCCTCATCACGGTGGACACCGCAGCCAGCGCGGTGGTCTCGCCCACCGTCATCAAGTTCACCACGCAGCTCCGCTACGAGCTGCTCCAGGCCAGCGTGTCGCGGCTCACCGTCGGCCTGCCGCCGGGCCACACGCTCACGCGCGTCCAAGGCGACGGCATCCGCGACTGGTCCGCCGCCAAGGCCGCGCCGGGCCTGCCGGCGGGCTGGCAGTTGCTCACCGTAGATTTCGCCAAGCCGGTGGAAAAAACTTACTCCCTCACGCTCGCCACCGAGCAGCCCGTCGAGTCCACGCCGCTCGTCGCCACGCTCGCCATCGCGCAGCCGCTCGACATCGAGCGCGAGTCCGGCACGTTCACCCTTGCGGCGGACGACACCGTGGTCGAGGTCGAGTCCACGACCGGCGTGCGGCAGGTCAACGCCAGCACCGGCACGCTCTTCGCGTGGCGCTTCAATGCCCGGCCCTTCAGCATCGCGACGCGGCTCAAGCGCATCGAGCCGGTGCTGGAAACGGCGGTGCGCGTCACGGCACGGCTGGAGGAATCGCGGCTCGTGGTGGCCCACGCGGTGAACCTCAGCGTGCTCAAGGCCGGCATCTACACGGCGGAGCTGACTTACCCGACGAACTTCAACGTGACTGATGTGCGCGGCGGGAACGTGGAGGACTGGAAGGCCACCGCCGGCAAGCTGAAGGTCAACTTCACCCAGCGCGTGCTCGGCGTGCATCGCCTCGACCTCACGCTGGAGCAGGCGAACAAAACCTTCCCGGCGCAAATCACCATCGGGGCCGTGCGCGTCACGGGCGCAACGAAGGAGACCGCCTTCATCGGCGCAGCCTCGGCGGCGGGCATCCGGCTCAAGACGGACACGCTGACCAGCGCGCGGGAGATTCCCATCGCGCAACTCTCACAGCGGGCTGGGGATGAAGCCCTCGCCTTCGCCGCCGAAGCGCCGGACTGGAAGCTCGCCCTCGCCACCGAGCGGCTGCCTGCGCGCGTCGTGGCCGAAGTCTTCAACCTCGTCACCGTCGGCGACGGCCTCGTGGGCGGCAGCGCGACCATTCGCTTCGGCATCCTGAATCAGGGCGTGCAGGAGTTCAAAGTCCGGCTCCCTGCGCATTGGAAGAACGTCGAGTTCACCGGGCCGAACATCCGGCGCAAGGAGCAGGCGACGAACGTGTGGACCATCTCCCTCCAGGACAAAGCCTGGGGCGGCTACACGCTCGTCGTCACCTACGACTACCAGTTCGACCCGAAGAAGGCCGTGCTCGACCTCGCGGGCGCGCATTGCGATGGCGTCGAGCGCGAGACCGGTTCGCTCGCCGTCACCGCCGCCGCGAACCTGAAACTCCAGCCCAAGCCCGCCGCCGAGCCGTTGCGGGCCATTGACCAGACCGAGCTGGCCGAGACCGACCGCGCGCTCATCACGCGGCCCGTGCTGCTGGCGTATCGCTACACGGGCGGCGGCTACGCGCTCACGGCGGACGCGGCGCGCTTCGACGAGGAGCGCGTGCTCGACGCCGTGGCCGACCGCACGCAAATCACCAGCGTCGTGACCGAGGCGGGCGAGATGCTCACGCAGGCCAGCTTCATGGTGAAGAACAACGAGAAGCAGCATCAGCGCTTCAAGCTCCCGCCGGGCGCGAACTTCTGGGGCTGCTACGTCAACAACCAGCCCAGCAAGGCCGAGCGCGACGGCGACTGGCTGCAAATCCCGCTGCCGCGCGGCGAGAACCGCGACGAGGCCTTCGCGGTGGACATCGTGTATGCGCAGAAGCTCGCGGCACTGGACAAGTGGCTGCCGCAAGCCGTCGTCCTCACCGCGCCGGCCACCGACGTGCCGAACACCTACGCCGAATGGCAGCTCTTCGTCCCCGCCACCAAGCGCGTCTCCAGCTTCGGCGGCACCATGAGCATCGCAAGAGGGACGACGTATGAACTCGGCGATGCTTGGCGTGCATTTGTGGCTTACTACCGCGTGTTTCTGCGGAACGAAGGCGGCGGCGTGCTTTTCTTTGGGGGAATCATCGCGTTGATTTACGGAGCCATCGTCACGGGCCGACGCGGTGGAGTTAAGGCGCTCATGCGCTTCGGTGGACTCGTGGCAGTCCTCGCTGTGCTTGCGGCCATGTCTCTGCCGTCATTCCACGGTAGATACAAGTTGATGGATAGTTTGGGTGGTGATGGAGAGAACTTGACTCGTGGGGAGGGCCGTGGGGAGAGAGCAGTCTACGCTGAATTGGCGGCTGATGACCCGAAGTCAGCAGTGGAACTCGCCCTCACTAAGGGCCAGGCCAATCCTGTTGAAGAGGCGATCCGCAGCGAAAGCGCACTGAACCTACCGGCAGCCAAACCGTCCGCTTTAGCCGCCACGCCACAGCGCGAATCCAACGAGCGGTTCGCGCGCAACCTGTCGGACCGCGCGGACAAGCTCTCCGAAATGACCAAGTCCGAGTCCAAAGCAAAAATGGAAGGCGAGGCGCTCTACCGTGGCGCAGCCGATGCGCGACGGAAGGCTGCTTCCGCGCCAATGCCTATGACGCCGCCGCCAGCGGCGATGCCCGCCCCGGTGCTGGATCCGATGGGCAACCCAATAGCCGCCGCCACCCCGCCGACAGAAACAGGCTTCGGCGTGGTCAACTCAATCCAAGTTCAGCGAACGAATGGTTCGGCTGGGATCGTCTCGGTCAACTTTGCAACAAGCGACGGCGTTGCCGCGAATCCAGCTTCAACCTCCGGTGCCTTCCAACTCGGGATGCTCGCCGCCGGTGGAGTCAGCGGCGGTGGATCGCCGGGCGGTGGTCTCGGTTTCGCGAACGCTGCTGGCGAAGCCGCGCAGACAGTTGCGGGGATGCGGTCCATCCGCATTGACATCCCGCGCAGCGGGCAGGCGTTCACGTTCACCAAGGTGCTCAACCTGAACAAGGATGCGCTGGGCATCGAGCTGTCCCTGATGCCGCTGGGCAAGTTCCGCGCGGCGCAGTCCGCCGGGCAGCTCGCGCTCTTCCTCGGCGGCCTGCTCTGGGCGCTCATCCAGTGGCGGCGGGCGGAGCGCAGCAGCTTCGGCATTGCGCTGGGCCTCGCGCTCGCGCTCGCGGGCGTCGTGTGGCTGGGGCTGTCGGCCAGGACGCTGCATTGGGTGCTTATCGGGGCGGTGCCGGTCGTGGGGGCGGCGTTGCTCGTATGGCTGGCTTGGCGCTGCTGGCCGAAGCGGGAAGTGATTAGTGATAAGTGTTTAGTAATTAGTCAGGCGGCGGACGCAGCGGCACCGGCGGCTGAAGCGAAGCTTTCACCGACGGACAGCGGTTCCGGTCCAGTGCCTCCCGCTGCCGCCTTGCTCCTCTTCGCCTTCCTCACCACGAGCGCATTCGGCCAAGCACTCCCCACTAATCACTACTTACTAATCACTTCCCCCTCCGTCACCCTGCAATCCGCCGCCTACACCGGCACCATCCGCGAGAAGGCCGCCGAGTTCACCGCCACGCTCGCGCTCAGTTCCACCGGCACGAACCAGACGTTCACGCTCTTCGGCGGGGACGTGGCCATCCAGAGCTTCACGGCCAAGACCGGCGAGGCGAGGCTCGTGCGCGAGGGCGGCACGGCGCGCGTGTGGTTGCCCAAGAGCGGCGCGGTCACGGTGGAGTTGAAACTGTTCGTCCGCCTCGATGGCGATGTGACCAAGCGCCGGCTGGGCTTCGGCCTGCCGCCCGCGCTGGCCAGCCAGTTCACCGCGCTCATTGACGAGCAGGACGCCGATGTCGAGTTTCCCAGCGCCGTCGCCTTCAAGCGCACGTCCGCCGGCAAGCAGACGCGCGTCGAGGCCATCATCGGCAGCACCGACCGCGTGGACCTCGCGTGGACGCCGCGCATGAAACGCATCGCCGAGATGGACGCGACCGTCTTCGCGCAGACCGCGACGCTCGTGACCGTGGGCGGCGGCGTCGTCAACACTCGCGCCGTGGTGGACTACCAGATTGCGCAAGGAGAGTTGCGCCAGGCCAAGGTGCGTTTGCCCGCCGGGCAACGGCTCCTGCGCGTCGAGGGCGAGGGCATCCGCACGTGGGAGCTGCTCACGGAAGCGGGTGCGGAAACGCTCGTCGTGGACTTGCTCAAGGGCGTGAGCGCGAACTGGCGCTTGACCATCGAAACCGAGAAGCCGCTGCCCACTCTGCCTGCGACGGTGAAGGTGGAAGTGCCCATCGTGCAGGACGTGCGCCGCGAGGCTGGCCTGGTCGCCGTGCGCGGCGCGGAGGAGACGAGCCTGGCCGTCGAGACGGCGGAGGACTTGCAGCGCGTGGACCTCGCGGAGTTCACCCGGGCGAGCAAGCTCAACCACACCGACCTCGTCAGCGCGTTCCGCTACCTGCGCAGCACGTTTCAACTCACCGTGAAGGCCGAGGCCGTCCAGCCGCAGATTGAGGCCGTGGTGATGCAGCGTTTGCGCCTCGGCGCAGAGCAACTCACGCTCGTGGCCGAGGTGAGCTACACGGTGAAGAAGGCCGGCATCTTCCAGTTGCGCGCGCAGATTCCCGTGGGCTGGCGGATTGAAACGGTCGCCTACGTGGACGCCGCGTTGCGCCAGCGGGGCAGCGCGTTGATGCCCATCAACAACTGGACCGAGAAGACCGACGCCGGCGTGCGCGTGCTCGAAGTGCCGCTGCGCGAACGCACGCAGGGTCAAGTCTCGCTGCTGGTCGTCCTCGCGCAGACGGTGAAGGAAGCGCCGAAGACCTTCGCGGTCCCGGCGGTGCATCCGCTCGGCGTCCACAAGCTCAACGGCTTCGTCTCCGTGTCCACCGAGGCGGGCATCTCGGTGAAGACGGCGAGCTTCGACGGCTTGACGGAAGTTCCCGCGGCCGCGACGCCCGTGGGGATTTACAAGGGCCTGAGTGAGCAGGCGACGTTGGCCTTCAAGTTCCTCTCCCCCGACCCGACACCCGCCGCCGCCTGGAAGCTGAGTGTCGCGACGGAGCAGCTTGAGTCGTGGGTGCGCGCCGAGGTCGTGAACCTCATCAGCGTGTCCGAGACGCTCGTCAGCGGGCGCGCGCTGGTGCGGCTGGACATCGCCAACGCGCCGGTGAAGGAGTTCCGGCTGAAGATTCCGCTGACGGTCACGAACGTGGACATCACCGGCCCGAACATCCGCCGCCGCGACCAGACGGGCGAGGTGTGGCGCGTGGAGTTGCAGAACAAGCTGCGCGGCCAGCACACGTTCATGGTGACGTGGGAGCAAGCCCGCGCCGCGAAGTCCACCGCGCTCGTGGACGTGCCGGCGGTCGAGGCCGTGGGCGTCGAGCGCGAGACGGGCGCGGTGGCCATCCTCGCCAAGCCGCCGCTGCAAGTGTCCGAGAAGGCCGCGAGCACGGAGATGATGCGCATCGACGCGCGCGAGCTGCCCGAGTGGGCGGCAGGCCACGCGAGCGGTGCGAAGGGCGAGCAGGTCGTGCTCGCGTGGCGTTACCTGCGGCCCGGCTGGAAGGCCAGCGTGCTGCCGCAGCGCTTCGCCGAGGCGGCGGTCCTGCAGGCGCTGGTGGACAGCGCACGGCTCACGACGGTGGTGGCCGACGACGGGCAGATGATGACGGAGGTGTCGTTGTCGGTAAGGAACAACGGCCGGCAGTTCCTCGAAGTGGAGTTGCCCAAGGGCGCGATTGTGTGGAGCGCGTTCGTCAACGGCCAGCCGGTGCGCCCGACCAAGCAGGGCGGCAAGCTGCTGCTGCCGATGGAGCAGTCCGGTGGCGACGCGCCGCTGCCGATTGAGTTCACCTACGTCGCGGCGGACAAGTTCCCGAAGCGCCAGGGCGGCGTGGCCTTCGCCTCGCCGAAGTTCGACGTGCCGCTGAAGAACGCGCGCTGGGAGCTGCTGCTGCCGCCCGACTACGAATACACGGAGTTCGCCGGCACGATGGGCCGCGACGTGAGCGGCGCGCCCGTGGTGACCGTCAACTACTCGGCGGCGGAGTATTCCAAACAGGAGGCGAAGAATCGCGACACCTTCGAGTCAGGCCGGTCCTACGCGCTGGGCAACCTGCGCAGCCTGCTTTCGTCCGGGAAACTGAACGAGGCGAACAACGAGTGGTTCAACTACAAACGCAGTGGCGCAAGCCAAGGCGGTGGGCAAGGCGGCCAAGGCGGCAAGGACTTCGACGCAGACATGAAGCAGTTGAAAGAAGTCGAAGTGCAGCTCCGCCGCTCGCAGGCGAGCAACTTGGTGCAGGCGCAGCAGGCATATACCTTGGACAACGCGACGAAGCTAGGCGTGAACGTGGACGGATACTTCGCGGCGGGCAACGAGGGCAAGGGCGCGCAGGTTCAGGCCGGCCAGCCGGTCCTCGTCTACGACGAGCAAGCCGCCGAGCAGCAATTGGAGAAGCTCCAGAAGGCGCAGGAAGTGACCGTCGCCACCGTGCAGCCGCTGCGGGTGAACCTGCCCTTGCGCGGCCAGCGCCACGCCTTCACCCAAGTCCTCCAGACCGAGGTCAACAAGCCCATGACCGTCGAGTTCACCGCGCGCAACCTGAAAGCCGGCGGCTGGCTCAAGCCCATCGCGCTTTTCCTCGGTGGCTTCCTCGCGCTGTGGATTGGCGTCGCCGTCTTCGCCGCGCGCCGGCAGGCGTGACACGCCCGTGCCGGCGACTTGCAGTCGCCGTCGGCTGGCAACCAACGTTCCCTGGGACGGCTGCAAACCGCCGGCACACGTGTTCTCCTGCTGAGTTTCCTGCGCGCGCGTGCCGTCGAAGCGCCCTCCGCACGGCTGGCTTGCGCTGCGGGGGAAACGATTATTACTCTCTCGCCAATGAAACTTGCCTCGCTGCTGTCCGCCCTCGTGTGCACCACCACGCTTGCCTTCGCCGCCGACAACTGGCCGCAGTTCCGCGGGCCGACCGGCGACGGGCAATCCGCCGCCAAGGGCCTCCCCGTGACCTGGGGCGAAACCGAGAACGTGAAATGGAAGACACCCATCCACGACAAGGGCTGGTCCTCGCCTGTCATCTGGGGCGACCAGATTTGGCTGACCACGGCGACCAGCAACGGCACCGCACTCTTCGTGCTCACTTTGGACAAGAACACGGGCAAGGTGACAGGGGACGTGAAGCTCTTCGACGCGCAGCAGCCGGAGCTGTGGATGAAATACAACAGCTACGCCTCTCCCACGCCGGTGATCGAGGAGGGCCGCGTGTATGTGAGCTTCGGGGAGGCGGGCACGGCGTGTCTCGACACCAAGACGGGCGCGAAGCTGTGGGAACGACGCGACTTGAAGTGCAACCACTATCGCGGCGCGGGCTCCTCGCCGATTCTGCATGGCAACCTGCTCGTCCTGCAGTTCGATGGAGCGGACGACCAGTTCATCGTCGCGCTGGACAAGCGCACGGGCAAAGACGCGTGGCGGGTGAAGCGCTCGACGGATTATCGCGACCTTGGTCCCGACGGAAAGCCCAAAGCCGAGGGCGACTTGCGCAAGGGCTACGCCACGCCGCAGATCGCGACCATCGAGGGCAAGCCGGTCCTCCTGAGCAACGGTGCGAAGGCGCATTACGGCTACGACCCGCTCACGGGCAAGGAGCTGTGGCAGGTGGAGAACCAGCCTTTCCACTCGACCGGTGCGCGGCCGATCTTCGCGCATGGTTTGATCTACTTCTCGGCTGGGTTCTCGAAAGGCCACTTCTACGCGATCAAGCCGCCGCCCGCGTCCGCTTGGAAGGCGGGCAACATCCTCGACGCCTCGAAAGACAGCGATCCCGACCCCACCAAACCGCAGCTCGCGTGGAAGCTTATCAAGGGTGTGCCGGAGACGCCTTCGCCTATCGTGCAGGGCGACTTGGTGATGCTCGTGGACAACGGTGGCTTCGCCAGCGCGGTCGAGGCCAAGACGGGCAAGGTGCTGTGGTCCGAGCGCGTGCTGAAAGCGGTGTATGCCTCGCCGATCTCTGCGGAAGGCAACGTGTATGCCTTCGACCGTGAGGGCAAGGGCGTGGTGTTTGCCGCGGGCCGGGAGTTCAAGCTGCTCGGCGAGAGCAAGCTCGACGGTTCGATCGAGGCCGCGCCGATCGCCGCCGGCAAGGCGCTCTACGTCCGCACGTCGAAGGCGCTGTTTCGGATTGAGAAGTGAGCGGAACCTGCCTCACGCAAAGGACGCAAAGGGCGCAAAGGGTTCAGCACAAATTCGGCTTTGCGTTCTTAGCGTCCTTGGCGTGAGGCAGGGTTTCAGGGGAGAAACGGCAGGCTCACCAAGTTGACGTAGAGCGCCGCGAGGAGGTCATCCACCGTCACGCCCCAGCCGCCGGGGAGCGACTGGCTTTGGCGCACTGGCCACGGCTTCCAGATGTCGAAGAGGCGGAACGCGGCGAATACGAACGTCGTTCGCTTCCAGCCCCAGATGCCGTCCGCCCAGAGATCTGAAGCTTGAAAGTGATTGCCGTGCGGAAGGACGGAGCACAACACAACCGGCACGAGAAAGCAGGCGGGCACGGCCACGATTTCATCCAATACCACCGAGCTTGGATCTTTCTCGCCGAGCGACTTCTCGGCACGGCCACAGACCCATACAGATGTCGCAACGCCGCCTAGGATGCCAATCAGGTAACAAGGCAGACTTTCAGGAAGCAAGAGTAGTGCGGTCCAAGCCAGGCCAACAACTGAACCCCAAGTTCCCGGCCCGGGCTTGAGGCGACCGGAGCCGAAGCCTTGCGCCACCCAGACGGCGGGGTCGAAGCCGCTCACATATCCTCCAAGTAAATCTGCCGGTTCTTCCAAAGATAAATCGCGCCGGAGGTGAACGTGAGCAGCACTGTCACCCAAAGCGAGAGTTGCGCGAACCACGGCAGCAGCAGCGCGAACGCGTCCCGCAGCCACGGCCACCACTCGACGTGCGCGTCCAGCACCAGGAGCGCGATGACGGCGGTGATTTGCGAGATGGTCTTGTGCTTGCCGAAGCGCTCGGCTGCGAGAGTCACGCCCTTGGATGCCGCCAGCAGCCGAAGTCCCGTGATGGACAGCTCGCGCGCGACAATCAGCACGGCCATCCACGCCTCAACGCTCACTGCCGGCAACGCCCCGGTGTCGGGATTGAACTTGGCGCGCTCGACCAGCGCGATGAACGCCGAGCAGGTGAGAATCTTGTCCGCCAGAGGGTCCATCAGGATGCCGAAGTTGGTGATGAGCTTCCGCTCGCGGGCAATCTTGCCGTCGAAGTAGTCCGTCAGCCCCGCGATGCTGAAGAGCACCAGCGCGATGGTGTCGTTGACCGGCGAGCGCGAGAACATCGCCACGAGGAACAAGCCCGTGAGGACGAAGCGCGAGACGGTGAGTTGGTTCGGCAGGTTCATCGCAGTGGGCGGAGGTGCCCCGACCTCAACCGCCGCGCTTGACGCGCTTGCGTCGCTTCTCGGGCGGCTTGCCAACGGGCTGCGGCAGACGTTTCTCCCACTGGAGCAGTAGGTTCTGGACTTGGAGCATGAACTTCTCGCGCTCGGCGGTTTCCCTGGCGAGAGCGGCCTGCATCTCCAACCGAAAGGTGAGGATGTCCTTTTCCTGTTCCAACTGGTCGCGCCGCAACTCGCGCACCTGTATGCGGAGTTGGTCCAGTTCCCTCGTGGTGCTCAGGAGGCTGGCCACCCAGTCATAAATCGCGCGGAACATGGTTACAGGGCGCGGCGTGCGGCCCGGATGCGGCGGGACTCCAGCTTGAGCTGCTCGATTTCCTCGCTCACCTTCCTCGACCGTCGCAGCGTCAGGTCAATCTCCCGCAGCATCGCGTTGATGCCCTTCAACAGTTCGCGTTCAGTCATGTCAACAGCGGGCAACGGCAGGATCGGCGTCTTCGCTTTCATGGCAGCAGTCTGGCTTTCTCGGGCGGTGGTGGCAAGGCGCAGTTCAAACCGGCTCCGCCATCAAGTCGTAATCTGTGTGGCCGATGACGCGCACGCGGGCGAAGCCGCCGACGGGCAGCTTTCCGCGCACATAGACGCGGCCGTCAATGTCCGGTGCATCGGCCTCGCCGCGAGCGACCAAGAAGTTCTGAGTTTGGAGTTTGGAGTTTGGAGTTTCTCCTTCGCGCAGGAGGCCGTGCTCCCACGAGAGGACTTTGGCCTGCTGAAGTTGCTGTTCCCTGGCACTACCCTCGATGAGCACCTTGAGCGTGCGCCCCACGAAGCTTTCCGAGACAGCGCGGGCGACTTCGTGCTGCGCGGCCATTGCCAGCTCGCGACGGCGTTGCTTCACCTTGTCGGAGAGCTGGCTGGTCATCTTCCCGGCGATGGTGCCGTCCTCCTGCGAGTAGCTGAAGATGCCGAGCCGTTCAAACTTCGTCTCGCGAATGAAGTCGAGCAGGGTGTCGAAGGCCGCCGCCGTCTCGCCGGGGAAGCCGACGATGAAGGTCGTGCGCAGCGCGATGCCCGGCACGCCGGCGCGGATGCGGGCGATGAGGTCGCGGATGTATTGGCCGCTGGTCTCGCGGCGCATCCGAGCGAGCATGTCGTCGTGGATGTGCTGGAGCGGCATGTCCACGTAGCGCGCAACCTTGGGGCACTCGCCGATGGTGCGGATGAGTTCGTCCGTCCAGTGCGCGGGGTGCGTGTAGAGCAGGCGAATCCAGAAGTCGCCTTTGAGCGCGTTCAACTCGCGAAGGAGTGAGCAAAGCGTCGTGGCATCGGCGGGCAGCGAACTGGCGGCCGCGCGGAACTTCTCGGGCGAAGAGATGGCGCGCGAGTGGTTCTTGCGCAAGTCGAGGCCGTAGTAGGTCGAGTCTTGAGAAATGAGGTTCAACTCCTTCACGCCGTCTTTGATGAGTGCCTTGGCCTCGGCGACGATGTCGGCCTGCGTGCGGCTGCGGTGGCTGCCGCGCATCCGGGGGATGATGCAGAAGCTGCACGGGTGGTTGCAGCCCTCGGCGATTTTCACGTAGGCGAATTGGCGCGGCGTGAGGCGGAAGCGGGGGGTCTCGTAGTCGGGGATGTAGATGGGGCGCGCCGTTACATCGAGGAGCGGAGTGGAGGGCGTGTTCCGTGTTGCGTGTTCCGTGACGCGACTGAGGACGGTTTTGGTTTTGCCGAACGCATCTTTGCCTCTGAGAGATTCGTCGTCGGCGTGGGCTGAGGGCTTGGTTTTGTCCAAGTCTGCGAGCTGCGCCTGGACTTTCTTCTTTGAGCGTTGAGCGTTGGACGTTGAGCGTTGGAGGTTCAACTTTTCTCTCCGGCGCGCCATCGCTTCCTTCACCAGTTCGCCAACTTGCGCGACTTGATCAATGCCCATGAAAGCATCCACCTCGGGCAGAAGCTTGGGCAGTTCCTCGCGGAAGCGCTGGCTGAGGCAGCCGGAGACGATGAGCGCCTGGCCGCGATGGTTCGCCTCGCGGACGGCGGCGGAGTCGAGGATGGCGTCCACGCTCTCCTCCTGCGCGGCATCAATGAAGGAGCAGGTGTTGACGATGACAGCGTCGGCTGCGGCGGGGTCGTTGGTGATTTCTGCGCCGGACTTGAGGAGTGAGCCGAGCATGATCTCGGCATCCACGAGGTTCTTCGCGCAGCCGAGTGAGATCATGCCCACGCGCACGGGGCGGGCGGAAGCGGGTTTGGATTTGTCAGTCACAAGACGTGGGTTTCGGAACAACCGAGGGTGCAAAGTTCACCAGCCAAACAAAGGGATGCCGCAGGCCGGCACCGGCTATTTTTGCGCCGGCGTGTTGGTCGGCACGGCCCCCGGCGGGAAGGGCAGATACTCGACGACGCTCTTCTCGGGAGGCGACTTGTAATAGCCGGGGCCGAGGTTGGAAAGCGGGTCAACGGACTGGTGGCGTCGCCACGCTGTGTAGGCCCAGAGCAGGAGCGACAAGAGCACGGCGAAGGCGATGAGGGGCAGGAGTAGGCGGAGGTTCAGCTTGGAAAGCTGGAGCGTGATCCAGTCGAGCACGCCTTTCTCGCGGCGCATCAGGCTTGGCGGCTCGGCGAATTCCTTGGTCTGCGCGAGTTCCGCATCGAGGTCGGCCAGGACGTTGGGAACGTCGAGCTTGTAATGGCGTGCGAGCGTCTTGGTGTATCCGCGGATATAGACCGGGGCGCTGAAAGGATGAAAATCCCCTTCCTCAAGCGCGGCGATGTGGTCGGACTTGATCTTGGTGGCGTCGGCCACCTGGGACACGGTGAAGCGGCGCGTTTCGCGCGCTTTCCGGAGTTGTTCGCCCACGCTGCTGCTGGCCATGCGCGGCTAGGAAAGCAGTTCGTCGCCGGGGAAAGCAACCACGGAAACCCGGCGGGCGCTCAAATCGGCGCGGGCGCGGGCGCGCCGAGGCCGGGTTCGAGCGGGGGCGGGGTGGGGCGCGGCGGCTCGGGCACGGGCGTGCCGGCGGGGGCGCCGGTCATCGGCGTGGCGGTGAGCGCTGCGGGCGGGGGCGGGTTGGTCATCTTGCCGGTGCGCACGATCTCCTCGACCTGCGGGCCGTCCAGAGTCTCGAACTCGAGCAGGGCCTTGGCTATGGACTCGAGCTTGTCGCGGTTCTCCAAGATGATGCGCTTCGCCACGGCGTAGCTCTCGTCGATGATGCGCTTCACCTCGGCATCAATCTCCATCGCCGTGTGCTCGCTGTGCTCCGAGCGCCGGGTCAGCTCGCGCCCGCCATAAAATTCGCTTTCACCCGCGTAGTTGATCATGCCCAGCTTGTCGCTCATCCCGAGCTGGCAAACCATCGCGCGGGCGATTTGCGTGGCCTGCTGGATGTCGCCGGAGGCGCCGCTGGAAATGTCATCCGCGACGATTTCCTCCGCGATGCGGCCTGCCATGGTGACGGCGAGGTCGTCGAGAAGGTTTTTGCGGCGCTGGCTGAAGACGTCCTTCTCCGGAAGCATCATGGTCAGGCCCAGCGCGCGGCCACGGGGGATGATGGTGACTTTGTGGAGGGGGTGGGTGTGGGGGAGGAGGACGTTGACGAGTGCGTGGCCGGCCTCGTGCCAGGCCGTGTGCTGTTTCTCCTCATCCGTCATGGCGAGGCTGCGGCGCTCGCGGCCCCAGCGGACCTTGTCGCGGGCCTCGTTGAGTTCCGTCATGCCGACGGATTTCTTGTTCTGGCGTGCGGCGAGGAGGGCGGCCTCGTTCAGCAGGTTCGCCAGTTCCGCGCCGGAGAAACCGGGGGTGCCGCGCGCGATGACAGAAAGTTCGGCGGTGGGGTCCATCTTCACGTTGCGAGCGTGGACTTTCAGGATGGCCTCGCGACCGCGCACGTCGGGGAGGTTGACGGTGATCTGGCGGTCGAAGCGTCCGGGGCGGAGCAGGGCGGGGTCGAGCACATCGGGGCGGTTCGTCGCGGCGATGATGATGATGCCCTCGGTCGTGTCGAAGCCGTCCATCTCGACGAGCAACGCGTTCAGCGTCTGCTCGCGCTCGTCGTTGCCGCCGCCGAGGCCGATGCCGCGGCTGCGGCCCACGGCGTCGATCTCATCAATGAAGATCAGGCACGGCGTGTTCTTGCGCGCCTGCTCGAACATGTCGCGCACGCGGCTCGCGCCGACGCCGACAAACATCTCGACGAAGTCCGAGCCGCTGATGCTGAAGAAGCTGGCATCTGCCTCTCCGGCGATGGCCTTGGCCAGAAGGGTCTTGCCCGTGCCCGGAGCGCCGATCATCAGGATGCCCTTGGGGATGCGCCCGCCGAGCTTTTGGAATTTCTTTGGGTCCTTGAGGAACTCGACCAGCTCGCAGACTTCGTCCTTGGCCTCTTCCACGCCCGCAACGTCTTTGAAGGTAGTCTTGTTCTTGTCCTTGTTGAGCATCTTCGCCTTGCTCTTGCCGAAGCTCATGGCGCTCTTCCCGGCCATCTTGAGATTCCGAATAAAGAAGAAGTAGATGAGCGCGCCAAACAGTAGAATGGGCAAAAGGCTCGCGAGCACAGACCACAAAAGAGTGTTCGGCTCCTTTGTGACGAAGGCACCGCTGGCGAGCAGCTTTTCGACGAGCTTGTCGGTGATGGGTATTTTGATGGTGAAGGGCGTTTCCTTCTCCTTGCCGTCCACGAGCACAGGCTTGCCGTTGTCACCAACCTCGACGTATTGGCCTGTAATCTCGCGCAAGTCGGAGGTCTGCGGGTTGTAGGTGATCCTGCCGCCACGGATGAGCTTGTCGTCCACCTTCTGGATGAACTCCGGGTAGGAGAGAGTCTTCGCCGCGACCTGGCCGGGCGTGCGGAGCGTCAGCAGCGCCACGATGGCCACCACGATGGCCAGCCAGACCAGAAGGGTCCTTGGCCCCAGCTTCGTCTCGTCGTTCTGGTCGTTCTTGCCGTTTTCCGGGTTGCGTTGGTTGTCAGACATTTTTCTAAGGTGCCGGACCGTATCACCCGGCATGGGCCGAGGCAACAGCGGGTTCAGGCGGCGGGCGCAGGTGAGTTCGTCGCAACGCAATGGTCTCTCCGCTCCTGCTCGCAATCCTGAACCTAATCTTGCTCCTTCCCCTCGCGTTTCGGTCAGCGGAGCAGGAACCGGATCAGGATCGCGAGCAGCAGGGCAGCCCAGGCGCACCACTCGCCACTGTTGGATTGCAAGAAACTGAGATGCGCCCTCAAAGCGGGTTCAGTCGGGCAAGCCGGCCCCGCCGCCTTCCATCCGTCAGCGGCCTGTGGCGCGCAGCAGCCCGTATTGCGCCTTGTTGAACTCGGCGATCCCGGCGACGTAGTCGCTGCGGGCGCGGGTGAGGTCCTGCTCGGCGAAGATGTTTTCCAGCACCACGCCGAAGCCGCGCTCCTTGCGCTCGCGGGTGAGGCGGAAAGCCTCTTCCGCCGTGGCAAGTGCGCGCTTGAGCGTCGCCAGCTGCGCGGCCAACGAGTGAACTCGCGTGTGCGCCTCGACGACCTGGCGGATAACGTCGTCCTTCACCTTGTCGGTGGCGAGCGAGGCGGCCTTGAGACTCGCGTCGGCAAACTTCTCGCGGGTGGAGTCGAAGATGCCGCCGGGACCGATGCGCCAGCCCAGCGTGATTGCGACGCTTTCCGTGCCGCCGAACTGGTCGAGGTCGTTGTTGCGTCCGCCGCCAAGCCCGCCGAAGAACGCCTGCGCGCCGAGGCTGGGAATCAGCGGGCCGACGGTCGCCGCATCGCGGTTCTTCTTCGCCGCCTTGGTGAGAGCTGATCCTCGCTTCAACTCCGGCCGCGCGCCAAGGGCTTGGGCCACGAGCGTGTCCAGTGCGGTGTTCGTCGCCGTGAGCCTGAGCGGGAGCAATTCGATGTCCGCGGGGAGCAGGTCCACCGATGGGTCAAGCCGGAGCACCTGCGCGAGCCGGGCGGCGGAGAGGCGCTGCTGCTCGCGGGCTTGCTGGACGGCGAGTTGGTTGCGCTCGGCCTGCCCGCGTGCGCGAAGGGCGTCGCCCTTGAAGATGAGGCCCAGCTCGACGCCGCGCTGGAGCTGGTCAGCGTAGTCCCCCGCGATGCGCGAGGCCTCCTGCGCGACCTCTGCGGTGGCGCGGGCCTTCACGAGGTCGAAGTAGCCGTGCGCGGCGTTGAAGACGCTCTCCTGCCGCTGCGCCTCGACGGCGTGGTCGGCGGCCTTTGCGAGCTGCTTCGCGGCAAGCGCCTTGAACCACGCCTCGCCCAGCTCCAGCCGCGCCTCGACATTCAAGCCGGGCGCAAGCTGCTGCTTGCTCGTGTCGAACATGTTTCCAGTCACGTCCTGTATTCGTCCATCGTGGCGCTTGTAGCCGACGCCGGGCGCGACCCACGGGAAGAAGTTGTAGAGCGCGGCGTCGTGAGCGGCTTGCGACTCCCGCAAGCGCTCGCGGGCGATTTGCACGTCGAGGTTCTGCGCGCCGGCGAGCTTTAGCGCAGTGGGGAGGTCAATGGGCTGGTTTGTCTGAGCGGCGGCGAGGAAGGCCGAGCAGAGGAACGCCGCCAAGGCCAGCAGCCCGTGCCGGCGTGCTTCCAGCCGCCGCACCGCATCCGCACCAAGCCCGACGGCGACTGGAAGTCGCCGGCACGCCGGCACTGAACACTGAACACTGAACACTGAATACTTCACTTGCCCTCCTGCACGTTGACGGCCTGTCCGTCGGCCAAGGTCATCTTCCCGACGAGAATCACCTTCGCCGCCTCCCCGAGGCCCGAGACGATTTCCACCTTCGCGCCGTCGTTGAAGCCAATCTTCACCGGCGTCTTCTTCGCCTTGCCGCCGTCGGCGAGGAAGAGGAACGCAGAGGTCTTCTCCATCACCAGCGCCTCGCTTGGCACGAGCATCACGTTCGTGTGCTTCTCCACGCCCACGCGGACCATCGCATACATCCCGGGCCGCAGCGCATGGCCGGGGTTCGGCAGCTCGGCCTCGACGAGCATGGTGCGTGTGTTCTCGTCCAGTGCGCCGGAGAAGCGCGTGACCGCGCCCTCGAAGGTTTTGCCGGGCAGGCCGTCGAGCGCGACCTTCACCGGCTGGCCCTTCACGACGAGCGCGGCTTCCAGCTCGGTCACTGCGACCTGCACGCGCACGGTGTCGAAGTCCATCACGGTGACGATGGCGGCGTTTTGGCCGGAGTTGCCGGCGGTCGCGGCGGGTATGAACGTGCCCGTGTCCACGAAGCGCGCGGTGACCATACCGCCAAATGGCGCGGTGATTCGCGTGTAGGAGAGCAGCGTCCGCGTGCGCTGCAAACCGGCGTCCGCCACCTGTGCCTCCGCCTGCGCGACGGCCACGAGCCGCTGGGCCACATCCACTGACGCGCGAACCGCCTGCTGCTCGGCCTGCGCGGCGGCGACGGTCTGGCGCGCGGCGTTGAGAGTGGCGGCGAGCACTTCTCGGTCGGACCTGGCCTTGTCGAGTTGCTGCGCGGTGACGAGGTCGGGGGCCTGCCTGCGGGCCTTGGTGAGGCGGTCCAGCTCGGAGTCTGTGAAGGCGCGTTCAGCCTCGTTCTTCTCCAGCACGGCGCGGAGGCGGTTCAGCTCCGCGTCGAACCGCGCCACCTCGGCCTGGCGGCGGGTGACTTCGGACTGTGCGCGTGCGACGTCGGCGCTGGCCTTGGCAATCTGCGCCTGTTGCGAAAGCAACTCGGCCTGCAACTCGGGGACTTCGATTTGCGCGAGTACCGCTCCGGCCTTCACGGCGTCGCCCTTGTCCACGGCGATGGACTTCAAGTAACCGGGAACCTTCGCGTAGAGCGTGGCCTGCTGAAGCGGGCGGATGGTGCCCGGCTGCGCGACGAAGCGGTGAACGTCGCCGCGTGTGGGCATGGTGACGCGAACGGAGGGGCCGTCCGCCGCGAGAAGCGGCGCGGCGAGCAGCAAGAGCGCGCAGGAGAGCGTGGCGGCAGCGCGGACGCATGCGTTCTCGTTTGATGTGGTTATGCGGACGCGGGCGTCCGCGCTCCAAGCGTAGGTTTTCATGGGTGCGTTCATTCGGCGGCGCTAAACTGCGGGCTTTGCTCGTCGTCCGGGTCAAGACTGGCGGAGCGCGTGTGCTTGCCGGCCATCACCACGGCGAAGACGGACGGGAGGATGAAGAGCGTCGTGAGCGTCGCGGCGGCGAGACCTCCGATGACGGCGCGGCCGAGCGGCGCGGTCTGGTCGCCGCCCTCGCCCGCCCCGATTGCTAGCGGCAGCATGCCGGCCATCATGGCGAAGCTTGTCATGAGGATGGGGCGGAGGCGGGACGTGGCCCCTTCGAGCGAAGCGGCATTGGCGTCCGCGCTGCCAGACACCCGCGCCCGCTCGGCAAAGGTCACGAGCAGGATGGCGTTCGCGACGGCCACTCCGACGGCCATGATGGCGCCCATGAAGCTCTGGATGTTCAGCGTCGTGTGGGTGAGCCAGAGCGTCAGCGCCACGCCCGCGATGACGGCGGGCACGGTGGAGATGACGACGATCGAAAGACGGACGGACTGAAAGTTCGCGGCTAGCAGGAGGAAGATGACGACCACGGCGAGCGCCAGGCCGTTGCGGAGTCCGGCGAACATTTCTTCCATCGGCGGAATCTGCCCGCGCACGGCGACGCTGGTCTTCGCGGGCGGCGCGCCGGCTTCCTTGATAGCCGTATGAATTTGCTTCGCCACGCTGCCGAGGTCCGAGCCGTGGATGTTCGCTGTGAGCGAGACGACGCGGACGAGGTTGTAGCGCTCGTAGGTCTGCGGCGCGGTGCCCTCGCTCACGCTCGCGATGTTGCGGAGGAGCGTGGCCTTGCCGCCGGTGGTGGTGACCGGCGTGTTCTTGAACTCCTCGACGGTGGTCACGCGGCCTTGCGGCACCTGCACTTGCACGCTGAACGCGATGCCGCTCGCGGGGTCGGCCCAGTAGTTCGGCACGGTGAAGCGGCTGCTCGCAGTGCTGGCGACGAGCGACTTCGTGGCGTCGCTCATCCGCACGCCGAGCAGGCCGGCGCGCTCGCGGTTGATGTTCACGTCGAGCGTCGGGTAGTCGAGCACCTGTGCGAACTGCACGTCGCGCAGCGAAGGAATCTTCGCCAGCCGCTCACGGATTTTGTCGGCGAACTCCTTGCTCGCGTGAAGGCTCTGGCCTTGCACGGCAATCTCGATGGGCGTCGGCGCGCCGAAGCTCATCACGCGCTCGACGATGTCGCTCGGCTCGAAGCTCACGAGCACGTCGGGCAGCTCGGCTTTGAAGATGGCCCGCAGCTTTTCCTTGAGCGGTTCAGTGCGGACGGAGCCGGGCTTGAACTGGATTTGCAGCACGCCTTCCTCGGGGCCGGCGTTCCACTGGTGGATGAGGTTGATGGGATAGTTCGCCGCGTGGACGCCGACGAGGCCGATGCTCATCTGCACGTTGTCCGGACCGGCCTCGCGCTTGATGAGGTCGAGCACACGGAGGGCGATGGCTTCGGTCTTCTCCAACTGCGTGCCGGACGGCGCGCGGAGGCGAAGCTGAATCTGACCAGCGTCCACCTTGGGAAAAATCTCGGTGCCAAGGCGCGGGAAGATGAACCAGAGCGCGGCGGCAGCAACGCCGAGATAAACGAGCAGCACCAGCCAGCGGGCCGCGAGAAGCGGGCGGAGGAGCGAGGCGTAGGCTGGCGAGCCCTTTTCTTCCTTTACGCCTGACTCGTGCCCGCGCAGCAGCCACACGCTCAACACCGGCACCAGCGTGCTGGACAGCACGAAGCTCGCGACCATCGAGAAGCCCACGGCCAGCGCGAGCGGCGTGAAGAGCGCCTTGGCCGCGCCTTGCATGAAGAACGCGGGGATGAAGACGGCCAGCACGCAGAGCATCGCGAGGAAACGCGGGCCAGTCGTTTCCACCGTGGCATCGAGCGCGGCGCGGGCGAGCGGACGACCGCGCGCGAGATGCACGTGGATGTTCTCAATCGCCACTGTCGCCTCGTCCACGAGGATGCCGACGGCCAGCGCGAGGCCGCCGAGCGTCATGAGGTTCACATTCTGTCCGCTCACCCACAGCGCGAACGTCCCGGCAAGCAGCGACACGGGGATGTTGATGACCACGATGAATGCGCTGCGCCAGTCACGGAGGAACAGCAGCACCATCAAGCCCGTCAGCACCGCGCCAAGCGCACCTTCCTTCACGAGGTCGCGGATGGCGCGCACAACGTAGGGCGACTGGTCGAACTCGTAAGTCACCTCGATGTCGTCGGGCAGCACCTCTTTGAACTTCTTGATGTTTGCTTTCACCAGCTCGACCACCGAGAGCGTGCTCGCGTCCGAGCGCTTGGTGACGGGCATATAGACGGTGCGCTTGCCGTTCGCGAGCGCGTAGCTGGTGATGAGGTCCGCGCCGTCGGCCACGTCGCCGAGGTCGCGCACGAAGACTGCGCCGCCGCCCGCGCCCGTGCCCGTGCGGATGGGCACGGCGGCGAGGTCTTGAATGTTCTTCACCACCGCGTTGATGGGGACGAAGGGATACTTGTCGCCGAGCGGGAGATTGCCGGAGGGACTCAGCGTGTTCGCGGCGGCCATCGCGGTGACGACTTCATCGGCGGAAATGCCGTAGCTGCGCAGGCGGTCGGGCTTGAGGTTGACGAGAATCGTCCGTGCGCTGCCGCCGAAGGGCGGGGGAGCGGACACGCCCGGCAGCGGCGCGAAGAGCGGGCGCACTTGATTCAACGCGGCGTTTTGCATCTCGCCGACGGTGCGGTTCGCATTCGTCGTGGAGAAGACGAGATAGCCCACCGGCACGCTGCCGGCGTCGAAGCGCGTGATGAACGGCCCGGGCGTCCCCGGCGGCATGAACGCGCGCGAGCGGTTCACGTAGGCCACCACCTCGGACAACGCGGACGACATGTCCACGTTTGGATGGAACTGGAGCTTCATGATGCTCGCGCCTTGGACGGACTTCGACTCCACGTGCTCGATGCCCGTGATGTAGAGGAAGTGGTATTCGTAGAAGTAGGTGATGTAGCCCTCCATCTGCGCCGGGTCCATGCCGCCGAAGGGCTGCGCGACGTAAATGGTCGGGATGCCCAGCGGCGGGAACACGTCGCGCGTCATGCGCTGGAGGGCAATCCACGCGCCCAAGGCGACCGCGATGACGCCGACGACAATCGTGAGCGGGCGGCGGAGGGCGAGGCGGACCAAGTTCATGCGTGCCGGGAGACTCCCGGTTATGCAGGGAAGTTACAAGATGGGAACTGTGACAACGAGCGCAAGAGGGAGCCTTTCAGTCGCCTGCGGGGCAATGCGGCAGGAGCAGAAAGCCGCTCGATGGGAAGGAACTGAGATGAGCCCCGAACGCGTGCTCCAGTCGATCCAAGATTCCCCTTGAGCCGCTGGGGTGTGTTTGGCTTAATCCGCCCCCCGCGAGTAATCGCCGGGATGGCTGGTAGGATACCCAAGTGGCCAACGGGGGCAGACTGTAAATCTGCTGGCTCACGCCTTCCCTGGTTCGAATCCAGGTCCTACCACCACTTCTGATCTGGGTGTGTTCGTTCGCGTGGGCAGCCTTCGACAATTCCCGGCTGGATTTCCAGCAGCCTCGCCGCCAAGCTCTCGCCATGAAGTTGATTCTCTCCACTCACAACGTCACGCTGACCAAAGCCATTGAGGAGCACATCCTCACCAAGATCGACAAGCTCGAGCACTTCGACCGCTGGACCATTGATGCCCGCGTCACCATCGAGCACGACGACACCCGCGACCCCGCCAAGGCCTTCGGCTGCTCCATGCGTGTGGGCGTGCGCGGCCCCGACCTCTTCGCGGAGGATCACGAAGCCGACCTCTACGCCGCGATTGATGCCGTCACCAAGAAGATCGAGCAGCAGATCCGCAAGCGGCACAGCAAGTCCAAGGCGAAGACGCACAGCCTGGCCGCCCGCAGCAAGGAACGCCGTCGCGCCTCCTGATGGCTGGACCCAAGTCCTTCGCGCTCCGCGCCCGAGTCATCCTGCCGGTCTCACAGCCGGCGATTGAGGACGGCGCGGTTTTCATTTCCCGGGGCCGCATCGCCGCAGTCGGGCGCTGGCGCGACCTGCGCCGCAACGCCCCCTCCGAGACGCGCGACCTCGGCGAGGCCATCCTTCTGCCTGGCCTTGTGAACGCGCACTGCCATCTCGATTACACCGACATGGCAGGGGCAATCCTGCCACCCAAGACTTTCCTGGACTGGATACAGGGTATCGTCGCGCTCAAGTCCTCGTGGAGCTACACCGACTTCGCGCAGTCCTGGCTAAACGGCGTGCGACAGCTTCTCCATTCGGGCTGCACCACCGTCGCGGACATAGAGGCAGTGCCCGAACTGCTCCCTGAAGTGTGGGCCTCCACGCCGCTGCGCGTCCTCTCCTTCCTCGAGATCATCTCCGTCCGCCGCCGCCAGCGCCCCGCGAGGCTTCTCCGTCAGGCCGTCCAAAAAATCCGCGAGCTTCCGGAGGGCCGCAGCCGCGCCGCGCTCTCGCCGCACGCTCTCTACACCACAAACCCCGAGCTGCTTAAACTCGCGCGCCGCATCTCCCGCCGCGCCCGCTGGCCGCTCACCATGCACGTCGCGGAGTCGGGCCTGGAGTTCGGCATGTTCCGCAACGGGCGCGGAGCCATGTTCGACTGGCTTCGCAAAAACGGCCGCGACATGGCCGACTGCGGCTCGCGCTCGCCCGTCCAGCAACTCGCTTTCCTCAAGCTGCTCGACTCGCGCTTCCTCGCCGTCCACGTCAACCAGCTCGCGCTTGGCGACGCTGATCTCCTCGCCCGCGCGGGCGCCCACGTCGTCCATTGCCCGCGCAGCCACGCTTATTTCGGGCACACGCCATTCCCCTTCGCCGAGCTGCACGACGCCGGGGTGAACCTTTGCCTCGGCACAGACAGCCTCGCGAGCATCGGCAAGGACGGGCGCCGCAAACCCGAGCTAGACCTCTTCGCAGAACTCCGTGCGTTCACCGTGCGGCAGCCCGGCCTCTCGCCCGAGGAATTCCTTGATCTCGTCACCCGCAACTCCGCCGCCGCCCTCGGCCAGCGCGGCAAGGTCGGCGAACTCACCCGCCGCGCGCACGCCGACATGCTCGTCCTCCGCTCGAACTGCACGATCGAATCCGCTGCGGAAACAGTCGTCCACGCCGCGCCAAAAATCGCCGGCGTGATGATCGGTGGCCAATGGGCCATCGAGCCACCGCGCTGAACCAATGGCCGCCCGAACTCAACGAGCCCGCCGCCCCCGCGCCGAGAATTCGCAGATCGCAATTTCCAATTCGCACTTGGAGTCGGCCCCTCCCGTTCCCCATTCCCCATTCCCTCGTGTCGCCCTCATCACCGGAGCCTCCGGTGGCCTGGGTCGCGCGCTTGTCGCGGAGTTTCACGCGCAAGGCTGGCGCGTCGCCGCCGGCTTCCACCAAGAGAACGCGCACGCGGAAAGTGATTCACTTCTGCCGCTGCCGCTCGATGTGACTTCGAGCGACGCCGTCCAATCCGCCGTCACTCAAATCCTTTCCCGCTGGCAGCGCGTTGACCTGCTCATCAACAACGCTGGCACCACCGCTGACAACCTCTCGTGGCAGCTCACCGACGAGGACTGGCAGCGCGTCCTCGACGTGCATCTCAAAGGTGCGTTCCTCTGCTCGCAAGCCGTCCTGCGCCCGATGTTCAAGCAGCGCGACGGCCACATCCTGAACATTGCCTCCTTCAGCGCCCGCGCCGGCAATCGCGGCCAGGCCAACTACGCCGCCGCCAAGGCCGCGCTCCTGGGCCTCACCACCTCGCTCGCCAAGGAAGCCGGCAGGCGCAACGTCCGGGTGAACGCGATTCTTCCCGGCGTCCTGCGCACCCCGATGACCGCGCGCCTCACGCCGGAGCAGCTCGCCGCCTTCGCCGCCGCGAACGCGCTGGGCCGCCTCAACGACCTCGCCGAAGTCGCCCGCTTCACCGCCTTTCTGGCCACCACGCAAAACATCTCCGGCCAGTTCTTCCAGCTCGACAGCCGCATCGCGCGCTGGGCGTGAGCGCAGCCGCCCGCTGCGCGGTCGTGGGGGCCATTCGGCCGCAAGAAACTGGGAAGCGCCCCGCGACAATTGGAGGACAATTGCGCCGTTGCCACGGAGGCGGCGGCCCGATACTGTCCGCCGCCATGAAAACAGCTCAAAAGCTCACCGCTCAATTTTCGCTCCTCCTCGTGCTCGGTTCCGGCGCGCTCTTCCTTGCCGGCTGTGAAACGCCCTCCGGCGGCGGGTCGGCGGGAACCAACAACATTGAGGCGCTGACGGCTGCGGCCAACGGCGGCGACGCCGAGGCGGCGCTGCAACTTGGAGACATTTACCAGCACGGACGCGGCGTGCCGAAGGACCACGTCGAGTCAGTGCGCTGGCACACGAAGGCCGCCGAGCTTTTTCAGAAGAAGTGAGGGAGCGCGGACGCCCACGTCCGCTGCCGGCCAATCAGGGCGGAAGCTGCTGCGGACATGGGTGTCTGCGCTGCTGAACGGATCTCCTACTTGAACTCCAGGCCGATGTTCGCTTTTTCCAGCGTCGTCCCTTCGCTCTTGGACAGCGTGGAAAGAGCCTTGTTGTAGTCTGCGAGCGCGCGGATTTCAGCGGAGCGCGCGGCGGTGAGGTCGCGCTGGAGCTGCAGCACGAAGAAGCTCGTGCTCTTGCCGTTCTCCAGTTTCTTCTGCTCGGCGTCGAGCGCCGCCTCGGCGTAGAGGCGGGCCTGCCGGGTGGCCTCAATCTTCTCGTAGGCCGTCTGCGCCTGCTTCACCCCGTTGTCAATTTCCACGATGATGGTCTGCTCGAGCTTCTTGAATTCGAGCAGGAGAACTTCCTTCGTGAGCTTGCCAGACTTGTAGTTGTTCTTCGCCGTCGTGTTGCTCAACGGAAAACTCAGCACGATGCCGTAGGAGTAAAACTGGTTGTTGCCGCGCTGAATGCCGTTGAGTCCGGTGGGCAGCGTCTGGCCGATGCCGTTGTGGCCGTAGGTGAGCGTGAGGTCCAGCGAAGGGAAGAGCTGGTTGTGGTTGTAACGCAGGACGATGTTCTGCCGCTCAATCTGCTCCCGAGCCTGCTGGAGGTCGGGCCGCAGCGCCATGCTGTGTCGCCAACTGTCCTGCACGTTGAGCGCCTGCGCCACGGCGAGGAGCTTGTCCGCCGGCTCCAGCGCCGTCGTCGCCCACGCGCTGAAATCGTTGCCGACGAGATTCTTGAGGTTGTTGACCTGAACCTCCAGATCGCGCCGTGCCGAGAGCAGGTCCGAGCGCCGCGCGGCCACCTGCGATTCCGACTGCTTCTCGTCCAGCGGGGCAAGTGCGCCGACCTCCACGCGCCGCTTGTTGTCGGCCAGGAGCTTCTCCGCGAGGCCGAGCGAGGCTTCCTGCACCCGCACGTTGTCGCGCGCAAAGACCAGCTCAAAGTAGGCCTGCTGCACGCTGTTGATGGTTGTCATCACCTGGCTGCGCAACGCCAGCTCGTCAATCTTGAGCGTCTGCCTGTTCAGCAGAATCGTCTGGCGGGTGGAATCAATCCACGCGTTCTTCAACAGCGGCTGCGTGAGGCTGATGCCCGCGTCGGTCGAGTAGCTGTAGCCCGTGGTGAAGGACGAGCCGCTGCGACGGATGAGGTCGCCGTTGAGCGTCACGCGCCCGCCGGTGCCGAGCTGCTGCGTGAAGCTGGGTCCGTAGCTCTCGGTGAATGAATCGCTGCCCACGCGGAAGAGCGCGCTGTTCGGGTCAGGCGAACCGGGCGAGGAATTGAAGCGTTGCGATGCATTCAGGTTGAACACCAGGTCGTAGTAGCCGCGCGTCGAATCCAGGTTGTAAAGGTCAATGCCGGGCTGGATCCGGCGGATTTGGATGTCGAGGTTCTTCTCGAGCGCCATCGCGACACACTCTGCCAGCGTGACGACGCGCTGCGCGGGGGGAGCGGCGGTCTGCGCGCCGGCCGACATCGCAAGCGCAACCACAGCCAGGCCAGAAAGAAATCGGGTTCGCATGTGCCCCGGAGCTTGGGGATTCGCGCCCGCCGCGTCAAACAAGCACTCCTCACGCCGCCGCCCGCCGCAGCCGGTCCGAGACGCCCTGCCATTCTGGCAAGTCCGGCGGCGACTCCACCACGATGCACTCCGCGCCCTGCTCGTCGCAATGGTGCAGTTCCGCGTAGAGCGCCCGCGCGTAAGCCTCCGCATCATGCGGAATCACCGACACGGAGCCAAAGCCGCCGCCCAGCGGAATGTGCGAGTGCGCCAGCACCGAGACGCTGCCTTGCGGCACGCCGAGTTCTGCAAGCCGCACTTTCAACTCCGCCTCATCCCTCCACGCAAGCACGAGCAGCCGCGCCTTCGGCGAATAATGCCTCGCCAACATCCCCGGACTCCTCAGCGTTGCCTCCCCCATCTCCCATCTGCCATCTCCCATCTCCTTCCCCGTCGCGGCGGCCACCGACTCCGCGTGGATCATCCCCGGTCGCAGCACACGCGGCGGGTTCGCGGCCAGGTCCACCACGGTGGACTCGATGCCCACATTCGAGTGCCCGCCATCCACGATGAGCCGCAGCCGGCCGCCGAGCTGCCTGCACACGTGATCAGCGTTCGTCGGGGAGAGCTGGTTGGAAAGATTCGCACTCGGGGCAGCCAGCGGGAAGCCGCACGCGCGGATGACCGCGCGCATGAACGGATGCTGCGGCCAGCGCACTCCCACCGTGTCGCCGCCCGCTGTGACGAGGTCGGATATGACCGCAGCGCGCGGCAGCACGATGGTCAACGGCCCCGGCCAAAACGCGCCCGCCAGCCGCTGCGCTGCCTCGGGCCACTCACGCACGCACGCGCGCGCCATTTCCAAGCCGTCCACATGGACGATGATGGGGTTGTGCGCGGGCCGGCCCTTCAGCTCGTAAATCTTCGCCACAGCCAGCGGATCGAGCGCGTTGGCCGCGAGCCCATAAACCGTCTCCGTCGGCAGCGCGACGACCTCGCCCGCCCGCAGCGACTCCGCCGCGCGCTGCACCGCCGCCGCGAACAGCTCGGGCGTGTGCGTGGACAAAACTTCGAGTGATGCGGAACCGCTCATGTAAATCCGCCGTGAGCTTGCGAACTCGCCGCCTGCGACGCAACAACTTCACCCGGCCACCGAGGAAAGTGTTTTTAGTTACGGATGGAACACGGAAGAAACACGGATCAAGACAAGGCGTGCAGCGGTGAACCCGATTGCCGAAGTTGGCCGCAAAGAGCGCAAGCAGACGCGAAGCAGGCAGACGCTTCCATCGCATTGCCCGGAACTGTTTCACTGCGCGCAGTCTTGGCCGCAATCTCTTCTCTTTGAGTCTCTTTGCGTTTTTTGCGGCCATTCCATTTCAGAGTTCGGGCTCAACCAATGCTTTCCCATCCGTGTTTCTTCCGTGTTCCATCCGTGGCCCATAACCGGGTCAGCGTCACGCGAATGAACTTGCCGTGTCCGCCGGATCTCCGGCGCAATCGCCACATGCTCAATGTTCGCGCGCTTCTGCTGGTGGTCCTGGCTGGACCCGTGGCTGGCTTCGCCCAAAGCCCCAGCCTCACGCACACATCGCCCGGCGCGCTCATGCCTGGCAAGGCGCAGGAACTCACTGTTCACGGCGCGAATCTCCTCGGCGCAACGAATCTTTGGACCGGCTTTGGCGCGAGGATTCTCTCCGCCAACGCCACGAACGCGAGCGCGGCGAAATTCCAGGTCTCATTGCCCGCTGACACGCCCGTCGGCATCCACGCCGTGCGCGTGGCGTCGGTGAACGGCGGTTCCAGCCCGTTGCTGTTGATGGTGGACGACCTGCCCAGCGTGGCGGACAAGGCCGCCAACGTGCGCAGCACAAACGCGCAACCTCTCGCGTGGCCCGTGGCCGTGGATGGCGCGGCGGCCTCGCTTGGCTGCAAGTTCTACCGCGTCACCGTGAAGGCTGGAGACCGACTCGCCATCGAGGTCGTTGCGCAGCGGCTCGGATCCAAGCTCGACCCGGTGCTGCGACTGCTCGACCTGCGGGGTCGCGAGTTGGCGTTCTGTGATGACGAGTCGGGCCTCGGTGGTGACTGCCGCCTCGCTCACGTCTTTGCGGCGGGTGGCGACCACCTCATCGAGGTGCGCGACATCAATTTCAGCGGCGGCGGCGACTATCGCTTCCGTCTGCGTGTCGGTGATTTTCCGCTGGCGAGCCTGCCCTTCCCCGCAGCGGTGAAGGCTGGCGCACAGCGCACGTTCGACTTCGTCGGCCCGCAGGTGGACAAGCTCAAGCCCGTCACCGCCACCGCTCCGCTCGACGCGATGCGGCTCGCTCTCTCCGCTAAGTTTCCTGGCGGCAAGTCGTCCACGTTCGTCTCCGCTCTCGTGAGTGACACGGCCGAGTTCGCGGACGCGGAGCCGAACGACAGCGCAGAGACCGCCACATCGTTCACGCTGCCCGCGGGGTTGAACGGGCGCTTCCTCAAGCCCAAGGACCGTGACTTCTGGAAGTTTGATGCGAGGAAAGGCCAGCGCGTGCTCTTCACCGCGCAGACCCGCAGCATCGGCTCCGCGAGTGAGGTGATGCTGCAACTCCGCGACGCCAAGGGCACCGCCATCTCCAGCTCGTCTGTGAATGACGCGGGCGAAGGCTCGGTGACGAACACCATTCCCGCAGACGGCACTTACTTCCTCGTCGTGGACGAACTCATCCGTCGCGGCGGACCACAGCATGCCTACCGCATCGTGGCCGAGCTGCTCACGCCCGGCTTCATGCTCGAAGCCGACGTGGACAAGGTCGAGGCCGTGCCGGGCGGAAGTTTCACCGTAAAGGTCAGCGTCACACGCCGCGATTACACAGGCCCCGTCACGCTCTCGGTCCTCGGCATCGAGGGCGCGCGGCTCGCGGATGAAATCATCAAGGAGAAGGCCACGAACGGAATGCTCAAGGTGACGTTGCCGGAGAGTGCCGCGCCCGGTTCGCTCGCCCACTTCCGCATCATTGGATCGGCGAAGATTGGTGAGAATGAAGTCCGGCTCGTCACTCGGACAACGCCTGCGCTGCGAAGGATTTTTTCACCGATGCTGTTTCCGCCGCGCGAGCTGGACGGCTTCATCGCGCTCGGTGTGAAGGTGGAAAAGTAGCGGCTGCTCCGGCTCACTTCACCAGCCGGCTGGCCTTCGAGCGGCCGCCGTTCCAAACGTCGTATTGCGGGTCGGCGTGCTGGTGGAAGAAGGCGTCGAGGCGTTTCGACAGCTCGTCGCGCTTCGCCTCGGTGCCTGGCTGGCCGAAGAGGTTCACGCGCTCGCGCGGGTCGGCCTTCATGTCGTATAGCTCGTTGGGGCCGCTCGGAAATCGAGCGACGTATTTCCAGTCGTCGGTGCGGATGGCGCGGCAGCTTTCCATCTCGTAAAACACCGTGTTGTCCCATGGGAGCTTCTCGCCGCGCAGCACGGCGGAGAAGTCGCGGCCCGGCGACTTGGGCTTCTGCGGCATCTTGTCGCCGAGGCCGAGCTGGCTCAGCACGGTCGGGAAGAAATCATAGTTGCTCACAAGGAAGTCATTCGTCCGGCTCGCGGGAATGCGCCCCGGCTGCCGGAAGAGCAGCGGGATCTGCATCATCAAGTCGTGTGCGCCGATGGGCCGGAAGTGGTCGCCCATGCCCCACATGCCGTTCTGTCCACCCATCCAGCCCTGGTCCGCCGCATAGACCACGAGAGTGTTTTCGTCGAGGCCGAGGCGCTTGAGCGTCGCCATGATTTCGCCCACGCCGTCGTCCACGCCGCTCGTCTCGGCGGCGACGCGTTCCATCGCGGCCTGCGCGTTGTGGAACTGCTTGTTCGCGTGCTGCCACGGGTGCATCGCGTCGCGCGGGAAGCTGGCGAAGGGCTTGCCCTTGTAAAACTCCGCATGACGGTTGCGCGCCGGGTTGAGCATCAGTTGGCCGAGCGAGTAAGGCCCGTTGTAGGAGAGGAAGAGGAAGAACGGGCGCGCCTTGTTCTGCTCGATGAAATGGATGCCCTTGCGGGTCCAGAGATCGGTCGTGTAGCCGGATTCCTTGCGCACCCTGCCATCCTCGATGATGTCCTGGTCGTAGAACTCGCGCGTCGAGCCGTCGGGCTTCGTAACCCAAAAACTAAAACCCTCCGATGGCGTGAGGTTCGCGCCGAGATGCCACTTGCCGCTCAGCCCGCAGGTGTAGCCCGCGTCGCGCAGCACCTCGCCGAGAGAGGTGAACTCTGCCAGCGTGTTGTAAGCCTGCGGCCCCATCATGAACTTCGGGTCGAGGAACGAATGCACGCCGTGCTGCGACGGGATCAGCCCGGTGAGAAACGTCGCCCGCGTGGGCGAGCACACCGGGTTGCTGCTCAACGCGCGCGTGAAGCGAATGCCCTCGGCGGCGAGCCGGTCAATGTGCGGCGTGCGGATGTCCGTGTTGCCGTAGCAGCCGAGAGTCCACGCGCCCTGGTTGTCGGTGAGGATGAAAACGAGGTTGGGCTGGGCAGCGTGAGCCAGCGGGGAAAGCGCGCCCAGACTGGCGAGAACGACCACGAGCAGGCGTGTGAAGTGCATGGAGGAAGGGTAACCCGCTCCCAGCGCCCGTGAAAAGCCGCGACTCCGAACGGGAGGGGCGCATCCCAGTGTCTTGCTACGCGGTATTTTTTCCTCCTGCTCGTAATCCTGTTCCTAATCTTGCTCCTTCCCCACGCGTTTCGATCAGCGGAGCAGGATTGAGAGCAGGAGGAGCGCGCTCGCCATTCACTCAAGCGCGAGAGCTTCGTCTGCCCCCGTGTTCATCCACGCGCTGCGGGGCAGCACGAGGTCCGCTCGGCCTATGACGGCAGGCCCTTGGGCCGGCGAGCCCTCGGCTCCATCGCGCCGGGCGCGGGAGGCTGCTTCGGCTTCCCGGAGAGCTGGCAGTAAAGGTCGCGATAATCGTCGAGCATCGTGGTCATGCTGTAAAACTGCTCGGCGCGTTTGCGTCCGGCCACGCCCATCTTCACGCAGGTGGCCGGGTTGGAGAGGATGCCGATGAGCGCGTGGGCTGTCTCGGCGGGGGACATGATTTTTGTGAGGCGGCCGGCGCGACCCAACGCCCGGTCCGGCTGGGTGCGGCCAAACATGAGTTCACGGCATGCGCCGACGTCTCTGCACACGTTGGGCTTGCCGGCGGCCATGCCTTCGAGGACGACGAGCGGCAGGCCCTCGCTGATGCTGGTGAGCACCAGCACGTCCATGCGCGGGAGGACCTCCATGATCTTGCTCATGCCCAGGAAATGCACTTTGTCCTCGATGTGCAGGAGCTTTACGATCTTCTGGCACTCGTCGAAGTAAGTAGGATCCTCGACGTAGGGTCCGGCGATGAGGAATTCGACCTCCGGCATCCGCTCGCAGACGACGCGGGCTGCGCGGAGCAGTGTCTTCACGTCCTTGATGGGCACCACGCGCCCGATGAAGCCAACGAATTTTTTTTCCGGGCTCGTCTGCCACCGCTCCATGTGCTGCTGGTAAATGCCGTCGAAGCGAGTCGGCTCGATGCCGTTGGGGATGATGGAGATTTTCTGCTCGTCCGCGCCGAACTCGACTTCGGTGGCGGCGTTGCCGGAGTAGAGGGTGATGATTTTCTCGGCCTGGTCATAGGCGACCTTGCCGAGGAACATGAAGAGATTGATCCACATCTGCTTCAGCTTGCCCAGGCCCTCGCTGTAGTTGATCTGGAAACGGTCCGGCTCATAAATCCAGTCTGCCTGGCTGATCTCGGCGATGCGTTCCTTGGTGTAGATGCCGTGCTCGGTCAGCAGGAAAGGCGCGTGGCGCCGACGCGCTGTGACCGCGCCGATGAAGCCGGCGTAGCCCGCCGAGACGCTGTGATACACGCGCGCGGGCGGCACGAGGTCGCGGGCCTTCCAGAGATTCCAGAGGGGCAGGTGGAGGAAGCGCGCGGTCCAGAAGAAGTCGATGAACGACTCGTCCGGGCAGAACTCCTCGTAGCCCGCGACGAGGATTTCCCACATCTCCCGGTCGCGGAGCAGATTGCCGAAGCGGAAGCGCTTCTCCACTTCCTGCAAGCCCTCCAGCGCGGCCCAGAAGCAGGCCATCCGCTCGGCGTCGGTGGTGGCGAGGTAAAACTTTTCAAGCAGGTCGTAGAGGGCGATGCGCAGCTCGGCGGGGATTCGCCGACGCCTCTGCTCGCGTTTGGACAGCTCGTTGTGGAGGTAGATTTCCCGGAGCGTGATGACGTTCTCCGGGAGCATGTAATGCTGCTTGGCCTGCGGGTCGGCCTTCGCGCCGATGTAGCAGAGCGAGAAGGTCAGCTCCGGCAGGCCGGTGATGATTTGGTGAACCCACGAGGAAACGCCGCCGAGGACGTAGGGATACGTGCCCTCGAGGAAGAGGGTGACGTCGGCGATGGGTTCAGGTTTGGCGGAAGGTTGCATTCAGCGGCTCGCCCTTCTGCTCTTACCCTTGCTCTCAATCCTAATCGTAATCCTGCTCCTCCCCTGGGCCTTGCGAAGAGGAGTAAGATTACGATTAAGATTGGGAGCGGGCATTTGCATCATTCACCCTTTCGCCGGGGCCAGCCAGAACTCCATCGGCCCGCGCAGCACGGCGGGCGTCGCGCCGGAGACATCGAGCTTCTTCAACGTCGTGGACAGCAGCTCCCAGTCGCGCTCGAGGAATGCGATCTCCACCTCCCACGGGACGAGCACCTCGGGCTGCCAGCCTTTCTTGCGCAGAAACTGGATGCCCGCGCGCGCCTGGTCGAGCCGGCCCGCCTTGAGCGAGCACTTCACCAGCAGGAAGCGCACGGCGGTGTTGTCCGGCGCGGTGCTCGCGGCCTCATCCAGCAGCTCGATCGCACGACCGAGGTAAATCGCCTGGGTCTCGTCCGTCGCGAGGCCGAGATAGACCATCTCGTGATATTGCTCGGCCAGGAGCAGCAGCTTGTTCAAATGGCGCGGCGGCGTGGCGAGGTCCGCCTCCAGCGTCTTCACACGCCCTTCGAGGCCGGCGATGATTTGGTTGAACTGCGTCTGCGCAAGCAGGCGCACCTGCTCGTCGCTGTCCTGAATCGCCTTTTGCAGCAGCGGCAACGCCTTCTTCGGCTCGACGATGCGCAGCGCGAGGATGGCGGCGCGGCGGACGACGTCATCCTTGCCGTTGAGAATCTCGGCGACGGAGCGCGGCTCCTCATGCACGTCCAGCTCGTGGCGCGGGAGGGTGAGATACTGCGTGGTGCCCAGAACGTATTTGCTCTCCACGTTGCGCGCCGGCTTCATGAGCAGCAGCAGCCGGTAGCCGAGGAGGAATGCCGGTCCGATGACCGGCAGCGGCAGCGCGAAGCCGATGACCAGTGCGGCGAAGGTCCAGCCCAGCCGCCGGTATTGCTCCGGGAAGAGCAGCCGCAGCGCGGGCACAGCGGCGAGCAGCGCGAGGAAGTGAAAGCCCAGCACGGTGACGGTGGACGGCGCTGGCGACAGGAGCGACTTGGTGGAGAGGAACTCAAGCACGACCGCGATGAGCGCGGCGGGGATGGTGAGGACGTTGAGCGCGCCGCCTGCCAACGTCTCACTTTCCTCCGCCGCCGGGACGGGCGGATCGGCGTGCGGGACAGGTGTGTTTTTTTTCTTAGGCCGCACGAGAGGTCAGAGTGGCGGAGTGATACCATTTCGGAATGAGATCCAGTGGAATGGCGAGGGACCGCGACGCGCTCCGACTCCCTCTCCCTTCCTCGGAGGAGGGGAGAGGGATGGGGTGAGGGGTAATGTGCGTAGGCGTTGGCGACCTCCACCCCTCATCCGGCCTGCGGCCACCATCTCCCCTCCTCCGAGGAAGGGAGAAGGCGCGCGTCGTGGCGTCCTGTTGGCATTCCACCGAGTGGCATTGGGAATTGGTATGAGAACCCAACAGCGCCAGCGCGAAGGTTTGTTC
>JACRKB010000188.1 GCA_016235545.1 Verrucomicrobiota bacterium | reverse complement strand
TTCGACAATCTGCACATGGCTTTTTTCAAGCAGGGCGACATCGGCGAGGACGGCGTCTGGGACGTGTGGCAGCTCGAAGGCCCGACCATGGTCTGGTATTTCCGTGGCGAACCCCACGTCCACACATGGGTCCATGTGCGGGAGAGTGTGTGAACAAAGGGAAAGTGAGCAGGTGGGAAAGCGGGAAAGTGGGAGGTGTCGTGTGCCGCCGCCCTCCTGCTCGTAATCCTGATCTTAATCCTGCTCCGCCCCATCCCAACCTCGCTCAAGAAGCGGAGCAGGATTAGGCTCAGGATTCCGAGCAGGAGGGAGCCAGACGAATCGCGTGCATCCCACCTGCCCACTCTCCCACTTTCTCACCTGCTCACCTGCTCACCTGCCCTCTGCACCCACTCCATCCGGCGTCGGAGCTTTCAGCGTGGCGTCTTGCGGATGAGCACCCACATCCCCGTGATACGCGGTCTTGCGGTGGAAGCGCAGCTCTGCCGCCCGAGTGTCATCTCCGGCGGCGGAAATGGCGATGGCTGGCAAATCAAATGTCCCGTCAGGCAAAGCGAACCGGTAGCTGAACGTCCCATCAGGCCGCAGGCGGATCTGCCGCCCGCCTATCGTCACCTTCGCATCCGCCTCGGTCGCCCCGTAGAGGATGAGTTCCGCGTTGATGTTGAACCAAAAACCGCGCGCCTTCTCCACGCCGCCAATGGCTCCCGCCAGACTGCCCAGCGCGCCGAAGGGACTGCTCGGCGATCCCAGCCCAAGTGACCCTTGCCCAGCGGCCATTTGCGCGGCGCTCACTTCGGAGAGCCTCTTCACGAGCTGACGGCGCACCAGCTCCGTGATCTCCATCGAGCCGATCCACACCCGCCTCACCTCGTCCATCGTGACGACCTCCGCCAGCGCTTCCGCCTGCGCGGATGTCCAAACGGGCGCGGGCGCGGGACCGGCAGCCTCCCCGCGGGCAACCTGTGGAGCGCCCGAGCCAGCCCGATTGGAGCGCGCGGCCACTGCGGCGGCGGGTGCAGCGAAGGTTTCCGCCGTCGGCAGGTTCGGATGGCCCTGCTCGCGCAACTGCGCCAGCGCCTCCATCAGCGGGATGTGCTGGCCCACGATGGTCCTGACCATCTCGACCAGTTCCTCGAAGGGCACCTCCACCGGCAGCGTGGCGAACTCCGCGCTGGTGTCCGCCGACACATCGTCGGGCGGCGTCACCGTGGCGGCTGACAAGGCAATGGTCTGCCAACGCTCCTTGCGGTCGAAGTAACCTAGCTGCGCAACGAACTTCGTCCCTCCGCGTCCGACGTGGATGAACCAGTTCCGTGACTCAGGATGAACGTGCTGCGTCACCAGCGGCTCGCCCAGGATTTCGGTCTCGAACACCCGCACCACCAGATGCCCGTCGTCCGATTGCGCGTTGAAAGCCCCCTGCTGCCCAGCGGACAAATCCCAGTGCGCATAAACCCACTGCGGATCCCGCGCCGTCAGCCACAGCTTCGCCGTCCCATACGTCTCCGGCAGCTCGCCCCGCTCGGCCACCGGCCCCGCGTGCGCCGGAGGAGATGTCGGCCCAAGGGCATACCGCTGCCCCGGCCCGCTCACCCCGGCCTGCGCGGCAGTGTCACCGGCCAGGAGGATGGGCGGGATTTCGTGCTTGGGTGCCCGGACCTTACGCGGCGCGCTGGGACGCTTGGACTTCATCGCCGAGGCGAGCGGGCGCGCGGGCCGCCGCACCTTCGCAGCCAGTTCCGCCTTGGGCGCGCCCTGTGGCTGCGCCTCGGTGGCGGTCTTGGCGGTGCGCCTGTGCTTGGAGGACAACTCCGGGACAGCCTTCACCACGGCGGCGGGAGCGCGCGTGAGGGAGGGGGACTTCAGGACGCGGCGGATGGGTTTCTTTTCCAGCTTCATAAGGGTTCACCGTGGCGAGCGGGTCGGAAGGGCAACGCCTTTTCTTAACTGCCGCAGCTTGTGCCCAGGCCCCCGGTCCGCGCAACGGAAATTTCCGTGACAAACCTCAAACGGGGCGCACCCGCGCGCTGCCCCGGAGCGCGGCATTCCAGGCCGCAGGCGGGACGCTCGCGCTCCGAACCGTGGCTCGCTCCCGAGTTCGATTTGAACGAAAGCTGACCGCACTCCCGTCCAACAACGCAGTCGCAACATCATGGCCACACGCACTCTCATCCTCGCGCTCCTCTGCGGCGCCGCAGCCTACCTCAACGCGGCCTCTGTCAAACCCGCCACGCTGGACCTGTCCAGGCTCCCTCCCGCCGCCACCGGCCCGGTGGAGTTCACGCGGGACATCCATCCCATCCTCGCCGCGAAGTGTCACTCGTGTCATGGCATCGAAAAGCAGAAGGGCGGCCTGCGGCTGGACATCCGGGCTGCCGCGCTCGATGGCGGCGACAATGGCAAGGTCTTCCTCCCCGGCAAGAGCGCGCAGAGCCGTCTGGTCCACGCACTCGCGGGCCTCGGTGAGGCAGGCATCATGCCTCCCAAGGGCACGCCGCTGACCTCCGCCGAAATCGGGCTGGTGCGCGCGTGGATAGATGCGGGCGCAAGCTGGCCGGAGGATGGAAAGATCGCGGTGAAGAAGTCCGACCACTGGGCCTATCAGGCAGTGCGAAGACCCGCGTTGCCAGTGATTAGTAAGGAAGTAATTAGTCCGAAGTCAAAGAAGCGTCCCGCCTCGCCACTGCCCCCGCTAATTACTAATCACTCCCCCTCTCATCCCATTGATGCGTTCGTGCGCTCCCGCCTCGCCAAGGAAAGGCTCCAGCCCTCGCCGCAGGCCGACCTGCCCACGCTGATTCGCCGTCTGTCACTGGATTTGACCGGCCTTCCGCCAAGCCCGGAGGAAGTCCATGTGTTCTTGAATGACGCTGCGCCGGATGCCTATGAGAAGCTGGTGGAGAGACTGCTGGCCTCGCCGCACTTCGGAGAGCGATGGGGCCGCCACTGGCTCGACCTGGCCAGATATGCGGACAGTGACGGGTATGAGAAGGACCGCGCCCGGCCTTTTGCCTATACCTATCGTGACTGGGTCATCTCAGCCATCAACAGCGACCTGCCGTTCGACCAGTTTAGCATCCAGCAGCTCGCGGGTGATTTGCTGCCGAACGCCACGCACGCTCAGAAAGTTGCCACCGGCTTCCATCGCCAGACACTCACGAACACCGAGGGCGGCACCGACCAGGAGGAGTTCCGCTGCAAGGCAATCGTGGACCGGGTGAGCACGACGGCCGCCGTGTGGCTGGGTGTCACGATGGGTTGCGCGGAGTGCCACTCGCACAAATACGACCCCTTCACGCAGCGCGAGTTCTATTCGCTCTTCGCCTTCTTCAACAACGCGAACGAGAAGAGCCTTCCCTCTCCGACCAGCAGCGAGCAGGCCGCCTATGAGAAGGCAAAGAAATCACATGACGATGCCGCAGCCAGACTGAGGGCGTCGCTTGACTCATATATGAAGGGTGGCTTGCCGGCGAAGCTGGACGCGTGGCTCAGGACCGCTTCCACAGAGGGCATGCAGTGGCGGACGAATGCCAGCAGCCCACCGAAGGGCGACCTCACACGGGAGACAGTCAGCGCCGCGCTGGCGACGAAGCCGGAGGCGCGCACGACGAATCAAGTGACCACGCTCACGAGATATTTCCGGGAACAGGTGGACGAGCAGGGAACGAAACTTCAAGGGGCAGTGGATGAACACGCGAAAAAGGCGCCAGTGTTTCCCGCCACCGCCGCAGCCGTGCTCGCCGAGGAGCCGGGCGTGCGCAAGACCTTCATCCATGTTCGAGGCAACTTCATGGACAAGGGCACGGAGGTCCGCCCGGCCACGCCAGCCGTGCTCCACACGCTCACGCCGCGCTCCGCGCAGCCAGACCGCCTTGATCTTGCGAGGTGGCTCTTCGCTCCGGAGAACCCGCTCACCGCGCGCGTCTCGGTGAACCACATCTGGAAGAACCTCTTCGGTCGCGGCCTCGTCGGGACCGTCGAGGACTTCGGCAAGCAGGGCGACAAGCCCACCCATCCCGAGTTGCTCGACTGGCTGGCGAGCGCCTTCATCACGCCATCAACCATCAGCTCTCCCAGCTCTCAACTTGGTTTGGGCTGGAGCCGCAAGTCGCTCATCAGGCTCATCGTCACCAGCGCGACCTACAAGCAGGCGTCGCGCAACCGCCCCGAGCTTCAGGAGCGCGACCCGAACAACCTTCTCCTCGCGCGCCAGAACCGCCTGCGTCTCGAAGCCGAGACCGTGCGCGATGCCTACCTTGCCGCCAGCGGCTTGTTGAACCCAAAGATTGGCGGCCCGAGCATCCGCCCACCGCTGCCCGCGGACATCGCCGCGCTCGGCTACGCGAACTCGGTGAAGTGGACCGAGAGTCCCGGCACCGAGAAGAACCGCCGCGGCCTCTACATCTTCTTTCAGCGCACGGTCCCGTATCCCATGCTGATGACATTCGACGCGCCCGACTCGAACACATCCTGCGCGCGTCGCGAGCGCAGCAACACACCGCTGCAGGCCCTCACGCTGCTGAACGACCCGGTCTTCTTCGAATGCGCGCAGGCCCTCGGCGCGCGCATGGCCGAGGTGCCCACGGCCGACGTCGGCGAGCGCATCCGCCACGGCTTCGAGCGCGCCTTGGCCCGCCCGCCGAGCGCAGAGGAGTTGGGCCGCCTCCTCCGACTCTACGAAGCCCAGCACAAGCTCGCGCAGGCGAACGCAGAGGGCGCTGCCAAGATTGTCGGCGCGAAGAAGGCCGAGCCTGAGCTCGCCGACAAGGCCACCCTCGTGGCGCTGGGCCGGGTGATGCTGAACTTGGATGAGTTCTTCACGCGTGACTGAGCGCGCGATTGTCGGACGGCAAGCTTTGAACTAACCTGCTTCCATGAGTGCCACAGAACAGTTGATGGAGAAGGTGAAGACCCTGGATGAGGCCCAGGCCAGAACCGTGCTGGGGATGCTGGACAAGCTGCCCGCGAAAGCCCCGGCTCCGAAACGCGCCGCCAAGGCGAAAGGCAAAGGCGGCGTTTGGTCCGTGTTGGGGTATGCCAAGAAATACAACCATCCCTACAAGACCACGGCCGAGTATATGAGCCTTATTCGGGAAGGAGAAAAGGACTGATGGCTTGGGTTGTCGACACCTGCCTCCTGATTGACGTTGCCGAGGAAGACGCGCTCTTCGCACGTCGCTCAGGCGAGTTGTTGGAGGCGAAGGAAAGCGATGGATTGGTGGCGTGCCCGGTGACGCTGGTCGAGATGGGGCCGATGTTTGGCGGGGTGTGGGAAGACCTGGAGTCGTTCCTTCAGCCGATGGGCGTTCAGTGGAATGCACCGTGGACGGACCGCGACACCGAAATTGCGTTCCACGCTTGGCACGCAGCAGTGCAGCGAAAGCGACAGCGAACCGTCCCGCTACGTCCCGTCGCCGACGTGCTCATCGGTGCCTTTGCACTGCGCTTCGAAGGCCTGCTCACGCGCAACGCCGCTGACTTCAAAACCCTTTTTCCGACCTTGAACCTCGTCGAGCCATGAACTTGCAACCCGCCATGTCCCCCTCCGACCTCGTCAACCTCACGCGCCGCGACTTCCTCGCCAGCACCGGCATGGGCACACTTGCGCTCGCATCGCTGCTCACGGAGAAGGGCTATGCAGCGCCGTCCGCCGACCCGCTGGCCGTGCGCCCGCCGCACGCCGCGCCGCGCGCGAAGAACTGCATCCTCATCTACTTCGAGGGCGCGCCAAGCCACATTGACCTCTTCGACCCGAAGCCAAAGCTCAACGAGATGAACGGCCAGAAGCTGCCCGACGAGATGCTGGAGAAGGTCCGCTTCGCGTTCATAAAGAAGGAGGGCGTGCGGCTCATGGGCAGCCCGCGCAAGTTCACCTCGCACGGCCAGTGCGGCATGGAGTTGAGCGACCTGCTGCCGCACATCGGCTCCATAGCGGACGACGTCTGCCTCGTGCGCTCGATGCACACGACGCAGTTCAACCACCACCCCGGCCAGCTCATGATGAACTGCGGCTCGCCGCTGTTCGGCCGACCGACGCTCGGCTCATGGCTCACCTACGGCCTCGGAAACGATTCGCGCGACCTGCCCGCCTACGTCGTGCTGCACGCGGGGCGCGGCTCCAGCGCGGGCGCGAGCGCGTGGTCCAGCGGCTTCCTGCCGAGCAGCTACGCGGGCGTGCTTTTCCGCAATCAGGGCGACCCCGTGCTAAACCTCGGAAACCCGCCCGGCTTCACACCCGAGATGCAACACCTCGGCCTCGACGCCATCGGCGACCTGAATCGTCTCCGGCACAAGCACGTGGCCGACCCGGAAATCGCCTCGCGCATTGGCGCGTATGAGCTCGCGGGCCGGATGCAGACGGCGACGCCGGAGCTGATGGACTTGAGCAAGGAATCCCAAGCCACGCTCGACATGTATGGCGTGGGCCGTAAATCCCCCGAGAACCCCGGTGGTCGTGGCGGCGGGCCGGAGACTTACTCGACCTTCGCGCGCAACTGCGTGCTCGCGCGCCGGATGGTCGAGCGCGGCGTGCGCTTCGTCACACTGCTGCACGCGTCGTGGGACCACCACAGCATCATCAACCAGGAGCTTCCTTTCTGCGCCGGCATGGCGGACCAGCCCATCGCCGCACTGGTGCGGGACTTGAAGCAGCGCGGGATGCTCGACGACACAATGATCATCTGGGCCAGCGAGTTTGGCCGCACGCCGCTCGGCGAAAATCGCGGCGGCTCGGCCAACGTCACAGGCCGCGACCATCATCCATTCGCCTTTTCCATGTGGCTGGCCGGCGGCGGCATCAAGGGCGGGCAGGTCATCGGCGAGACGGATGAAATCGGCTGGGGCATCGCGCGCGATCCGGTGTCCGTCCATGACCTGCACGCGACCGTGCTGAACCAGTTTGGTTTCGAGCACGAGAAGCTCACCTACCGTTTCCAGGGCCTCGACTTCAAGCTCACGGGCGTCGAAGGCGCGCGGGTCGTCAGAAAGATGCTGGCCTGACCACCTCGAATCCGCGCACCTCAAGTCCGTGCGGGAACCTTCCGGAGTCCTTCAACTGCACCGGAAGAGAGGACTGGGCCGGGGGGAGATGCTCGCTGCGATCGAAGCGGAGATAGCAGTTGTTCGGGCGCAGGGCTGACCGCGGCTCACGAGACAGCACACGTTGCAAAACTGCCGGAAGGAGCTACATGTGCAACGAGCCATCGTTCGAGCACCCGGAAAGCCAGCGGAACACCACCAAGCCAACACTGCCTCGGCAACGTCGCGGCCGACCTGACCTGAATCCGGCGGTTGAAACTTGGCCGGAGCCATGCGGTTGAAATCGTGGGAGATCGCGCCAAGACTGCGATGGAGCCGAGGCAACTCGGGGAAACCGTGCCCGGGAAAACACCACTCGACGATGGGTCGCATGAAACGTCGCATTCTCGCTGTTCACTTCGCCTCCTTCGCGATCGTCGCGCGACACACCTCGTTTCCGCTGCATCGCTGGTTAAACCCCGAACTCCGAAGCTCAGCCGTGAAAGGGCGCAAAGCCATGGTTCTGGGGTTGACGCCTGCCGCCGCCCATCACCGCCCGACCGTCACCCACACTGGCGACGACCAGGCCATGTTCCCGTCAGCCTGCTCTACGCGGAGATAGTAGCGGTTCTCGCCCGCGAGAGGCACGGCGTCCGTGAAGGTGCGCGCGAACTCGCGCTGGCCCGGCTCCCAAGCCTGATAGTTCGCCTCGTTGCGCACCAGCGTCACGCGCTTGATTGCCGCCGTTCCATTGACTGCGAAGCTCAACTCCGGCTTTCCCTTCGTCTCCACGATCGAGCCCATCGGTTTCCCGTCGCAACTGAACTCGACGAAAATCTTGTCCGTCGCCGCGATGCTGCGGCGCGCCTTGAAGCCCTCGATGATCCCGGGGCGCGAGTTTTCCTCCACGTAAACGCCGCCGAACGACGCGTGCTGTGAGATGTGGTCGGAGCTGGCGAACACGCCGAGCTTGTGGCCCTTGGCGAGCGCGTGCTGATAGACGCCCTGGTTGAAGCGCGGGCCGAAGTCCGTGATGGGCTCGGGCGGACGGGCAAAGCCTGGACCAGCCTTGGTCGATGGCGTGTAGGGATCGCTCTTGCGCAGGCCGACGGTGGGCTGCGGCGCGCCCAGGCCCTCGTAGCTCACGCGCGCGCCCTGGAAAATCTCCACCGTGTTTTCGACCGCGTGGTCGATGCGATCATACTTGTCCCAGTCCGTGCCCATGCCCGTCGCGCCGGTGTGGCTGATGACGGCGACGGGCTGGCCATACTTCCCTAGGATTTCCCAAAGCTCCTCCGGCGAGAGGTGGAGCGCGCCCGGCCGAGACGGATACAGCGCGTGCCACGGCGAGTTCTCGTAGTGCTTGCGCGTCATGTAAACGACCGGCCCGCCGCGCTGGGCGAAGATGACGTTGCGGTGGCCCCACGGAAACGGCTGCTCGCGCTCGTAGGCGTAGAGCGAGTTGAATTTCCCCGGCACGTAGAAAACATCCACGAGCCTCTGCGTCTGCCACCATTCGTAGGGGTCGTAGATCTTCGCCGCGTCCGTGTGGTCGGAGGTGCCCATGAAATCCAGCCCCGCCATGTCGAAGGCGTAGCGGAAGTGCTCCAGCGCGCAGCCGTCGGCAGCCGTGCGGCAGCGCGAAAAATCCGTGTGCCGGTGCAGGTCGCCGAAGACGAGCCGGTATTTCTTCCCGCCCACAGTCCAGGTGTGCTGCTGGTCGCGCGGCCGGTCGGGCGTCAGCCCGTTCAAGTAAGGCTCTGGCTCGGGCAGCAGCACCACGCGAATGGCAGGCTCCTTGAACGGCTGGAATTTCCCCGCCAGTTCCGCGAGGTAAATTCCGGCGGTCATCACCAGCTTCGTCTCGCGCTTGTCGCTCGCCCAGCAGAGCAGCATCTGGCTGCCGCTGCGTGCGAGTGTGCAGTGCCGGTCCTGCCCGAAGGCGCTGTCCGGAACTTCGAGCGGCTGCGACCACACCTTCGCCGCCGCGTCGTATCTCGTCACCGCGATCATCCAGCGGTTGGTTGAGTAGAAGCGCCACGCGAGCCACGGATTCCCGTCTGCGTCCGTCGCCACGGCGGGAAGATTTACCGCCGTGGACGGGCGCGGCGCGGGTCGGCCGTCGGCAGGCACGGGCACCTCGCTGAACTTCCCGGTGGCGATGTCAAAGTAGCCGAGCAGGATTCGCTTCAAGCCGTTCATGCCGTCATCGTCGTCGTGGCCGCGCATGGGCTTGCCCCACAGCCGCCGCCCGCGCTCGGAGGTGATCCAGAGTCCCTTGCCGTCCTTCGCCGTCGTGATGCGCGCCCGCGCCTCGTAGTCCGGGGAGCTCGTGAGCTGGTGTTCCTTCACGCCGCCGCCGGGAGCGACGCGCGTGAGGTAGAGGTTGAACTCGCCGCCACGCGACGAGTCGAACACGACCCACGCGCCATCCTGCCCGTCGAACGCGAGCCGTGGCTCCCAGTTGCCGCCCTCGGGCTTGCTCACGGCGATCTCCTTCGACCACTGGCCTGATTTCGGATCGAGCCAGCGCGTGTAGATGTCGCCTTGTCCCCGCCGCAGCGACTGCCACGCGACCCACACGCGCCCCGCGTGATCGGTGCCGGCGTCGGCGAAGGTGTCGCTGCCGGCCGATTCAGCGAGCGTCGTCGTCGCACCGAGTTTGCCTTTGGCGAAGCGGCGCGCGCGCAGGGTCACGACGTTGCGCGCATCCACCTGGCCCCAGAATGTCCACACTGCGTCGTCCGCACCGATGGTGATCGCCGGCTGATGCACCACGCCCGGCTCGGAGAGCGTGGCCACGGTTTCAATCCCCGCCGCGCCCTTGCTCCCGAGCTTCAACACGTCGGCCTTCCCGTCGTGCTCGATGTAGGCGATCCACGCATTGCCCTTCGCATCGATCGCCATGGCCGGGAAGTCACGGTGCAGCCGCGTGTCGGCCAGTTCCCATCGCCGGCCGAGGGTCGGGGAGGAAGCCGCGCTGGTTGGCTGAACGGCTTTCTTGGCGACGCCTTTTCCGGCAGCCTTTTTCTCCGCTGCGATGCCGATGAAAGCGACGCCAACGACGCCGGCCAGAAGGAAGAGCTTGTGCCAGACAGGGCTTCGGGGAGACGGGCTCATGGAAATGGGGAGATGACCATCGAAATGCTGGACGCTGTCACACCACCTCAAACTCCCGCGTTTCAAGCGAGTTTCTCCCGGCCTTTTGGATCGGCCGCGGCTCGGGCTGGGCGAAGCCGTTCAGGTCCACGGCACGCGCGCGCACGGAATACTTGCCTGGGGCAAGCCCCTTCACCACGGCGGACCAGGAGATCATGCTGTAGCGCAACGGCCACGTCGCAGGCTGGCCGGTCTGCGGATTGAAGCCGAGGATTTGCCGCGCTGACACGCCGGCGGGAAGCGCGGTGCGCCAGTCTGCGGGCGGCGCTTCAAGCTGCGACTCGGTCCATTGGTCCTCGGCGTCGGCCTTCGCGTCGCCACGAGTCAGCGAATACTCGACGCGCTTCAACCCAGACAAGCCGGAGATGACCAGACCGCCGACGTTCACCGCCTGGCCGGCGGGAATTTTTGCAGGGAGTGCGTCGAGATACGCCGCCGTCTTCAGAGGCGCTTCGGGGTCGTTGTTCTGCTCGGCGTAAGTGTCGTTGGCCTTGTAGTCGTTGGTGACGACGATGCGCTGGAGCCACTTGATGGATTTGAAGCCGTGAGCCCACGGGATGACCATTCGGACCGGGCCTCCGCGGATCAGCGAGATCGGTTCGCCGTTGAGCCGGTAGGCGAGGAAGGCGGGCAGTTCCCCCGGCGGAGTCTCCATCGCCTGCGAGTAGCTGAGGGAGGACTGGAAAATCTGCTTCGGGTCGTTGTTGTGGAAGCCCCAGTAGTAGATGCGGCGGACGTTGCGCAACTGGCCGCAGAGCCGCAGGACATCACGCAAGGGCACGCCTTCCCACAGGCCCTGGCCCAGCGGGGCGGGAATGTTGAGGCATTGCATGGCCTTGAGAAATTTCACCCCATGCTTCTCCCCGAGCTTCATCAATGCGGGCAGGTCCAGCGCGGTGCCGTCCGCGAGCGTGAGCGCCGTGCTGATGCCGGCCTGGTCCTTGATCGCGGGATTGGGCGTCGCGTCGGCGGTGATTTCCAGCCGCCAGGTTTCCGGAGTGAGCCGGGCCTGAATCAGTGCATCGCCCTTGAGCGAATGGGGCGTGGGCTTGCCACGGGACACGTCGCGGAACTTGTCAGCAGGCGTGAGGAAGGGACGAGGAGGGGCGGGCTTTGGCTGTGCGGGTGCGTCCGCCGCCCGCGTTGTGTCGGTAATCCCGGCGGCCAGGGCGGACGCGGCCAGGGCGGAGCCGGAGTGCACGAAGTCCCGGCGGGTGAGGAGAACGGAAAGGGCTCGAGGATTCATGGAGCGATTCGACCTTTGCAGGCTCGTGCAATCAGAGCAAGCGCGTTGCAGACGCGCTGAGACGCGCCCGCGCTAGGTTCATCTGCAAGATGCTGGCTTGACCCGCCGCGTCTTGGCGGACGTAATCGCCCGAATCCTTGGCCGGCCAGACCGGTCTGAACCCACACTATGAAATTGCATCGCTCCCTCCTCGCACTTGTCACCGCAGCCGCGCTGTCCGCACTGTCCGCAGCCGCAGCGCCGATTCCTGCCGACGCCAAGATCAACGGCTTCGCAGTCGGCTGCCAAGCCTACACCTTCAACCGGTTCTCGCTCTTCGAGGCCATCGAGAAGACCGCCGCAGCCGGCGGCAAGGTCATCGAGTTCTATCCCGGCCAATCGCTCACAGCGGAGGACAAGCTGGCCAAGAAGAACCCGTGGAACCACGACGCCTCCGACGAGGTCATCGCCCGCGTGAAGGAGAAACTCGCGAAACACGGCGTGCGCGCCGTCAACTACGGCGTCGTCACCATTCCCAAGGATGAGGCGGGCGCGCGGAAGATTTTTGAGTTCGCCAGGAAAATGAGCTTCCAAGGCGTGACCACCGAATCCGTGGACAATCTCGACCTCATTGAAAAACTGGTGAAGGAATACGACATCCGTGTGGGCATTCACCAGCACGCCAAGCGCTTCAAGAAAGAGCGCGACACGCAGGGCAACCTCGTTGAAGACACCACCTACAAGGTTTGGAGCCCCGAATACGTCCGCGACCAGGTGGCCAAGCGCGACCGCCGCATCGGCGCGTGCGCGGACCTCGGCCACTGGCAGACCTCCGGCCTCAAGGCGCTGGACTGCGTGAAGATTCTGGAGGGCCGCATCATGAGCGTCCACATGAAGGAGCGCGCCGCGCTGGGCACCGGCCAGCACGACACCATCTTCGGCACCGGCATCACCGACATGGGGGCCATCCTCGCCGAGCTGAAGCGTCAGAAGTTCGATGGCAACATCGCCATCGAATACGAGTTCAACTGGGACAACTCCGTGCCGGACGTGAAACAGTGCGTGGACTTTGTCCGAAGCTGGAAGGCGAAGTAGGGAGTGGGTTGAAGGTTGAAAAGTGAAAGGGTTGAAGGGGGCTGCCTCTTCAACCCTTCACGCTTTCACCCTTCAACTGCCTCACGGCGTTCGTAGCTGAAAGAACTGCGGGCCGACGCTGCGAGGCACGAAGACTTCGCCATCCGGGAAGCGTCCGGTGAGGTTGGTAAACGTGGAGAAAGCGCCGGCTGGGTTGGCGTTGGTGCGCAGCTCGTAGCTGCGGCCTGCGGCGGCGGGCCAGCTCAGGCGCACCAACTGGCTGTTCCACACCGAGGCGTCCAGCGCGAATGGGAAGGGTGAATCCATCTGGTTGGGATGCGAGCCGATGATCTGCTCGCGCGCGTTCGAGAAGCCGTCGCCATCCGGGTCGTCCAAAGGACCAAAGGACAGCGAACCGAGTTTCGCGATCTCCCAGTTGTCGTCGAGGCCATCGCGGTCGGCATCGAGGATGGGCGCACCCTTCAGGATGAGGCTGACCGAGGTCACATCACCCGTGCCTCCCGGAAACTCGTCACTGACCTGCACCGTCCATGTGCCAGCGGTGCTCTCGAAGAAGTGGTGTGTGCTGTAAAAGGTCCAGTCCGTGAGCGTGCCGCCGACGTTGAGTGGATTGAAGCGCTGGAGAATGCTGCGGCTGCCGGTCGGCGATGTGACGGTGATGCGCAGGTGTCCGCGGAGGTTGTGGGTGGTCTGCACGCGGACGCCGACATGCTCGCACGCCAGCTCGTTCGTCACCGGGAAGGAATACCGCGCCGCGTCGAGTTCAAGCCTCACGCGCAGGCTCGCGTTCGTCTGCGCGACGGCGGCGAGCGTGTCGCCGGCAGTCTGACCGATGAAGCTGGACTGGATGCGCAGCGGCCCATTCGTCACCGACATGCTCAGAAGCCCGTCACCGGCGTTGTTGTAGATGATGGCAAACGCCGCGCCGGCATCCTCGGCCCGCTTGAGCTTGTCAAAAAATGAGGCAGAGCCGCCGCGCTGAATCAGCGCGGCCTTGCCCGTCAGGTTCGTCGTGAGCGCGCTGGCCGCCTGGCCGACGAAGACCACCGGCAGGCTGGCTGTCGGCGCGTCGGGCCGCAGGATTTCACCGGGCGTGTCCTCCGGGTGCAATCCTTCATCAGGCATCAAAGCGGCGATGAGATTGAGGCTCACAGGCACATCCGCCCCGCTGGCGCGCACGAGGAATCCGGCATCGGGAATCGTCCTCACGACGTTCGAGACGAGCGTGAGGGTCGTGGCAGGCGGGCGGTTGGACCACACCTGCGCAAGCCGCACCGCGAGGCCCGCATCCGGAACGCCGAACCCGAGATTGTGGCTCACGGCCAAGCCCGCGCCATTCGTCGCGAGGTCGCGGTCGGCGAAGTCGAAGTGGCGGGACGAGAGCACGAGGAGTTGCTGCACGTCTCGGATGGAGAGGTTCGTGTTCGCGCCGAGCAACAACGCGCAGAGGCCGGCGATCTGCGGAGCGGCGAAGGACGTGCCCTGCGGGCTGAGCGAGTTGAAGGCGTAATCCGCCGAGTCGTCGTTATTGAGGGGCTGAATCCGGTTGTAGCCAAAGGATGTCCCCGTGCGATCCGTTGTCGGGGGTGCATTGACTGTTGGGGGTGTCATGCTGCCGATGACATTGTCTCCCACCGGCGCGGCCACCAGCACGGACGCGCCCGGCGTGCTGTAGCTGGCCACGCGCCCGGTGATGCGCACGCCGGCGACCGTGATGGCGCGCGGATCGGCGATGTAGGACTGGTCGTTGGCGTTCTGCGGGCCATTGCGCGAAACGCCAACGTCCGTGACCGAGCCTCTGTAATTGCCGGACGCCCGCACCATGATGACGCCGCGCCCACCGCGTCCGAAAGTGACCGCGTTCGACAATCCGCTTTCCGCCAGCTCGCTGGCCGCCTCCAAACCCGTCCCGCTCAACAACCAGCTATGATTCTGCACCGAGACTGTGTTCGACATGAATTGGAACATGGTGCCAATCGCCTCCTCGGTGCCGTTGAGCATCTTCCAGCTCGCAAGGCCGCCGGACGGAGCAACGCCGCTGATGCCGATGCCGTTGTTGCCCTGCGCCACCGCGTAACCAGCGACGGCGGTGCCGTGATTGTCCCCCAAAAGGACGGGCGAGCCGTTTGTGGTCTGGTTCTCGAAGTTAAAATGGGGCTGGCCAGCAGCGGGATTCACAAACTCCGGATGCGCGAGGTCCACCCCGTTGTCCGCGATGGCCACCACCACGCCTGCGCCGCGCGAGAACGGCCACGCGGCGCGCACGTTCAAGTCCACGCCCGGCTGCGCGCCGGTGATGTCGCGGTTCTCCAAGTTCCACTGGTCCGGGATGAAGCGGTCGTTGAACCGCACGGCATACGGGCTGGCGCTTCGCATCGGGAATCGTCGCACGGGATGCGAAGCCTGCACTTCCCTCAATGCCGCCAGCCGCTCCGCCTCGCGCGCGGCGGTCCACGCGTCGGGCGCTTGCAGGATGAACCACTGTGGAGCCAGCACGCGGTCCACGACCAGTTTGCTGCCGGCAATCAACGTATTGACGTCCGCGCCCTCGGCCAGGCGGAGCGAGACACGGCTGGTCAGGTCCACCGTCTGCGCAGCGTCGTCAGCCCGGCGGGCTGCCAGCTCCGGTTGCAGCATCGCCGCGATGCGTGCGCCCACGGGGAGTTCGATTCGATACGAGACCGGCTGCGGCTCGCGGAAACGAAACTCCACAAACCCCGTCGCACCCCGCGCCGCAGAGGCGAATGCGAAGAACAAACCGCAGCAGACCAGTTGTGGAAGGGCGGACACTTCGAGCGAGATGACACGAAAGCTCCCGTTGCCGCGAGTTGAAAGTCCCATGGAATGATCAGGGTTTTCCCGGAGGAATTTCCAGGAGCGCGGACACCTGCGTCCGCAGCAAATCACGCTTGTCGGAAGGCGGGACCGGACGCGGGCGTCCGCGCTCCGCTCACTTCTCAATCCGCAGGATACGGTTGTTGTAGCTGTCGGTGATGTAGAGCGTGCCGTCGCGGTGGACAGTGACGCCGTGCGGACGCGCAAGGTCGCACTCCAACGGGGAGCCGCCAACGACTCCCCTGCCCTGCTTCCCGGTGCCGGCCACGCGGGTGATCTTGCCGTCCTTCGGAGTGAACTTTCGGATCAGATTGCTCTCGGCATCGGCAATGATGACGTCGTCGTCGAGATCCACGCAGAGGTGCTTCGGACCGTTCATCGTGGCGTCGAGCGCGGGTCCACCGTCGCCGGTGCCGCCCTTCGCGCCGCTGGCGTTGACGACGGTTTTGATTCTGCCACCGGTCGAGACAACGCGCAGCGCGTTGCCGCCGCGTTCGAGGATGTAAATGTTGCCCTTGCGATCCACCGCAACGGCGCGCGGGTCGGAGAGCGGCGCATCGATCGCGAGGGCGCCGTCGGCGGGCCGGCCTTTCTTTCCGTTGCCCGCGACGACCCGCGACTTGCCGCTGGCGAGGTCCAGCTCGTGGACGCGGGCCAGGTCGGCGATGAAGAGCTTCGTTCCAGTGAAGTCCAGCGTGATGCAATACGGCCCGCCGCCGCGCGCCTTCTCGGCGGGGACGTTGTAGCCGGCGAGGCTCGTGACGATGCCGGACTTCACGTCCACCTTGCGCACACGCCCGGCCCAAGTATCGCCAATGAGCACGTTGCCGTCGGGCAGCACAGCGAGGTTGTGCGGACCGTTGAATTCCGCCGCCAGAGCGGGACCGCCGTCGCCGGTCGCGCCGGCCTTGCCGGTGCCGCCGACATGCGTGAGCAGGCCTTTCGTATCCATCTTGAGCAGGCGGTTGCCCATTGCCATCTCGATGATAAAGAGATTGCCCGCGCCATCGAAGTCCACGCCAAACGGCTCCCTGAGCTTCGCCTCGGCGGCGGGAATGCCGGCAGCGTCCTTCGTCCCGCCCGCGACGAGGACAATCCTTTCAGCACGCAGCGGCAAGTTGGCCAGCAGAATTGCCGCGAGTAGGAGCAAACGAACTTTCATGGTGCGCGGATTTCTACGGTGCCGGCCCGGCGGCGGCGAGGGCAAATGCGGCGCGATGGCGGGAGATTTCGACTCCATGTTTGCATTTGCCCCCCGCCTCGAAACAATGCGGCCATGTCCTCCGCCGCTGACTTGAGCCGACGCGCCTTCCTCGGTTCCGCCGCCTCCGCCTCCGCCTCGCTCGCCTCCGCCGCTGCGCCGCGCGACTGGACGGGCGTGAACCCGACGCGTTATCCCGACCCCGACATCGTCTCGCTCGACAAGCGCTTCAAGGCCAAGCTCGGCAACACGCCCATCCAGCGCCTTTACCACAACCCCACCATGCTCTGGGCCGAGGGTTGTGCGTGGAACGGCGGCGGGCGCTACCTTGCCTGGAGCGACATCCCGAACGATCGCCAGTTCCGCTGGCTGGAGGAGGACGGCCACGTGAGCGTGTTCCGCAAGCCCACCGGCAACAGCAACGGGAACACCTTCGACTTCGAGGGCCGGCAGCTCGCGTGCGAGCACGGCAACCGCCGCGTGGTCCGCTACGAGGCCAACGGCTCCGTGACGGTCATCGCGGACGCGTTCAACGGCAAACGACTCAACGCGCCCAACGACATCGTGGTGCATCCCGATGGCGGCATCTGGTTCACCGACCCCGGCTACGGCGCGATGATGAATTACGAGGGCAACAAGGGAGTGCTCGAAATCCCCGAGGCCGTCTATCGCGTGGACCCGAAGACCAGAAAACTCGACATGGTCAGCGATGAACTCCGCAAGCCCAACGGCATCTGTTTCTCGCCGGACTACAAGAAACTCTACATCGCGCAAGGCAACGTCTTCGCGTGGGACGTGGTGGACGGCGTGAAGCTGAAGGGCAAGCGCACGCTCTGCACGATGGCGCTGGGCGAGAAGAAAGGCGGCGCGGACGGCATCCGCTGCGACGTGGACGGCAACATCTGGGCGGCGGCGGGCTGGGCGGGCGACGGCTTCGACGGCGCGCACTGCTTCACGCCCGATGGAGAGCGCATCGGGATGGTTCTGCTGCCGGAGATTTGTGCAAACCTCTGCTTCGGCGGCACGAAACGGAACCGCCTCTTCATGTGCGGCAGCTCAAGTCTCTACGCGGTGTATGTGGAGACGCAGGGCGCGCACATCTGTTGAGCCACGGATGAAGACATTTTTAGCCACGGATGGAACACGGAACAAACACGGATGGGCAGCGGCGGCTGAAAGCTCTTCTCCATGTTTCATCCGTGGCTAAGAAACCTGCTCCCACAGCCCTCGCCTGATCGTGGCCTTGCCTGAACAACTCTGCCTCCACTGCGGCCTGTGCTGCAATGGGACGCTCTTCCGTGATGTGGAACTCCAGCCGGGCGACGACGTGGCGAAGCTGCGCGCGCTAGGACTGCCGCTCCGTAGCCGCCGAGGTCTGGAGGCGGATTCGCTGAAGTTCCCTCAACCGTGCAGCGCGTTGTGCTCAGACTTGAAATGCCGCGTGTATGCCGACCGGCCTTCGCGGTGCCGCGAGTTCGAGTGCGCGCTCTTCAAGGCCGCGGTTGCTGGGAAAACGGAGTTGCCCGCCGCGCTGAAGACGATTCGCCAGACGCGGCAGATGGCGGAGAAAGTGCGCGGGCTGCTCCGCGAGCTGGGTGACGCAGGCGAAGGCGTCGCGCTCGCCAAGCGCTTCAAAAGTCTGAAGCGGAAGTTCGACGCGGGTGAACTGCCCGACCGCCTCGATGCCGAGACGGCTTACGACCGCTTTGCCGAACTCAGCCTCGCGGTGCATGAGCTGGACATGCGCTTGCGGGCGAAGTTCCACCCGGACCCGAACGATAGGTAGGGCGCGACTGGTAGGGTGAGACTCCGTCGAACCCAAACTGCCGACAGAGTCGGCGCGAGCGAAGCGAGCATATTGGTTCGCGCCCGATGTCGGAGATGCTCGCTCCGCTCGCCTCGCTTCGGTCGAAACTGGGGCTCGACGGAGTCTTGCCCTACCAGCGGACGCGACGCCCGTGGACGCGGTGCTTGTGCCAGACCGCTGGTTTGAGTTCAATCGCCTGCATGAACTTGTTGCTCCGCTTCGCCCTGCTTCTCGTCCTTGCCGCCGCCGTCCGCGCCGCTGACCCGCATGACCAGTCCGGCGTGCCGCTGGAGGTGGATTCGCCGGACGCGAAGCTCACGAAAATCGTCCTGCTCGCAGGCGGGCCGAGCAGCAAGGCGATGGCGCACGAATACTTCGCCGGATGCGCTCTGCTCACGGACTGGCTCAAGCAGCAGCCCGGCGTCTGGCCAGTGATGGCGCGCGACTGGCCGAAAAATGAGAAGGTGCTCGATGGCGCGAAGTGCATCCTCTACTTCGGCGACGGCGGCGGGAAGCAGCCGTTCATCGAGCCGGCGCGCTGGGCGAAGCTGTCCAAGCTGCTCGATGGCGGCGCGGGTTTGGTGCTGATGCATCAAGGGATGGATTTTCCGAAAGGCCCGGACGGCGACAACGTGCAAAACTGGCTCGGCGGCGTCTTCCGCAGCGACATCGGCTGTCGCGGACATTGGGACATGGACTTGAAGACGGTGGGCACGCACCCAGTGCTGCGCGGCGTGAAACCTTTTGCCGCGCCGGGCGATGGCTGGCTCTACAACCTGCACTTCGCAGACAAGGGTTTTGCACCGCTCATCGTCGGTCAGGTGCCGGACAAGTCCCGCACCAGCGCGGACGCAAAGCTGCACAACGGCCGCGACGAGGTCATCGCGTGGGCGCAGCAGCGCGCGGGCGGCGGGCGGGGCTTCGGCTTCACGGGCGCGGACCTGCACAAGAGCTGGAGCTACGAAAGCCAGCGCAAGCTCGTGGTGAACGGCATCCTCTGGAGCGCGGGCCTCGAAGTGCCGGCGGACGGCGCGAAAACGACCTTCGCGGACGATGACTTGAACAAGAACCTCGACAAGAAGACCGCGCCTGCGCCCAAGGCGGCAACGAAGGCCGCGCCGAAAAAAGCAGGCGAGGCGAAGAACTAACAGCCTTCGTGGAGACGACGTAAGGAGTCTCTGACTGATTCTGAGAGCGTGAGACTCCTCACGTCATCTCCTACACTGGGTTTTCCCGGATGGAAAACTGGACAAAGCCCTGTGTCCGCTGCAATTTCGCTCCATGAGTGACGAGATGAGCAATTTCACACCGCGCGCGCAGCAGGTGCTGGCCCTCGCGCGGAAGGAAGCGGACCGGTTCAACCACAATTTCGTCGGCACGGAGCATCTGCTGCTCGGCCTCATCAAGCTCGGCCAGGGCGTCGCGGTGAACGTGCTCCAGAAGATGGGCCTCGACCTCGAGACCGTCCGCCAGGAGGTCGAGAAGCTTTCCAACGCCGGCCCGGACATGAAGCAGATCGGCAACATCCCCTACACGCCGCGCGTCAAAAAGGTGCTCGCGCTCGCATCGAAGGAGGCCAAGGCGCTCAACCACACTTACGTCGGCACCGAGCACATCCTGCTGGGGCTGTTGCGCGAGGGCGACGGCGTGGCTGCGAAGGTGCTCAAGGGGCTGGACATAGACATCGAGCTGGTGCGCCAGGAAATCCTGAAGGAGCTCGACCCGAACTTTCAAAACCAAGGCGAGGAAACCGCTGGCGGCGGCGATGGCGACAAGAAGGAAGGCGGCGACAAGAAGGGCGAGAACAAGACACCGGCGCTAAAAGCTTTTGGTCGCGACCTCACGGAGATCGCGCGCAAAGGAGACATGGACCCGGTCATCGGGCGCAAGACGGAGATTGAGCGCGTCATCCAGATTCTCTGCCGCCGCACGAAGAACAACCCCGTGCTGCTGGGCGAGGCGGGCGTCGGCAAGACCGCGATTGTCGAGGGTCTCGCCCAGGAAGTCGTGAAGGGCAACGTGCCCGAGCTGCTTCGCGACAAGCGCGTCATCGTGCTGGATCTCGCGTTGATGGTCGCGGGCACGAAGTATCGCGGGCAGTTCGAGGAGCGCATCAAGGCGGTGATGGACGAGATTCGGAAGAACAAGAACATCATCCTGTTCATTGACGAGATGCACACCATCGTGGGCGCGGGCAGCGCCGAGGGCACGATGGACGCCAGCAACATCATCAAGCCAGCCCTCTCTCGCGGCGAGATGCAGTGCATCGGCGCGACAACGCTCACCGAGTATCGCAAATACATCGAGAAGGACGCCGCGCTCGAACGCCGCTTCCAGTCGGTGAAGGTCGAGCCGCCCTCCATCGAGGACGCCATCGCGATCCTCAAAGGCTTGCGCGGCAAATACGAGGAGCACCATCGCGCTGAGATCACCGACTTGGCCGTCGAGGCGAGCGTGAAGCTCTCCGACCGCTACATCACCGGGCGCTTCCTGCCGGACAAGGCCATTGACGTGATGGACGAGGCCGGCTCACGCGCGCGCATTGGCGCGATGACCCGCCCGCCGGATCTGAAGGACCAGGAGGCGGAGATTGAGGAGCTTAAGAACCGCAAGGAGCGCGCGATCAAGGAGCAGGATTTCGAGGGCGCGGCCTCTTACCGCGACAAGGAAAAGCAGTCGAAGGAGAAGCTCGATGCCACGCTCAAGACCTGGCGGGACGCGAAAGAGGAGAAACGCGTCAAGGTGGACGAGGACGACATCCTCCACATCGTTTCCAAGTGGACCGGCATCCCGCTTAAACGGATGGAGAAGGATGAAACGCTGCGCCTGCTCGAAGTCGAGAAGGTGCTGGCCAAGGCCGTCATCGGACAGACCGACGCGGTGCTCGCGATGGCGAAGGCGCTGCGCCGCTCGCGCGCGGACCTGAAAGATCCGAAGCGCCCCATCGGCACCTTCGCGCTCCTCGGCCCGACCGGCGTGGGCAAGACGCTCCTGGCCAAGACGCTCGCCGAGCAGATGTTCGGCGACGCCAAGAACCTCGTGCAGCTCGACATGAGCGAATACATGGAGAAGTTCACCGTGTCGCGCCTGGTCGGCTCGCCGCCCGGCTACGTCGGCTACGAGGAGGGCGGCCAGCTCACCGAGCAGGTGCGCCGCAAGCCGTATTGCGTCGTGCTCTTCGACGAAATTGAGAAGGCACACCCCGACGTGATGAACATGCTCCTCCAGATTCTGGAGGAGGGCAAACTCACCGACAACACGGGCCGCGTGATTGACTTCCGCAACACCATCATCCTGCTCACCTCGAACGTCGGCTCTGAGATTCTGAAGAAGAACAGCACCATCGGCTTTGGCGCGTCCAAGGACGAGTGCAGCTACGAGAAGATGAAAGAGAAGACGCTCGACGAGGCGAAAAAAGCCTTCCGGCCCGAGTTCCTGAACCGTCTCGACGACGTCATCGTTTTCCGCCAGCTCACGAAGCCGGACCTCATCACCATCCTCGACCTCGAAGCCACGAAAGTCATGGAGCGGCTCAAGCACAAGAACATCCAGCTCGTGCTCGACGACAAGGCGAAGGACTTCCTCGTGGAGAAGGGCTTCGACCCGCAATACGGCGCGCGTCCGATGCGCCGCAGTGTGGAGAAGCACCTCGAGGATCCGCTCGCGGAGGAGCTCCTGCGCGGCAACTTGAACCCCGGCGAACCAGTGCAGGTCTCGATGGCCGACGGCAAGCTCACGTTCACGCAGAAGGCCTCAACTTCCGCCGAAGGCGCGGTCACAGCCAGCTAGGCTGTCCGCCATTCAAGCGCAACCCTCCAAGCGGCTCCATTTGCCGCTGCGCGCATTTGCAGCAAATCCAGTTTCGGAGATCAGGATGAACCTGATTGCGGCAATTGACTGCCCTCCGGTTGCGGCAAAACTCTCCGCAAGGTGAGGGACATCAGATCACAGTCACATCGCACGCGCCTGCTGCGGTGAGCAGAGTCAGGACCATGCCCGGCGCGTTGTGCTCCTTGCGGACGTAGCCGAGAGCGTGGCCAGGAATGACGCTGGTGAGGTGTCCAACTTCCTTGTCGCCAGCGAGGAGCTTGTCGCCTTTTGCGGGGAGCGCGGCCAAGCCTGCGGGCAGGCGAAGCTGGCGAAGGGATTTGGCGACTTGGCCGTAGGTGCGGATGCGGGCAATCACTTCCTGGCCGATGTAACAGCCCTTGTTGTAACTGATGGCGCGCGACTCGATGCCGCCTTCAGGTGGAAGACTGGCCTCGTCCATGTCCTGGCCGAAGCGGGGGATGCCGGCTGCGATACGGGCGGTTTCGAGCGCGTGCCAGCCGCAGGCGCGTCCACCGAGAGACTTGGCGGCGGCGAGGAGTTTGTCGAAGACGACGCCAAGGGAGGCGGTTGGAATGAAGAGGTCAAAGCCCGAGGGCGATTGCCTGCTGCTAGCCTGAGACTCCGTTGAACCCCATTTGCCGACAGATGAGGCGCGAGCGGAGCAAGATTCTTGGCTGGGTGTGCTCTTGACCGAGATGCTCGCTGCGCTCGCCTCGCTGCGCTTGAGTTGGGGTTCGACGGAGTCCCGCCCTGTCGGACTCGGGTCGGCACGGCGGATCAGATAGAGCATGCCGAGCGTGGAATCTTGGAGGGCACAAAAGGCGAGAGGCATGGCGGGGAGTTCCCACGGGAGGGCGAGCTGCGCGATCGCCTCGGCTGCGCGCGGGCCTTGGACACTGAGCAGGCCATAGTGCGGGGCGGCGTCGATCAACTGCACGTCCTCGGTGATGATGTGTTTCTCCAGACGTTCCATGACGGCGGCGGTGTAGCCCGGCTCAAAGTCGAGGAGGAGTTCGTCGGCGAGGCGGTAGATGTCCAGGTCGCTGACCATCCTCCCCTTCGCGTTGACGAGGGCCGCGTAGCAGCCCTCGCCGATGCGGAGGCGCTGCACGTCGTTGGTGACCTGGCCGTGGAGGAACTTTACGCGGTCGGCCCCGAGGACGCAGAGGCGGCTGCGGTGGCTGAGGTCGAGGACGCCGACCGTGCCGCGCAGCGCGGCGAGTTCAGCCGCTGCGTCGCCGTGGTCCGCGACGGCTTCCGCGCCGTTGACGGCGAGGAAGGCCGCGCCGTGGGCGTGGTGGAGTTCGTGAAGGACGAGCGTTGTCACGAGTGGAGGCTAGCGAGGGCGAACTCGATCCGGAACGATTCTTTCATCAGCGCGTCGGGAGCATCTCAAACCAAATCCCAATGCCAGCCGGTGGAATGTGATCAGGACGCCACGCCGCGCGACGGCTCGCTTCCTCGGAGGAGGGGACAGAACCCAGGATCCCAAAACCCCCGCGATTTCAGCCCCCCCGAACCTCCCGCACTGCGACCGTCCCACCTCGGTGACAGCCCCTGATTTTGCAACGAAGAGGTGGAGCGGACGCAGAGGTTCACGGTTCCCGCGCGCGCCGCAGCTTCTTCGCAATCAACCCGGCCACTTCCGTCGCAGCCGGGAGTCTGTCCGCCCACAGCACAGCCCAATACATCGCGGCGGCGGCTCCGGCGGGAAAGAAGACGGCTCCCAGCCGCAACAGCAAGGTGGCGTGGCCAAGTTGGCTGTCCCACAGCAGGTGCAAGCCCCACGCGAATATCCCGCCGACAATCATCGCACTGACCACCGGCTTCGTGCAGCGTTTCAGCTCGGTCATCTCCAGCGTGCCGAGCTTCGTGCGCAGCGCACGGAACAGCAGCCAGACGTTTAGGAAAGACGTGATGGAGTTCGCGAGGCCGAGGCCAGCCTGGCGCAAGTCGCCTATGAACAGCAGCGAGAGAAGCAGGTTCGCGCCGAGACAGAACACGCTCACGCGCATCGGCGTCTGCGTGTCGCCCAGCGCGTAGAAGGCGCGGGCGAGGATGTTCACCATCGAGAACGCCACCAGCCCCGGCGCGAGCGCGAGCAACGCCTCGGCAGCGCGCTCCGTCGAGGCGGGACCGAACTCTCCGCGCTCGAACAGCAGCCGGACAATCGGCACCGCAAGCGTCATCAGCAACACAGTCGCCAGCCCGTTGACGACGACCAAATACGACAGCCCCTGCCCCAGCGTCGCGCGGAACTCGATCAGCTTCTTCTCCGCCGCCAGCCCGGACAGGCTCGTGAGCAGATACGTCGCGAGCGAGATGCCGAAGACGCCTTGCGGCAGTTCCATCAGCCGCACCGCGTAGCTGAACGACGCCACGATGACCGGGTCCACCCAGAACGACACGAGCTGCACAAGCGTCACGTTGAGCTGGAACGCCGCCACGCCGATGATGGCCGGCCCCATCTTCGTCACGACCGCGCGCACGGTTTCGTCGCGCCACGGCGTGACCCACGCAAGCCGCCAGCCTTCGCGTTTGAGCGACGGCAGTTGAAACGCCGCCTGCGCCACGCCCGCCACGAGCACGCCGAACGCGAGTGCGAAGATTTGTTCGTCCACGCGCGTGCCGAACTTCGGCGCGACGAGGAACACGCTGCCAATCATCACCACGTTCAGCAGCGCCGCGCCCAAGGCCGGGATGAAGAAATGCCCGCGCGCGTTGAGCACGCCCATGAAGACCGCCGCGAGGCAGACCAGCCCCATGTAGGGAAACATCACGCGCAGCAGCTCCAGCATCAGCCGCGTCTTCGCGTCGAACTGCGTCGTCGCGAGCGCGATGGACAGGCCCGTGAGCACGAGCGCGATGACCATGGCGGAGAAGACGAGCACGGCGGAGACAATCGCGTTGGCCGCGCGCCACATCACCGCTTCGGTGGCGTTCTTCTCCTTGTCCTTGAAGATGGGGATGAACGCCGCCGTGAGCGCGCCCTCGCCGAGCAGACGGCGGAAGAGATTCGGAATCGTGAAGGCCAGCGTGAACGCGCCCGCCACCGGGCCGTCACCCATGAAGCGCGCGTAAGCCATCTCGCGCACCATGCCCAGCACGCGCGAAGCGAGCGTGGCCGCGCCCATCGCGCCGGAGGACTTGAGCATCTGCGACATGCGCCGCGAGGCTAAGGACTGGGTTCAAAGTTCAAAGTTCAAAGTTCAAAGTCCCGGAGCATTGCACCCGTTCACCTTGAACTTTGAACCTTGAACCTTGAACCGCTTGGCCTCGCTGCTACCGTGCGGCAAAACCAAACCGCACATGACCGAGGAACCTTATCGTT
>JACRKB010000192.1 GCA_016235545.1 Verrucomicrobiota bacterium | reverse complement strand
GGCCCCTTCAGCCTTAGTGAGTTGAAAATGCGGGACAGGAGTGTCCCGCTTACGGACCTACTTTCCCGCGACCTTGTTGACCGTGTTGTAGATGGTCTGGTTGATGGGCGTGCCGTCGGCGGCGTTGATGTTCATGCGGATGCGCATCTGCATCACGGGTTTCACGCCGCCCTCGACTTCCAGGAAGACAGTTTTTTTGTCGGCAAGGAGCTTGGCGGATTTCACGTTCAAGTCCTCGCCGCCAAACTTCGAGTTCGCGATTTTGTTCTCGCCGATGATTTTGTCCGGCTCGCTCGCGGAATACATCTTGGAGCCGTAGTCGGACTTCCACTTGTAGTTCCACTGGTCAATCGCCCAGTTGCCATCGTCAGCGGCGGTTTTGGCGTCGAGCGCGCTGGTGAAGGTGATCTCGATGCCAGTGGGCTTCACATGGAGTTCTTTCGGCATGGCGACGGGCTTGCCCGTGTAGCGCACGCGGTGGAAGGCGCCGGTCTTGGCCCCGCTGCTCTGCCAGACGCGCAGGCCGGTGACGTAAAGCTGGCCGTCGCGCGCGTTGAAGCGTCCGCGCATGATGCCGGACTCAAAACTGAGATCGAAGCGCACTGCACCACCCTGCACCTGTCCGCCGACTTCCTCCTTCATCACTTTGAAGAGCGAGCAGCTGCCGTAGCTCATGTGCAGCATGTCGCCCTTGAACGGACCCCATTTGTCGCTCGTGACCCAGACCTGGCCGCCGCTGGAGTTGTCCACCTGGTGCGGGAGCCAGAAGAGCGGCTTGTCGTAGTCGGTCGGCGGCGTGCTGGTGTGCGACGTGAAGACGTGGCCGTAGAAGCCGCCGGGCTTCATCAGGTTCACGCGCGAGCTGGGCACCCAGTTGCCCTCGTTGTCGGAAGAGGTCAGCTCGTCGTTCGGTCCGACGCCAAGGCCGTTGGGTGCGCGGTAGCCGGTAGCAACGACGTCTAGCCGGGAGCCGTCTTTCGACACTCGCGCAAGGACGCCGTGGTGCTGGTGCTTGGCGCCGCCGAGGTCGCCGCCCTTGTTGAAGTAGAAGTTGCCGGCGCGGTCGGTTTCGAGGCCGAGGTTGAACTCGTGGTAGTGCGAGCTGATGGCGATGTCGTTGTTGAAGTTCTCGTAGAAATCGGCCTCGCCATCGCCGTTCAAATCGTGCAACCGCGTGATTTGGTCGCGGCCCAGCACATGCACCTTGCCATCGACAATCTTCAATCCGAGGGGCTGAAAAAGGCCGGTGGCAAAACGTTTCCATTTCAACTTCGCAAGCGATTCGTCAATGCCGCTCACAATCCACACGTCGCCGCTGACGCTGCAAATCGCCGCCGTCGTGCCGTCCTTGAAGAAGTCAAAGCCGCTGGTGCGAATCCACGAGTTCCAGGGGTTGGCCTTCCCATCGGGGAGCGTGAGCGTGTCCACAGCGTAGGGGCTGGCGGACTTGCCTGTAATGCCGGCGGTTTCCAGGACGGGCGTCCACTGGGCCTTGCCGCCCTTGGTGAGGGCGGGGAGGTTTGCGGCACCGACCTGGGGCAGGGCACCGCTGGCGGACAGCGCGACGACGAAGGTTGTGGCTTGCGTGAGCGCGGGGAGATTCAACACCAGCAGGCCGTCGGCAGTGGTTTCGAGGGTCGCCCCGGCGAGGCTGTGGGCGGCCTTGAGTTTCGTGTCGCTGGCGAGCAGGAGCTTCTGCGCGTGGGCTGCGCCTTCGAAGTGGATGGTGCGAGTGAACGCTCTGCTGGCTGCGTCGTAACCCGGCAGTTCGAGGACGCCGACCTTGCCGAGGGTGTAGCTCAGGATGATTTGCGAGCCGTGGACGTAGAGGCCGCGCCACTTGGCCCAGTCTCTCGGCAGCGGGCCGAAGGAGACGAGCTCCTTTCCTTCCTTCACGGGCGGCTTCGGCTCCTTGAAGCTGCCGCGCGCGTCCGCCCAACCGGGGATCATGACGGACTTGAAGGCCACTTCACCGACCGGGGAGGCGACGCCTTCCAAGCCCTCGCGGCCTGCGGGCAGTTTCAGAAACCCTCCGTGCCAGCCGATGGCCATGCGCAACCGCTCGGTGTCGAAGCACATGGCGGCGGCGTTGCCGAGATTGATGGTGACGCCCTTGAGCGCGGGGCGGAACACATCGCCCTTCTCGCCGGGCACTTGGATGCCTCCGCTGAAGAACGGCCCGAGGTCCATCGTGTCCCATTGCGTGCCGGTGGGCTTGGCCTTGGCCGCAGGCTTTTCTTTCTTCGCATCTTTCGCGTCGGCGGCGGCGAGGGACAGCCCAGTGCAGGTGACCAACGAGGCGAGAAGGAGTGGGTTGAACAGGGGGTTTCGCATGGTCAGGTGTGTGGCAAACGTGGCGGGGATTGACGGGAGGTGGCAGCAGAAATTCAGGACGGGGCCATTGCGGCGATTCGGGCTCGCGTGTTCTCTCCCCAATGCCTGCTGGCTTCAGAGGTTGAAAGAAAAAACCCGCCGGCTTGCGCGGGCGGGTGCTTGGTTGAAACGGAGGAGTCCTAGCCGTTGTCGCCGATGGCTTCCACGGGGCAGCCTTCCTTGGCTTCTTTGCACTGGGCCTCTTCTTCCGGCGTCTCGGGCTGCTTCTTCACGTAGGAATAGCCGCCGTCGTCGTAGCGGGTGTAGTTCTCCGGGGCGGTCTCGCGGCACAGGTCGCAGTCAATGCACTGGTTGTCCACGTAGTATTTTCCAGGGACGTTGTTTTCGTATTTGTTAGCGATGTCTGCCATAGAGTGTCGTGTTTTAGACGGCGGAGTTTTGCTGTCCACCCCACAGGTTGGCAAGCCCCTTCTCCACGTTTCACCTGCGCTGGACCAGCCGGGCCTGTGCATGAATCAAGCTTGCGCTCGCGTGCCGCTCCTTGTGCGCGCCTCAGTTCCAGTTCAAATCCTCCGGTTGTTCCGAGAGCAGCCGGTATTGCCAGCCCTTTTGCCGGACGAGGTTGACCCACAGCTGCTTGACTTCCGATCCGAAGACCAGTTCCGCCGAGGCGGGATGCGTGAGCCATGCGGCACGTTTCATCTCGTCGTCGAGCTGGCCCGCAGACCATCCAGCGTAACCTGCGAAGACCTTGAGCTGCTGCGTGGGCGAGAAGGACTCGCCAAGTTCCACCAACTCGTCGATCGAGTGGTCGAGCTGGAGGTTCGGCAGCACGTTTGCGTCTGGCAGGAAGGCGTCGGCGTGCAGATAGCTCAGCGCCTGCGGTTGCACTGGGCCGCCGAGGAAGAGGGGCTGGAGCTTGAGTGTGGACGGCAGGTCGGCCACGAGCGCCTCACCGACGTGCTTGTCTGTCGGGCGGTTCACGATCAGGCCGAACGCGCCCTCGGGATCGTGCTGGCAGATGAGGACGACAGTGCGGTGGAAGAAGGAGCCAGCGAGCTTCCCACCATCGAGGAGGAACTGGCCCTTCAGAGATTTGAATTTGCCCGGCATCGAGACCTCGGCGGCAATCTGCAACACGCTTGCGAGGCTGACAACCCCGTTTATGCTCGCGACATGAAGCTTCTACTATTGCTCGTGGTCGCGGTCGCGGCATTCGCTCTCACCGGCTGCAAAACCGACGGCGGAAGCCGGGAGTTCATCCCCGGCAAAGGGTGGAAGCCGATGGGAAAGTAACTGGTGATTCGTCCGCTGCGGCGGCTGGCAGAAGGACTTTCCGCTGATTGCTAATCACTTGCTCCTCTTTGGCCGGTTCATCGAGAGGATGCTCAGGCCTCGAAAAATGCTCCCAGTGCCACCGGTGATGACGCGCTTGACGGGCTCGCCGGTCTTGGGGTCTTTGGTGAGCGCCGCGTCTTTCATGCTCTGCTGCACCTCGAAGCGACGCGGCTTCTGCTTCGGGTTCTTGGGAATCGTCTCGTAGATGTAGAGGGCCATAGGATGAAATGTTACTGGCCGCAATGGACACAGGAGATGCGCTGCGGTTCAAGCACATTTCCGGCGACAAGGTGAGGAGACATTTTTATGAGGAGAGCAGGAGCGCAGGAAGGGAATTGAAGCCGGGCGGCAGTTTCTCCACCTCCTGCCTTTCTGCTTTCATCATGGAAAAAACCGCCGGCAGCTTGCGCTCCCGGCGGTTTCAAAGTCCGCTTGAATGTGCGTCGCTCCTGGTCAGTAGGAGGCTTGCACGCCCTTGATCGAGCGCTTGGGCATCCAGGGCATCAGGCCACGGAGGCGTTCGCCAGTCTTCTCGATGCCGTGGTTCTCATCGGCCTTGAGCAGCGCGTTGTATTTCTTGTAGCCGCCCTTGTATTCGGCGACCCAGTCCTTGGCGAACTTGCCAGTCTGAATTTCCTTGAGCGCCTTCTTCATCCGCTTCTTCACGGAGGCATCAATGATCTTCGGGCCGACGCTCACATCGCCCCACTTGGCCGTCTCGCTGATGGAGAAGCGCATCCCGGCGATGCCCTTTTCGTTCATCAAGTCCACGATGAGCTTCAACTCGTGCAGGCACTCGAAGTAAGCCATCTCGGGCGAATAACCCGCCTCGACCAGCACCTCGTAGCCGGCCTTGACCAGCGCGGTGCAACCGCCGCAAAGGACTGTCTGCTCGCCGAACAGGTCAGTCTCGGTCTCTTCCTTGAAGTCCGTCTCGATGACGCCGGCGCGCGTGCCGCCGATGCCCTTGGCCCACGCGAGCGCAACTTTCTTCGCCGCGCTGCCGCCCTGGTGCACCGCGATGAGCGCCGGGACGCCTTTGCCCTCGGTGTATTGGCGGCGGACAATGTGGCCGGGGCCTTTCGGCGCAACCATGATGACGTTGACGTTCTTTGGCACCACGACGGTCTTGAAGTGAATGGCGAAGCCGTGGCTGAAGAGGAGGGTCTTGCCCTTGGTGAGGTTGGGCGCGATGTCCTTCTCGTAGGCGGCGGCCTGCTTGGTGTCCGGCAGCGCGACCATGATGACATCAGCGCGGCGCACGGCCTCGGCAGTCGGCACGACCTCGAAGCCCTTTTCGCGCGCGACGGCGATGGACTTGGAGCCTTCGTAGAGGCCGATGATGACGGTGAGGCCGCTGTCCTTGAGGTTCAGCGCGTGGGCGTGGCCCTGCGAGCCGAAGCCGAGGACGGCGAGGGTTTTGTTCTTGAGCACGCCGAGGTCGGCGTCTTTGTCGGAATATACTTTGGCGGGCATGATGTTTTTTCTGGTTTATTAGGAGAGCGGGAAGGCAGGAGAAAAACTCAAAGTGAGCGGCTGTAAAGATTGATTCCTGCCTTCCTGCTCTCCTTATCAAAATCTTCGTTCATTCCTCATTTCCGGGGCAGGGCCACCTTGCCCGTGCGCGTGAGGTCGAGCACCCCGAAGCTCTGCATGAGCACGAGGAACTTCTCCACCTTGCTCTCGTTGCCGGTGATCTCGATGGTCAGGCTCTTGGGCTGCACGTCCACGATCTTGGCGCGGAAGATGTCGGCGATCTGCATCACCTCGGCACGGGTCTTCGAGTCCACGCCCACCTTCACCAGCACCAGCTCGCGGTCGATGTATTCGCCGTCGCGGAAATCAATGACCTTGAGCACCTCGACCAGCTTGTTGAGCTGCTTGACGATCTGCTCCAGCGTGGCGTCGTCGCCGCGCGTGACGATGGTCATGCGGGAGACGCTCGCGTCCTGCGTGGGCGCCACGTTGAGCGTGTCAATGTTGTAGCCACGCCCCGAGAAGAGGCCGGCCACGCGCGTGAGCACGCCGAACTTGTTTTCCACCAGCACTGAGATTGTGTGTCGCATACGACTGGCGGCTCAATTTCGCCGCCAAAGGGCGCGCAATGTAGCAAGTGGCCGAGGACGGTCAATCTTGGTTTTGGGCTGATGGACGAGCATTGCCGCACTTCCACAGCAGCACGCAAACCAGCATCGTCGCCAGCGAGATGCTCGCGCCGATGCGGAAGGGCCAGTCCACGTAGTCGAGGCGGACGGTGCTCTTGCCGGCAGGGATGGGGATGGCTTGGAAAGCGTGGTTCGCGCGGAGCACGGGTGCGGGTTGGCCGTTCACCGTCGCATGCCAGCTTGGGTAGAAGTTCTGCGCGATGACCACGACTGTCGGCGCGGCGGCTTCGGCCTCAATCTCGATGGCGCTCGTCGCGCCCTCGTCTGTGCCGGCGACTTGCAGTAGCCGTCCGTGGTTGTCGCTGCTAGCAGAGGGCGACTGC
>JACRKB010000184.1 GCA_016235545.1 Verrucomicrobiota bacterium | reverse complement strand
TGCAGTCGCCGTCTTTCATCATCGCTGGTGGAGGCGCGGCGGCTGCAAGTCGCCGGCACGGGGGGGCGGGTCAGAGAGCGCGTTCCTTGTGCCACGGGGTGCTCTGCTCGTAGGCATGCGCGAGGCGGAGGAGGGTTTCCTCGCCGAAGGGTTTGCCGAGGAATTGCAGGCCGATGGGGAGCCGAGGTTGAGAGTTTTGAGTTGAGAGTTGAGAGGCGTTAGAGAAGCCGCAGGGGAGGCTCAGGCCGGGGATGCCCGCGAGGTTGCAGCCGATGGTGAAGATGTCGGAGAGATACATCTGAAGCGGGTCGCCGGATTTTTCGCCGGCCTTGAACGCGGGCGTCGGAGTCGTGGGCGTGACGATGGCGTCCACCTGCTCGAAGGCTTTCAAGAAATCCTGTCGGATAAGCGTGCGGACCTTTTGCGCGCGCAGGTAGTAAGCGTCGTAGTAGCCGCTGCTGAGGACGTATGTGCCGAGAATGATGCGGCGCTTCACCTCCGCGCCGAAGCCCGCGCCGCGCGTGCTGCCATACATCGCCAGCGGATCCGCGCCGTCCACGCGCGCGCAGTAGCGCACACCGTCGAAACGCGCGAGGTTCGCGGAAGCCTCGGCGGTGGCGATGATGTAATAGACCGCGACATCGTAGTCGGTGTGCGGCAGGGAAATCTCCTGCACGCTCGCGCCGAGGGATTGAAGGTGCTTCACGGCGGCGTCCACGGCGGCTTTCACCTGCGGGTCGAGGCCACCCACCATGTATTCCTTCGGCAGGCCGAGGCGCAGGCCTTTGATGTCGCCGGTGAGCGCCTTCGTGTAAGCCGGCACGGGCTGCGGGATGCTCGTGGCATCGCGGCGGTCGTGGCCGCTGATGACTTCGAGCAAGCTCGCCGCATCGCGCACATCCTTGGTGAAGGGGCCGATCTGATCGAGCGAGCTGGCGAAGGCGACGAGGCCGTAGCGGGAGACGCGTCCGTAAGTGGGCTTCATCCCGACGCACCCGCACAGCGCTGCTGGCTGGCGAATCGAGCCGCCGGTGTCCGAGCCGAGCGACGCGATGCACTCGTCCGCCGCGACAGCCGCCGCGCTGCCGCCGGAGGAGCCGCCGGGGATGCGCGTGATGTCCCACGGGTTGCGCGTGGTCTGAAAGGCGGAGTTCTCCGTCGAGCTGCCCATCGCGAACTCGTCCATGTTCAGCCTGCCGAAGATGACGGCGCCTGCGGCCTTGAGCTTCTCCACGACGGCGGCGTCGTAGGGCGAGGTGAAGTTGCCGAGGATTTTCGAGCAGCAGTTAAGCGGGTGGTCTTTGACCGCGAGCACGTCCTTGAGCGCGATGGGCACGCCCAGGAGTGGTTGCCGGGCAAAGTCCGCGCCGCTGGAAATCAACTTGTCCACTGCGTCGGCCTGCGCGAGTGCGTCAGCGGGGTTGTGGCTGATGAACGCGCGGATGTCGCCATCCACGCGCGCGACCTGGTCGAGGCACGACTGCATGGCCTCCCGAGCGGACACTTCGCGGCGGGCGAGCAAGGAAGTCAGCTCGTGGATGGTGAGGCGGTGAAGCATTTTCTATAAGGAAAGCAGGAGAGCAGGAGACAAGGCGGAGAACGGGCCTGCGCTAGTCCTCTCCTGCATTCCTGCTCTCCTAATAAAAAATCTCATTCGACAACCTTGGGCACGATGAAGAGGCCGCTCGCCCGCTTGGGCGCGTTGCGGAGCGCGTCCTCATTCGTGAGGCCGGGACTTGTCTCGTCGGCACGGAAGACGTTCACCATCGGGAATGCGTGCGCGGTCGGCTCTACGCCGGTCACGTCCACTTCCTTGAGCTTCGCGATGTAGCCGAGGATGTTGCCGAGCTGCGCCCCGAGCTGCGTCTCCTCTTCGGGCGAGAGCTTGAGCCGGGCGAGTTGCGCGACGTAGTGGATGTCAAAATCGGGAGCGGACACGGGGCGGAAGCTAAAGTTCAGCGTTCAAAGTTCAAGGTTCAAAGTCTGAGGAAGCGGAGTTGAAGGGTGGAAGGGTGGAAAGGTTGAGTTGGACACGCTTTAACGCTCCAACTCTTCCACCCTTCAACTTTTCAACTTTTCAACCAGTTGGCCTCACTCCTCATCAAACTTCCGCCGGAACAAGTCCTCGATCTCCGCAACGGCCTGCGCGGCGTCCCTGCCGCAGGCCTCCAGCGTGAGCTTGCTGCCGGGGCCAGCGGCAAGCATGAGCAGGCCCATGATGCTCTTGCCGTTGATTTTCTCGCCGTCCTTTTCCAGGAAAATGTCGCAGGTGTGGCGGCTGGCGATCTTGACGAACATCGCGGCAGGCCGGGCGTGGATGCCCACCTTGTTGGCGACGATCAGCTCGCGCGTGATCATCGCGTCGCTGGCCTTGTCCTTCGCTGCGCTCATCTGCGCTGGAGCATGGTTCAGGAGTGGCGTGGTTAGGAAGCCTGTTTTCAGAGGCCGCGCGGCTGGCCGGCCATCTGGGCCACCAGCCGCTCGTTCAGTTCCTTCGCAGGGTTGTGGCCGGCACGGCGCAGCTTCGTGTGGAGCGCGGCCACCTCGATGAGCCGGGCGAGGTCGCGTCCGGGCCGCACTGGAATGGTCATGTGCGGCAGGGGGACGCCAAGAATCTCCTGGAACGTCTCCTCCATTCCCAGCCGGTCAGCGTTCTTCACCTCGTCCCAGGCCTTGAGAGTGACGACGAGGTCAATCCTCTTCTCCTGCCGGATGCTCTTCGCGCCAAACATCGCCGCCACGTTCACGATGCCGATGCCGCGAATCTCCATGTGGTTGCGTGTCAGCTCGGAGCTGGTGCCCACCACATCGCGCCCGTCCACCAGCATCACGCGCGTCATGTCATCGGAGACAAGGCTGTAACCTCGCTCGATCAGCGCCAGGATGCTCTCGCTCTTGCCAATGCCGCTGTCGCCACGGATGAGCACGCCCACGCCGTGGATGTCCACCATGCTGCCCATCTCGCTGGCGCGCGGCGCGAAGAGCATCTCCAGCGCGAGCGTGGCGAGGTTGATGAACTTCATCGTGATGAGCGACGACTTCAGGATGGGAATGTCCCGGGCCTCGGCGGCACGCAGGCAATCGCGGTCCGGTGCGAGGTCGCGGCAGAAGACGACGCACGGCAGCTTGTAGCCAAAGAGCGTCGCGTAGCGGTCACGCCGTTCCTCGCGCGGCAGCGTCTTGAGATAGGTCATCTCCGCATGGCCCAGCACCTGCACTCGGTGCCGTGCGAAATACTTCGTGTGCCCCGCCAGCGCGAGGCCGGGGCGGTTCACCGTCGGCTCGCGGATGATGCGCTTGAGGCCGGCGGCCCCGCCCAGGAGCTTGAGGTCCAGCTTGGCGGAGTGATCTGTGTAGAAACGCTCGACGGTGATGGCTTCGCGGGGCATGGCGTGGCGATGAACTGTGAGGGGCAGTGTGAGCGCGCTGGCGGCTTCTGCCAAGAGCGCGTTGGAATCCGCAGGAGCCGACGTGAGGAGCCTCTAACTTTGTTCCCAGCTCCGAGCTCCGAGTTTGAAGTGAGACCGCTCACGTCGTCTCCTACGAGCTGGCCAACTGGTCAAACTTCGCCGCGAGCGCAAAATCTTTCTCCGTCAGTCCGCCCGCGTCGTGCGTTGTGAGGGCCAGCGTCACCTTGTTCCAGCGGACATAAATGTCCGGGTGATGACACGCCTTCTCCGCTGCGCGGGCGACGGCGTTCACGAACTTCATTGCGACGACGAAGTTCGCGAACTCGAACTTGCGGGAGATGATGGACGCCCTCCGCCGCCACTGCGGAACTGCACGGAGAGATTCTTTGATTTGAACCGAAGCAAGTCTGGCCATGCCGCAGGCTGGCCCGGCCAGCGAATCGGGTCACGGCGAAACACGCGATGGACCGGCGGCAATGCTGCGCACCACCCAGCCCGCTGCCGCGAGACCGAACGCCCCCGTCACAAACGTCGCTGAGCCGTAGCCCCAATCACAGTTCAGCCGCAGCGGCGACGGGCTTTCCTGCCCTCCCGCCTCGCATGAGGCCGGCTCCGGCGTCACGGGAATCTCCGGCGAGAACACACACGGCACGTCCAGCCTTTTCCCGGTCCTTGAAAACCCGTGCTTCTGCCGCAGCCTCTTGCGCACCAAGGCCAGCAGCCGGTCGTGCGACACGTCCGCCAAGTCGGCCACCCGCACCTGCGTCGCGTCCAGCCGGCCACCCGCCGCGCCGCAGGAAATCACCCTCAGCCTCCGTGTCTGACAAAGCGCCAGCAGCCGGCACTTGTTTGCGAGCGCATCCATCGCGTCCACCACAAAGTCGAACTCCGGCGCGAGCAGCCGCTGTGAATTCGCCTCCGTGAAAAACTCCGCGACCGGTGAGACGCGGCACTCAGGGTTGATGAGCCGCATGCGCTCCGCCATCACCTCGACCTTTGCACGGCCCACCGTGCCATCCAGCGCGTGAAGCTGGCGGTTGATGTTCGTCACGCAGACTTCATCGAGGTCGATCAATGTCATCGCGCCGATCCCTGACCGCGCCAGCGCCTCCACCGCCCACGACCCGACGCCGCCGATGCCCACGACGCAGACGTGCGCGGCGCGGAGCCGCTGCAATCCCTCCACGCCCACCAGCCGCGCGATGCCACCGAAACGGTCGTCGCTCATTCAGACTTCCGGTTCAGCTTGCAGTCCAGGCACTCGGCGATGCCCAGCTCGTGCAGCTTTTCCAATGCGCGCTGAAAGAACGCGGCCTGCGCGGCCGCGCCACCTTCGCCGCCTCCGCCGGAGAGCGAGGCAACTTTCTTCGCCTTCGCAATCAAGTCGGTGCGTTCCTTCGCCAGTGTCACCGCGCGCTCTGCGGCGGCGACGCGGTCGAAGTATTTCCGGCCCTCGATCCACGTCTGCTCGCAGACGGTGTTGTAGGCCAGCGGTGAGTGCGACCAGAGCACGAAGTCCGCGTCCTTGCCCGGCTCCAGCGAACCGACCCACTTGTCCACGCCGAGCTGCTTCGCCGGATTCATCGTCACGAACTTCAGCGCCTCGGTCTCCGGCGTGCCGCCGTATTTCACGGCCTTCGCCGCTTCGAGATACATGCGCCGCGCCAGCTCGGAGGAGTCGGAGTTGAACGAGACGTTCACGCCGCGGTCGCGCATGAGGCTGCCGGCATAGGGGATCGCGTCCCACACTTCAAACTTGTAGGCCCACCAGTCCGTGAAGCACGAGCCGCCCGCGCCGTGCTTCGCGATTTCATCGGCCACCTTGTAGCCTTCGAGGACGTGCTGGAGCGTCGCCACGCGCACGCCGAAGCTCTCGCACACACGGAGGAACGCGATGATTTCGTCGCCGCGATAGCTGTGGCAGTGGATGAGCCGCGTGCCGTTGAGGATCTCGCCCAGCGCCTCAAGCTCCAGGTTCGTGCGCGGAGGCACGCCGCCCTTGCGCGCATACTCTGACCACTCGTCGAGATACTGGCGCGCCGCCGTGAAACGGTTCACGTAGAAGGTCGGCACGCCCATGCGCGTCTGCGGGAAGCGCGACTGCCGCTCGGTCCAGTTCGACTGCTTCACGTTTTCACCGAGCGCGAACTTGATGCCCGACGGCGCGTTCGTGAACTTCAGCGCCTCCGGCCCCGCGCCGAAGCGCAGCTTGATGACGCTGTTCTGTCCGCCGATGGGATTCGCCGAGCCATGCAGCAGGTTCGCCATCGTCAAGCCGCCGGCGAGCTGCTGAAACAAGTTCTCCGTCTCCGAGTTCACCACGTCGGCGATGCGCACCATCGCGGTGGAAGGCAGCGTGCCTTCGTTGACGCCGCCGAGAATCGCCGTGTGGCTGTGGGCATCAATGAGGCCGGGCGTGAGGTGCTTGCCGGTCGCGTCAATGACGATGGTGTCCGAGCTGACGTGCAGCCGCGCGAGAGTCTCCTTGCTCAACGACGGATGCTTGCTGACGGACTCGACCTTCCCGTTGTTGAAACGCACGTCCATGCCTTCGATCCGGCCAGCAGGGCCGCAGGTCCAGACGGTGGCGTTGAGCACGAGGACGGTCTTGGGCGAGGCGAGGGAGCCGCGCGATGCGATGGGTGGTTGCGCCACGCGAAGCTTCTGAAGCGCGGCGAGGTCGGCCTTCTTCTTGGAGGCGTCGGGTTTCGTGGCGGCCTCCTTGCCCACGTAGGAGACGACGCCAGAAGTCTCTAACTTTTTCTCCGGCTGCTTTGGCGCTTCAGAAGACTTTGAAGTGAGCCTCCTCACGTCGGCACCTACAGGGGATTTGGCCGGCTGCGTCTCGAAGACCTGGCCGTCAATCCACACCTGCTTCACCTTCGCGTCCGCGTCGAAGTAGCCCGCGCCATCGACCACGGTGAGGTTCGCAATCTTCCCCTTCTCAATTGTCCCGAGCCGGTCCGCCACGCCGCAGAGCTTCGCCGGAACCGTGGTAAGCGCGGCCAACGCGTCGCGCTCCGACAGACCGCGGTCCATCGCGAGGCGGAGGTTCCTGCGGAAAACTTTCCGGTCCGTGAGCGCGTGCGTGGTGAGCGCGACTTCAAGCCCCTGTGCGCGCAGCAACGCCGCGTTCTCCGCCGCCCAATCCCAGTGGCGGAGTTGGTCGAGGGAGACATCCAGCCAGTCGTCCTCATCCGGGAGCTTCGGAGCCGAGGGCAGGTTCAGCGGCACGATGAACGGCGCTTTCGCCACCTTCATCAAGTCGGGCCGACGCCACTCGTGGCCGCTGGCGACCACGGCGAAGTTCAGCCCCACTTCACGCGCGAGCCGCGCCGCGCGGTCGCACATCAGCACGCTGCCCGGCTCGAAGACGACGGTCGTTTGCTTGTTGATGACGGGCGCGAGCGCGTCGAGCGCGGGGTTGAGGTCGGGACGTTTGCGGGCGGTGGGCTTGGCGCGGTAGTCGGCTTGGTCGAGGACGTAGTGGCGCGCGTCGGCGAAGGTCTGACGCACGACGGCTATCGTGCCCATGAGCGACTTGGGATAAACCTCCTGCGATTCGAACGCGATGTGCTGGTGCGTGTCCGCGCGGAGAATCGCCACGTTCGGCGGCGCGTCGCTGAGGTTCACGAACGCGCTGGAGCCACGGAGAATTCCTTTCGCAGGCACGACGTTGCCGGAGGTGAAGCCGAGTTCGCGCAAGCCTTCGAGCGTCTTGCCCGCCGGCGTGTAGCCCGCCGCGACACGAGCGTGCGGCGTGACGCTGGCGACCTCGTAGCCTGCGCCAGGCTGGAGCCGCGCCTTCTCCTGGCTGTCCACGCCGAGGAAGCCGATGCCGCTCGTCAGGCCGTCAATCGGGTCAATGTGCGTCGTCGAGACCGGCGCGTTCGTGCCGGTGATGCTGAGGTAGGGGTCAATGAAGCCGGCGTAAATGACGGAGTTGCTGGCGTTCCAAATACGCGCGTCAGCGGGCAGCCTCACATCGCGCCCGACGGCCTCGATGATGCCATCGCGGATGACCACGGTGGCGTTGTTCCAGTAGTTGCTCGGGTTGACGTGGACCTGCGCGCCGAGGAGCGCATGGACGCCGGGCGATCTCGGACGATGGCCGGGCGGGAGCAAGTCAGCGGCGCGAGCGGCCAGCGGGGCGAGTGCGAGGCAGGCGCAGGCGAGACGGACAAAGGTGGTGCTCATTGGGGCGGGTTTATGGCTGGCGGCGGAGGCTTCTTCAATCCGAAACCAAGGGCTTGCCGTAGTCGCAGCCTTCACGCCGCGCTTGGGTGATTCGCAACCTGAAGGTCGCAACTACGAGAAAGCTCTCCGGTCAAATGCGGATTTGTCAGCGGCGCGGGTTGTGGCACGTTCAGCGCAGCAAACCCAAATCCGTCGCGCCATGAACACCTTTCCGTCCGGCCTCTGCACTCCGCCCGCGCCCGCCGACTTGTTCCGCACCCGCCGCGAGTTTCTTGCGCAGTCAGGCCTCGGCTTCGGCGCGATGAGCCTCACCGCGCTCGCGGGGCTTGGCGTGATGCCCGCGCTGCCGGGACAGGCCGCCGAGGTCAACTCCACCTCGCCTCTCTCGCCGAAGAAGCCGCACTTTCCGGCCAAGGCCAAGCGCGTGCTGCACATCTTCGCGCAGGGCGCGCCGTCGCACCTCGACACTTGGGACCCGAAGCCGGAGCTGACGAAGTTTGACGGCAAGTCGCTGCCTGGCGGAGGGACGGCGTTCGCGTCACCATTTCAGTTTTCCAAGCAGGGCAAGTCCGGCCTCGAAATCAGCGAGGTCTGGCCAGCCCTCAGCCAGCACGCGGACAAGCTCGCGGTCATCCGCTCGACCTACACGGACATCCCTGCACACGATCAGGCGACGATCTTCATGAACACCGGCTCGCTGCGCTTCTCGCGGCCGAGCGTCGGCGCGTGGACGCTCTACGGACTCGGCAGCGAGAACCAGAGCCTGCCCGGCTTCGTCGCGCTCTCGCCTGGTAACGTGGACGCGCAGAACCTCCGCTCGGCGTTCCTGCCCGGCGCGTTTCAGGGCACTGCGGTCAACTCCACGCGCAACCGCCCGGAGGAACTCATCGAGAACATCCGCAACAAATTCGTCTCGCTCCCCGAGCAGCGGCGGCAGCTCGACCTGCTGCACCAGCTCAACGAAGTTCACGCGCAGAAGATGCGGAAGGACGGGCAGCTTGAGGCGCGCTTGCAGGCGTATGAGCTCGCGTTCCAGATGCAGATGGAGGCGGTGGACGCGTTCGATCTGACGAAGGAGCCGCAGGCGATGCACGACCTCTACGGCACGAACACGCAGCAGGGCCGGCAGATGCTCATCGCGCGGCGGCTGCTGCAAAAGGGCGTGCGCTTCGTGCAGGCGTGGCACGGCGGCTGGGACCATCACAACAACATGGCGACCAACATGAGGCGCACGGCGGGGGACATCGACAAGCCTGCTGCCGCGCTGCTCACCGACCTCGCGCAGCGCGGGATGCTCAACGACACGCTGGTGATCTGGGGCGGCGAGTTCGGGCGCACGCCTGCGGCGGACGGCAACGCGGCGGGCAACCCGGGCCGCAACCACAACGCAAAGGCGATGAGCGTCGTGCTCGCGGGTGGCGGAGTGAAAGGCGGCGTGGCGCACGGCAAGACGGACGAGCTCGGTGCGGCAGCGGTCGAGGACAAGGTCCACATCCACGACTTGCACGCGACGATTTTGCACCTGCTGGGCTTCGACCACGAGAAGCTGACCTTTCGCCACAACGGCCGCGATTTCCGCCTGACGGACGTGTATGGGAACGTGGTGCGGCAGGTGGTGGCGTGAGGATGATTCCCTCACCCAGCTTCGTCCTTCTTCCCCTCCAGCAGATACGAGCGCACTTCGCCGAGGCCCTTGCACAGGACGGTGCCGCGCGCGGTGACGGGGAACTTGTCGCCGAGGAGGAGGCGGGTGCCCTCGGAGATGTGGACGTGGCCTGGGACGCCGGAGGATTGCATCCGGCTGGCGAGGTTGACTGTCGCGCCCCAGAGGTCGTAGGTGAATTTCTTGCGCCCGATGACCCCGGCCACGACGGGGCCGGTGTTCAGCCCGATGCGGAGCGCGAGGCTGGTGCCGCGCTCGCGGTTGAGGTCGGCGGTGGCGGCCAGCATCTCCAACGCCATCGCCGCCACGACCTCGGCATGGTCGGCGGTCGGCACCGGCAGGCCGCCCACGACGAGGTAGCTGTCGCCGATGGTCTTGATTTTCTCCAGCCCGTGCCGCTCGGTGAGCTGGTCGAAGCGGGAGAAGAGGTCGTTGAGCAGCGCGACCAGCTCCCCCGAGTCCGTCAGGTTGGCGAGCGTGGTGAAGTTGACGATGTCGGCGAAGAGGACGGTGACCTCTGCGAAGCTGTCGGCGATGGTGCGCTCGCCGTGCTTGAGGCGCTCGGCGATGGCGAGCGGGAGGATGTTGAGCAGGAGGCGCTCGGATTTTTCCTTTTCGATTTCGAGGAGCTGTTTTTCCTGCTGCAGCTCGATGAGGCGGAGGCGTTCGAGGTCGCGCAGGCGCTTGCGTTCGAGCGAGGCGGTGACGCGCGCGCGCAGGATGGTGGAGTTGACGGGCTTGGGCAGGAAGTCCTCGGCGCCCATCTCGATGCAGCGCGCGACGGCCTCCAGCTCGTTCATGCCGGAGGCGACGATGACGGGCAGATGACGCAGGAACGGGTCGCTCTTGATGGCCGTCAGCAGGGCGAAGCCGTCCATGCCGGGCATCTGGATGTCCGACACGAGCAGGTCAAAATCCCGGTCGCGCAGCGCGGCCAGCGCAGCTTCGCCGTCGGCGGCCTCGGCGAGATTCTGGTAGCCCAGCGCGCGGAGCGTGAGCATGAGCACCATGCGCATCGGGTCGTCGTCGTCCACGACGAGGATGGCGGCCTGATGGCCCAGCGCGTCGGAGGTGGCGCGCTGCAACTGGATCGCCTGCTCAGGGGAGAGGCCGCCCTGCGCCGCCTGCCGCAGCAGGCGGAAGGTGCTGGTCTCCTCGTTCGTCGAGGGCGGGCAGTTGGGGGCCATTTCCATCTTGTTTCTCCGGGTGGCGGACGTTTGGTCGCGCGGCAAATCCTTGGCACGGACGCGCCGGGCAGTCAGCCAAATTCAACCGTGCGGAAATCCTGCTTGCCGCGTCGCCAGCTTCTGACGAAGACTCGCGGCGTGTTTCCACCTGTCTTGAGCAGACAAGCGACGTTGGCAGTGCTGGGCGGATTGTGCGTGGGCGGTGCCGCAGCGCCCGCATGGGCGCTGGGCATCCGCATCGCTGACCAGGATCCATTCGCCACGGCGCGGGGAAATGCCTTCGCCGCGACGGCGGACAATCCTTCCGCCATTTTTTACAACCCGGCCGGACTGACGCAATTGGAGGGCCATCACCTGCGCATCGGCGGATATTCCATCGCGCTTAAGTCCGAGTTCACGTCACCTGCGGGCGCGGAGTTCAGGACGAGGGGCCGCGTGGAGTTTGCGCCGCAGTTTTACTACGCCTACGGGATGAAGGAGCAGCCGCTGGCCTTCGGGGTGGGGCTTTACGCGCCATACGGCCTGGCGCTGGAATGGCCGGCCAACCCGGTGTTCGGCCCGGTGTTTGGCAAGATGACCCATATGTCGCTGAACCCGGTCGCGGCGTGGCAGGTGCATCCCACCTTGTCCCTCGCCGCCGGGCTGACGCTGAACTACGCGAACATGGAAATCCGCCAGCAGGCAATCACTGGCGCGCCCGCCAGCGTGAACCGCTTCAAGGGCGAGGACATCGACGCGGGCTTCAACCTGGGACTGCTCTGGCAGCCTATGAAGCAGCACTCCGTGGGCGTGAACTACCGCAGCCCGACGACGCAGAATTTCTCCGGCTCCTCGACCACCACCGGCACGGGGGTGGCAGCCTTCGATGTGACCGGCGCGGCGAACGCTCGGATTCCCTTCCCGCGCCACATCGTCTTTGGCTACTCGTTCCGCCCGACGCCGGGCTGGAACCTGGAGTTCAACGCGGACTGGACCGAGTGGAGCCGGCTGACCACGGTGAACTTCGTGCAGCCCGCCGGCACGTTTCCCGCGCCGTTCAACTGGCGCTCGAGCTGGTTCTACGAGTTCGGCGTGACACGCCGCTTCGAGGGCGGCTGGCACGCGAGCGCGGGCTACATCTTCAGCGAGAACTCGGTGCCGGATGCAAACTTCTCGCCGCTCGTGCCGGACTCGGACCGGCACATCTTCAGTCTTGGAGTCGGACGCCAGCAAACCCGCGTGAGCTGGGATGTGGCATATCAGTTGGCTTGGGGACCCAGCAGAACCGTGGCCGGCAACACGCTGGCCTTTCCACTCGCGTTTCCACCCCCATCAGCCACTGCCAATGGTCGCTATTCATTCCTCAGCCACGCCCTCACCGCTTCGGTCGGCTATCGTTTCTGAAGCCTCCGCGCCGCGCCCCACGCTGCTGGTGGTGGACGACGAGGATGGGCCGCGCCAGTCCCTGCGCATCGTCTTCAAGGAGCTTTACGATGTGGTGCTGGCCAGCAGTGGCACCGAGGCGCTGGAGATCGCCAAGAGCCGCCGCGTGGACGCCGCCGTGCTGGACATCCGCATGGCTGGCATGTCCGGCACGGAATTGCTCGGCCACCTCAAGAATCTCGACCCGCGCATCGAGGTGGTGATGCTCACGGCCTACGAGACGCCGGACACCTTGCGGCAGGCCCTCCGCCAAGGCGCGTGTGACTACCTGAACAAGCCCTTCGAAATCACCGTCCTGCGCGACGCCGTCGCCAACGCCGTGAAACGGCGCACGCTGAACGAGGCGATGACCGATGGCTCGCGGCGCGTCCAGGAACTTCAGGAAGAACTGAGGAAGCAACAGTTGCAGGGCGAGATGGCGCGCTCGCAGAACGAGATTTACGCCAGCGTCATGCACGACATCGGCAGCCCTCTCACCGCCGTCTCGGTGATGCTGCAGATGGTGAGCATGGACCTGGAGGCCACACGCGGCGGGGCGCCCCATGCCGTGAAGGAACAGCTCGACCGCGTGAACCTCCAAGTCGCGCGCTGCATGGAGATTTCGCGCCGCTATCTCAACTACGCCCGCGAGCGGTCCACACAACGGCAGGCCGTGCGGCTCAACCAGGTCCTGACAGACGTGCGCGAGCTGCTTCGCTCACACCCCAGCGGCAAGCGCCACCAGCTTTCCGTCCAGCTCATGCCAGCCGACCTCACCCTGCGCATGAACGGGACGGACCTGATCCAGGTCCTGTTGAACCTCATCACAAACGCGTTTCAAGCCTCTCCCAATCCCCTGCACGTCGAGGTCTTTGGCGAGTATCTCGACGACGCGGTCCCCCCCGCGGCGCTGGCCGACTCCCCGTGCAGCGCGTTCGCCAACCGTGAGAGCTTCGTCAACGAGCCGCCGATGATTGCACTGCGCGTGAGCGACAACGGACCGGGCATACCCAATCAAGTCCTTCAAAAAATCTTCGAGAGCTACTTCACCACCAAGGCCCCGGGCGAGGGCACGGGGCTGGGGCTGGCGATCGTCCGCCGGCTGGTGTCACAGGCCAAAGGTGGCATCCGGGTGGAAAGCGAACCCGGACATGGAACAACCTTCACAGTGTTCCTGCCGGTGGAGGTCGGCTGAAATCCCGACGAAGGGGGAGGAAACCTATAAGGAGAGCAGGAAAGCAGGAAAAGACGCGGTGCCTCCGCTCATCATTCCTCCTGCCCTCGTGCTCTCCTTATCAATCTCCCCGTTGGATCAACCCGGCGGCTGCGAATACTCCTGCTCCAGTTTTTTGGCGCATTCCGGGCAGATGCCGTGCGAGGCCTTCACGCCGGTCTGCTGGGCGAAGTGCTGTTCCACCGTCAGCCATTTGTTCTCCGCCTCGATCTTCCGGCACCACGCGCACACATGGAGGAAGGACTCCAGGTAGCTCAACCGCGAGACGATGAGGTAGATTTTGTAGGCTGAGAAAATCCACAGCAGGATGACGACGCCGGACTTCGCCGCGACCTCGAGATAGGTTTCCTGGTTCTCCTCGCTCACGCCAAGGTGCTCCCAGACACCGAACAGCTTGTCGGCCCACAGGACCATGACGATGGTGATGAATCCCAGAGCATTCCAAAACAGAGCCTTGTGCCAGTGAACCTCCTGCTTCGGTGGTGGCGGGGCTTTTTTGTCGGCGGTGCCTGCGTGCGGTTGAGCTGTGGGGTCCATGTTGGGTGGTTGTGTGGCCGTTGGGGCGGCCGCTTCAAATTGGCTTGGGCAAGCACAGACTGTTCATTGTTGCAGTCAGAAATTGGGTTTCAGCCACGCTATGATTGATTCGCAGAGGATTCATTTTACAGCGCGGAAGGCGAGCAAAAAGACGGTGTCTTAACCCGGTAAAGTTTCGTGGGGCCGTTCATCTCTGGCCAGCCAGCTCCGAGTTGCCAAGCAGCTCGACCAGCTCCGACATCTCCCACGCCCGCAGCCGTGCCGACAACAAATCCGCCGCATGGCCATGCTCCCAAACCGCGTGTCGGATGAGCAAACCCGTGTCGTCGTGCAGACGCGGTTGCGCGAGCCAGCCGCCGAGATAGCCCGCCAGCACGTCGCCACTGCCGCCCTGCGCGAGCTGCGGATTGCCGGAGGAATTCACTGACAACTCGCCCTGCCCGTGACCGACGAGCGTGTGCCGGCCCTTCAGCACCACCCAGCAACCGCCATGCGTCCGCGCGATCTCCCGCAGTGTCTCCGCGCGGTCGGAGAGCATGCCGGCCTTCGCGATGCCCAGCATCGCCGCCGCCTCGCCGGGATGCGGCGTGACCACGCGCACCGCGCCAGCGGGCGTCGGCCCCGGCGGCAGCCACGACAACGCGCTCGCGTCCGCGATGACCGGCAGCGGCGACTCGTGCCAGAGACGACCAGATTCCTGAACCAGTTGCTTCGGCACGTCCACGCCCGCGAGACCGGGGCCAATCAGAATCGCGGAGCACGACTTCGGCAACGGCGTTGCAGGTGTCCACGGATGCACCATTGCCTGCGCGAGCTGCGCCGCGACGAGCGGATACGCGCGCTCCGTCGAGAACACGCTCACCAGCCCCGGCATCGCCCGCAGCGCCCCGCGCGCGGCCAGCACTGCTGCGCCGTGATAGCCATGGCTCCCCGAGAAGATGGCGAGATGGCCGAAGGTTCCCTTGTGCCCCTCCACCGGACGCGGCGGCGGGAAGTGCGCGAAATCCTCGGGCTCGGTCCAGTTCAACTCAGTCTTGAAGGGACAAGTCACCAGCCCGATGTCCGCCGCCACCTCCATCTGTCCGGTGAACGACGCGGCCTGCGCAAACAACAGCCCTTGTTTCATCGCGCCAAACGTCACCGTCACGCTCGCACGCACCGCGTCGCCGAGCGGCTCGCCCGTGTCTGCGTTCAAGCCGGACGGCACATCCACCGCGAGGATCGGGACACGCGACTGGTTCAACGCCTGCACCAGCCGCAGCCACCCGCCCTCCAGCGCCCGGCTCAAGCCGATGCCGAACAGCCCGTCCACGAGCAACGCTCCGGCGAAGTCACGCACCTCCGTCACTGCCGCCGCCGGGTCGGTCACGTTCACCAGGCGCACCGTCCGCCCGGCCAGGTGCTCGGCGGCGAAGCGCGCGTCGTCGCCGTTGTGGCCCTTGCCAGCGAGGACGAGAATCTCCGCGCCGGGCCGCGTCATCCGCAGCGCGCAGCGCGCGACCGCCTGTCCCGCGCGCCGCATCACCGACTCCTCGGACAAGCCGGTTGCCCAGGTGGTCTGCTCCCACCCGCGCATCTGCGCAATGGTGATGACGGGTGTTGACACAACTTCTTTTTGGGGCGGAGGCCTGTGACCGCCGGGCCGGGCGACAGCGCTCACAGAGCGCCGCCACAACTCACTTCTCCAACGGCGGCCGCTTGCCGTCGTTGCCCGGGCTTCCGCCGCGCTGCTTCATGCGCGCGGCGAGTGCCTCCGCTTCCTTGCGGTCAATCGCCCCGTCGCGGTTCACGTCCGCCCGCTCGAAGATGCCTTGCATTGCCTCGGGCAGCTCGTCCTTCGTCAGCTTGCCGTCCTTGTTCTTGTCGTTCTGGAAGAGGCGCGTGATGAAGTCGCTATCAGCGCCGGGCTTGTCACCCGGTCCACCGCCACCGCCCGGCTGACCTTCGGGGCGACGTGGCTCGCCGCCTTTCTCTCCGGGGCCGCCGCCTTGTCCGGGGCTGCCGCGTTGGCCACCGAAGCCGCCCTGTCCACCTTGTCCACCCGGCCCAGCCTGCGGGCGCGCTGGACGATACTCGTCCTCGGTAAGTTGTCCGTCGCCGTTCTTGTCGAGCCTCTTGAGCGCGGCGGCGGCGGCGGCGAGTTCCTTTGCGTCTATGATGCCGTCTCCATTGACATCGAGCGCCGCCTCAATGGGAGGTTTGGGCGGGCGGAAGCCGCCTTCACCGCCCGGTCCGCCGGGGCCACCGCCCTGCCGTCCGGGCTGGCCGGGCTGGCCGCCATCGCGGCCCTGGGGCGGGCGCTGCTTGTCTTGCGCCGAGGTGGTGACGAGGGAGACGCCCAGAGCGGCGGCGATGAGGGATGGCAGGAGTTTCTTCATGGGGAGCTTGGTTGATGGTTGCGAGTCAAAGCTTCGCGCCCGCCTGGACGCAGTAGAGGAATTTGTCCGAGCGCAGGAAGAGCTGTCTGCCGCTGAGGGCAGGCGTGGCGTTGAACTGCGTCGAGTCGGAGGCAAGAGAGTTTTGAGCGACGAGCTTGAAGTGCGGGCTGGCCTCGATGACAAACGTGCCGTTGCGTCGGCTGACCGCGTAGATGTGGCCGTTCGCCATGACAGCCGAGGCGTAGAAGGGCTTGCCGCCGCGACCTGTGGCGCTCGCGCCGGGAAGGCGTTCCTTGAAGACTTGCTCGCCGGTTTTCGCATCGAGGCAGAGCGCGAAGCCCTGGTCGGTCACGACGTAGAGCCGGCCCTCGTGCAAGACGGGCGTGGGGACGTAGGTGCTGTTGCGCGTCTGCCAGAGCCGGTGCGAACTCGTCACATCGCCCTTGCCGCCGGTCTTCACCGCGACCGCGCCGAGCTGCGGGAAACCGCCGAACGCGAAGACGACTCCCTCGCCCGCGACGACGCTGGGCGCAATGTTGCCGGGCAGGCTGGATGTGGCAAACCAGCGGAGCTTGCCGGTGTCAGGATTCAGCGCCCACAACTCTTCCGGCAGCGAAAAGACCAGCTCTGCTTGCGTGGTGGTGCCGGCGAGGACGGGCGTGCCGAAGACGTAATCAAGCGCGGAGCCGGGAGCGCGCCAGACTTCCTTCCCAGTCAGCTTGTCGAGCGCGACGATGGCGTGCGCCTCCTCGGACGCGGTGATTATGACGGTGTCCTTGTAGAGCACGGGGCTGGCGGCGGAACCCCAGTTCTTCTGGTTCGCGCTGTTGCCCAGCCTCACGTGCCAGAGCTGGTTCCCATCGAGGTCGAAGGCCGCCGCACCGCCGCGTCCGTAATAGACAAAGACGCGTTCGCCATCGCTCGTGGGCGTGTGGCTGGCGTAGCCGTGCTCAGGCAGGTAACCCTCGTATCCATCAACCGGGGATTCGCCCGCGACAGACTTCGCCCATTTCAACGTGCCACTCTCGCGGTCCACGCAGACCAGCTCACGGCTCAACAAGTTTTTTCCACCGGTCACGCCCGGGCCGGACCAGCAGGTCACAAACACACGGTCGCCGACGGCGATGGGGCTGGACGTTCCGGGTCCGGGCAGCCCGGTCTTCCACTTGAGATTCTGCACGTCGCTCCAAGTCGTCGGTGGCTGCGCGCCGGCGGCGATGCCAGAACCGTTCGGGCCACGGAAGCGAGGCCAGTCCGCGTCGGCGGCAAGCGTGGTGGACAGTGTGGCAAAGAGCACCGCAAACGTGGCCGAGCAGCGCGTGCCGGCGGCTTGAAAGCTCCTCCGGATGGGGACGGGAGCAGTGACCGGCGGTTGGAAACCGGCGGCACAGGCTGCGGTGGGGCGGGGTCTCATTTCTGCGTCGGTTCAAATTGCGACGGCATGAACTGGTTCAGAATGCGGACGATTTCCTCGTCAGTTTCGCGGGTGCGCCAGTCGGTGGGATACGCGCGCCAGGCGTTGTAGGCCTCCTGCGCCTTGCCCTGCTGGAGGAGGGATTCCATCTGCGCCTGCAGCTTCTCGATGAGCTCGTGGCTCTTGAGTTCGTGGGTGAGCATCGCGTTGTCAGTCTTGCGCTGGGCCTCGGCCTGCAAAGATGTGCCCTCCGCCTTGCGGGTGATCTGCCAGTAGCGGTCCACGATGCCTGTTAGCATGTCCTTGTTCTGCGCGGCATAACGGTCCGCCTCGGCCATCATCTCGGGAATCGGGCCATCCTTGAGCGGGTTGTGGATTTTTTGCGGCGGCGGCGGGAACGGAAGCTCGATGCGGCCCTCCGTGTCTCTCCCTTTCAATTTCCTGGCCGGGGCCGCAGTTCCACCGAAGCGAGGCCGTTCCTCGCGATCCGCAGGAACAGGTGGGACTTGGCTCGGCCGAGGATCGGCAGACGGCGCGGCTCCGGATTTGGCCGGGGCAGTCAAGGCGGGCTTTTTGCCCGGCAGCAGCAACGGCACAGCCAGCGCGGCGATGAGGATGGTCACAGCCGTGATGGCGAGACGCTGGAGGTTGCGCGGATCACGCGCCATCAGGCCAAGGTTCAGGCTCAGGCCGTGGCCGGCCTTCACGCGCTGCAAGTCCGCGAGCAGCTCCTCGTAGTCCTGATACCGCGCCGCCGGGTGCTTCGCAGTCATGCGCTTGATGAAGCGCTCCAGCTCGTCGGGCAGCGGCGTGCCCAGGTCGAAGCCCGTGGGCAGCGGCTTGTTCGCGTGCGCGAGCACGACCGAGAAATTGGAAGCGCCTTCATACGGCCGCCTGCCCGTGAGCAGGAACAGCAGCGTGACGCCAAGGGAATAAATGTCCGCGCGGTGGTCCACATGGGCGGCGTCGTCCGCCTGCTCCGGCGCGAGAAAGTGCGGCGATCCCATGCCCACACCGGTCATCGTCACGTCGGAGTCGTCGGTGAGCTTTTTGGCGAGGCCAAGGTCGGAGACCTTCACTGTTCCGTCCCGCGTGAGCATCAGGTTGGCCGGCTTGACGTCGCGGTGGATGATGGCGTGGCGCGCCGCGAACTTGAGGGCGTTGACTGCCTGCTCGAAGTAACCCAGCGCCTCGGGGATGGGAACCTTGCCGTGCTCCTTGACGTGCATTGACAAGTCCACGCCGTCCACAAGCTCCATCACGAAGTAATACTGCCCCTCGGCACAGCCGTAGTCATAGACCTGGACGACGTTCGGGTGATTGAGCGCGGCGGCGGACTTGGCCTCGCGCTCGAAGCGGGCGAGGAACTCCTTCTCCCGCGAAAGCTCCTCGGAGAGGAGCTTCACCGCCACGCGGCGGTCGAGCTTGAGCTGCACGCCCTCATAAACCTCGCCCATGCCGCCCACGGCGATCTTGCGCACGAGCCGGTATTCGCCGAGCTGCGCGCCGGAGAGGTCGCGTTCCTTGCTGCTGAATGCAAGCGCCGATCCCGCAGAAGGGGCCGCCGGCCCGCGCGGCACTTGTCCGCTGGCCAGCGTCTCGTCGTTCGAGTCCAGCGGGCTGGGCGCGGCGCGGCGCGGGTCAGGCGCGGAATCAGAAATCGTCTCGTTCATGCGGTCAGAACTTCAGCGCCACGCCCTCGCGCGCGGCGAAGATGGGCAGATCGGCCCCGAGCTTGGAGGCGCGCGCAAGGCAGAGCCTCACCTTTGCATCCACGTCGGAGTCGCGGTCGTCAGGGTCGTGATGGAACAGCGCGAGGTTCTTCACGTCCGCCTGGATGGCGAGGTCCGTGGCCGTGAGGCAACTCGAATGTCCGCTGCCCATGTGCGCACGATACTGCGCGTCGTTGAATTGGCCGTCCACGATTAACAGGTCGGCGCCGCGCGCCGCGTTCAGCAGCGCGCGAGGCACGGACCGCAGCGTCAACACGTCGCCGGTGGCGGTGCGCTCCTTCCCGCCGGCCGCGCCGGCTTCCAAGTCCACGTCCGAGGCATAAACTACTTTCCGCCCGTCGCACTCGAATGAGAATCCGTGGCAGCCGCCGGGATGCTGGAGCGGAAAGCTCCTCACCCGCACGCCGCTGACGTTCCGGGCGTCCTCCTCGAGATGGTCAAAGGTCAGGCTCGCGCGCGGCTCGGATGAGTTTTGCGGGAAGAACTCCGCCCCAAGCTCACCAGAGAGCAGCCGTCTGCGGCTCGTGTCGTCATCGGACACGCCATAGACATGCACGCGCAGGTCGGGCACCGCCGCGAGAAAGAAGGGCAGGCCCTGCACATGGTCGAGGTGCAGGTGGCTCAGGAAGAGGTGCGCCGCCTTGGGCGCGGGCGAGCGCCGGCGCAAGTCGCGGCCCAGCTCGCGGATGCCCGTGCCCGCGTCGCAGATGAACACCGCGTCATCACACCGCACCTCCACGCACGGCGTGTTGCCGCCATGCACGCGCGCCCACTGCGCGGTGGTCGGGATGGACCCGCGCACGCCCCAGAATTTGACAATCATCGGCATGGTCAGCTCTCGTGATAGAGGAACACCCCGTCGGCCACCTGCACCACGTCGCCGTCTCGCAGCACGGCCGAATGGACCTTCAGCCCGTTGAGCAGGACTCCGTTGCGGCTCTCGTTGTCCAGCAGCTCGAAACCCTCCTCGTGCTGGCGGATGAGCGCGTGCCGGCGCGACGCGCGCGGTGAGTTGATGCGGATGTTCGCCGCCTCGTCGCGGCCCATGACGAACTCTTCGCGGTCCAGCGGGATGAGCCGCGGGGCGCCGGTGCCTTCAATTTGCTGCAGCCGGTGCGGGCGCACGTCCCGCTCGCGTCGCGTGGCGACGATGAGCGTCGGGACAGTCGAATCACTGCGGCGGTGAGAGGCGGTTTCAGCCATTTGAAGAAGTTGGGTTAGAATGGCCTGCCCCTGCCCGGCGGCCCCTTTGCGCCGGGCCCGCCCTTGAAGCCCACGTCCCCCGCGCCGAAGCGCACCGGCCCCGGTCCGCGCCGGAAAAAGCTGCTGTCCGGCGCGCCCTTGAACTGGCGCGGGATGAACGGGAAATCGTCCGTCAACACGTAGTGATATGTGCCCTGCGGGAACTCCGGCGTCACGCCAAAACGCCCGTTCGCCTCGTCCAAATCGCCCGCGCCCTTCACGAACTCGAAGTCCTCCACGTAGCTGCCATCGAACTTCCCGCCCGGCCCGCTCGCGCGCGTGCCCTCGCGCAGCTTGTAGCCCGACTTCATCCGCCTCACCGCGCTGTTCGTGCTCTTGGCGTCGGCGTAGTCCCACGGCCCGTAAATCGGAAACCCATCCGCCGCCCAGCCGACATGGACGACCTTCTCCTTGCCGCCGGTGAGTTTCTCCACCAGGCCCGTGGGCATCCCGTGATAGTGATACGCGCCGGTGGGCTGGACGTGCGCGTTGTGCCGGTCCACGCCCAGCTTCTGCGAGCCGCTGATGGGGTCCAGCGTCCAGCCCGAGCGCGGGTCCATCTGCCACCACTCCGCTGCGCCGGGGTCGAAGACGACGCCATTGAGCGCGATGCCGAATGGGTGCATGACGAGCTTGGTGAACGTGGCGTTCTCCTTCGGCGCCAGCGCCACACGGTAGTTGTAGCTTTGCGCCGCGACGACATTCGGGTTGCCGCGATTGGGAAACTGTCCCGGCGCATGGTCCGGCAGTCCGTTGGCGCGGATGACGCGGAAGCCGCCTTCGACCGTGATGCTCACCTGACTCTTTCCCGGGCTCTGGCCGTCGCCCGCCGGAGCCGCGTATTGCTTGCCGCCTTTCTCACCGCCACCGCCACGCCCGCCGGGGCCTTTGGGTTCGGGGGGACGGTTCTGCGCGTGGACGGCCACCACAAGGAGGACAGCCACGAGCGCGACGGGCCAAATTCTCGGCGGATGGCTGGCAGTGTGGGTCAACATCCGGGGCGGCGTCATGGTTGTGTTGAGCGGGTGAGTCTTGACCGTTGGTGAGTTTGTCATCTGGCCGCAGCCTGCCGCGCATGTGTAAAGGGATTGTGAGTCACAAACACGTATTTGTTAAGCCGGTGTAAAAATGCTCGCTCCTCGGGTTCGGCGGGGGAGAGCTTGGGCCAAAGACTGACGACGCCATGCCCACCCACCCGCCCTTGCCTGTGTCATGCGAGTTTCCAAGTTCGCCCGCCTCTGGTATTTTCGTCCCCGACACGCTCATGGCCGCTCCCCCGAAATCCGCCGCACCCATATCCGCCACGGACACGCGCATCCTGCTCATTGACGACGACCGCAAGCTCTGCCGGCTCATCAAGGACTACCTCGACCCGCTCGGCTACAGCGTCCATGCCGCGCACACAGGGCCGGAGGGCGCGGAGCGCGCCGTGGCCGAGTCGTGGCACGCGGTCATCCTGGACCTCATGCTGCCGGGCTGCGACGGCTTCGAGGTGCTCCGGCGCATCCGCACGCATTCCGCCGTGCCGGTGCTCATGCTCACCGCGCGCGGCGAGGAGCCTGACCGCATCATCGGCCTCGAACTCGGCGCGGACGATTACCTGCCGAAAACTTTTTCCACCCGCGAGCTGCTGGCACGCCTGCGCGCCGTGACCCGCCGAAGCACGCAGACACCTGCCGGCGGACAGGCCGATGCCGACGAGGAGGTCGTGGCCGGCGACCTGCGCATCAACAACGCCTCGCGCACCGCCTCCCTCGGCAGGCAGTCGCTGACGCTCACGCCGGTCGAGTTCGACCTGCTCTTCTCGCTGGCCCGCGCGCAAGGCCGGGTGAAATCCCGCGAGCAATTGCTCGACGAAATCCGCAATCGCAACTACGAAGTCTTCGACCGCTCGATTGACGTGCACATCTCCGCGCTCCGCAAGAAACTCGGCGACGACCCGAAGGAGCCGCGCTTCATCCGCACCGTGCGCTCGGCGGGCTACATGCTCATCCGCCCAGAAATTTCATGAACCCGCGTTTCCCGCTCACCGCCAAGATACTCACCTGGTTCTCGCTGAACCTCCTGCTGCTCATGCTCATCGCTTGGCTCGGCCTGCGCTACTCGACGAGCAGCGGCTTCGACTCCTTCCTCTCCGGCCATGTCGGCGGGCGCGTCGAATCCACCGCGCGCGCCATCATGGGCGAGCTGGAGACCAACCCGCGCACGGAATGGAACGGCATCCTCGCGCGCTACGGACAGGTGCATGGCGTGAAGTTCCTGGTGCTCGGCACCGAGCTGGAAACCCTCGCCGGCGAGGAGGTGGACTTGCCGGAAACCTTGCGCGCCCAGCTTCCGCGCCCGCCGCGCGGCGGGGAAGGCTTCGGGCCCAACCGGCGCGGCCCTCCAACCGGCGAGGCTGGCGGCGGCAATGAGTTCGGCCCGCGTGGCGAACCCGGTGGCGAAGGCCGCGGCTTTCCACCTCCCGGCAGGAAGGGTCCCGGCGGGAAAAAGCGTCCACCACCAGGCGGCTTGGACAATCAGCCGGCCAGCGAAGACAGCCGGCGCCCGCCAGTGGAAGGCGGCTGGACGGAAGCCCCGGCACCCGATTCCACCGCCCACACCGGCCCGGCGGGAAAAGAGAAGCAGGAGCCTCCCGGCACCGCCCCGATTCACCGCCGCTTCCTCGTGCAGTCGGAAAACCCACGCGCCTATTGGGTCGGATTGATGGGCGCCCTGCGCCCTGGCACTGGTCCCGGCGGCCACATGCGCTGCACTCTGCTCGCGCGCTCCACCACCTTCAGCGCGGGCGGCTTTTTCTTCGACTACCGCCCGTGGATTCTCAGCATCGTCGGCATCGTGGTGCTGTGCGGACTCTTCTGGCTCCCGTTCATCGGCGGCATCACGCGCAGCATCGCGCAGCTCACACGCGCCACGCGGCAGATTGCAGACGGCCAGTTCGACGTGCGCGTGGATGAGAAGCGCACCGACGAGCTGGGCCAGCTCGGCGGCGCCATCAACCGCATGAGCACGCGCCTCGAAGGCTTCGTCACCGGCCAGAAACGCTCTCTCGGAGACATCGCCCACGAGCTGTGCTCGCCCCTCTCCCGCCTCCAGATATCCGTCGGCATCCTGGAACAACATTCCTCCGAGCAACAAAAGCAATGCATCGAAGACGTTCAGGAAGAGGTCCAGCACATGAGCGACCTTGTCAACGAGCTGCTCACCATCTCGAAGGCCTCCCTCAAGCCCGGCAACATCAAGCGCCAGCAGGTCGGAGTGAAGGCCATCGCCGACGCCGCCGCGAAACGCGAGGCCGCCAACAAGGACGAGGTCGTCGTCGAAGTCCCCGCCGATCTCTTCTGCTTCGCCAGCCCGGAGCTGCTCCAGCGCGCCCTGTCCAATCTCGTCCGCAACGCCCTGCGCTACGCGGGCGACGCCGGCCCCATCACCATCACCGCGCGCCGCGAAGGCTCCTCCGCCGTCATCACCATCACCGACCTCGGCCCCGGCGTCCCGCCCGCGCACCTTGACCGCATCTTCGACGCCTTCTACCGCATCGAGCCGGACCGCGCGCGCAACACCGGCGGCGCGGGCCTGGGCCTGGCCATCGTGAAGACCTGCATCGAAGCCTGCGGCGGCACGGCCACCGCGAAGAACCGCGAGCCGCGCGGCCTCGAAGTGAAGCTCACACTGCCGATGCAGTGAACTTCGCAATCCATGCGTGCGGCGGTGAAGCGGGTTGCCACGCGAGTGAGAGTCCCGCCGGTCGGATTGGGCTGTTCACGACCGAAGGCGGCGAGCTGGTGCGGTTTTGAACCCGAACTACGAAATGGAATCGCCGCGAAAGCGCGCAAACCCGGCTCCTTCGCGTCCATTGCGTGAGATTTCTTCCGCAGGGTTCCGGCCAAATTCCAGAATCCCTCCGGGAATAATGCCTTCACCTGCTGACTTTTTTTCCCACCGAAAACAGCGGAGAACGCACGTTTCTCACTCGCCAAGCGGTCGGTTTCTTCAGAGGATCCCGCCGTCTCAACCGCATCCGCCATGAGCCACACCAACACCTACCTCCAGTCGCTCCCCACCCTGCTCGATGCCGACATCAGCACGCTCGTCAACTACATCGTCCACGACGCAGTGCAGGCCGGCGCGAGCGACATCCACTTCGAGCCGTGGACCGAATCCATGGCCGTGCGCCTCCGCGTCACCGGCCAGCTCATCGAGATGGTCCACCTGCCCAGCGAGTTGAAGGACAAGGTCGGCGGGCGCTTCAAGGTCATGGCCAACCTCGCCTCCCATCTCAGCGGCGTGCCGCAGGACGGCAAGGTCAGCATGGGCCCCGAGTTCAACAACGTGCAGCTCCGCGTCTCCATCTTTCCCACCGTGCTCGGCGAAAAGGTCGTCTGCCGCATCTTCGACCCGACCACGCGGTCCTTCGACATCGACAAGCTCGGCCTGGATTCCGAGACCAAGGAGAAGTTCATCAGCCTCGTCAACAAGCCCAACGGCCTCATCCTGCTCACTGGCCCCACCGGCTCCGGCAAGACCACCGCCATCTACTGCGCGCTGCACTACCTCCTCACCAAGCACGGCACGGCCGTCAGCATCGCGTCCGTCGAGGACCCCGTCGAGGTGCCCATCCCCACAGTGAGCCAGGCGCAACTGAACCCCGCGATGGAATTCACCTTCGCCAGCGCGCTGCGTTCCCTCATGCGGCAGGACCCGCAGATCATCATGGTCGGCGAGATTCGCGATCCCGAGACCGCCGGCATCGCCGTCCAGGCCGGCCTCACCGGCCATCTGGTCATCAGCACCGTCCACAGCGGCACCACCGCCGGCGTCTTCGCGCGCCTCATCAACATGGGCATCGAGCCGTTCCTCCTCGCGTCGAGCATCCTCGGCGTGATGGGCGTGCGCCTTGTGCGGAAAAACTGCTGCTTCTGCGCCGTCCCCTACGAGCCGGAAGCCGCGCTGCTGCGCTCACTCACGGCCGAGGAAATTGAAAACGCCTCCTTCCGCCAGGGCACCGGCTGCCCCGAGTGCAAGGAAACCGGCTACAGCGGCCGCTTCTCGATCACCGAGCTGCTGCAAGTCGGCGAACCCGTCCGCGACGCCGTCATGGAGAAGCGGGCCACGCGGGCCATCCAGGAAATCGCCGTGCAGCAGGGGATGCGCACCCTCTGGCAAAGCGGCCTCGCCCGCGCCCTCGCCGGCGAGACCACGCTGGAGGAAGTCACCCGCAAGGTGGCGTCGGATCAGATTTGAGGCGTGCGCGCAGCGCAGGCCGGGCTGGTTTGATCCCGAGCTCCGAAGTTCAGCCACGCAAGAGGGCAAAGAACACAAAGGAGCCGAGTCGGGGATGACTGGAGCAGGGACAGTTTCCACCCACCTCGTCCTCCTGCCAGAAACTTGGCTTTGCGCCCTCTCGCGGCCATTCCATTTCGGAGTTCGGGTTTAGCGCCTTAGTTCCGGCACCTCGATTCGAGCGATCAACGGCACGTCCAGAATATCGACGGCATTGTTCTCTGCCCGCCCGATGACCAGCGCTTGTCCCGGAGGCGTGAGGAAGGCGAAGTCGGGGTGCGGGATGTGGACGGTCTTTTCGCTCTCCATGACGACGGTGAAGGGACGGAACGGTCAAGCCCGCAGGAACGAACGGATGTCTTCGGTTTGCATGAGCCTTTGCTAACACACTTGCCTCGCCCCGGCTAGGTGGGGCCATCATGCGCCGAGCAATGATTCTGCACCTCATCCTCGCCGCGCTCGCGCTCCTGAGCCTCGCCATCACGCTCTGGCAATGGCTCGCCGCGCGCCGCTTCCCGCTCCACCAGCGCGCGGCGGACATCTCCTTTGCCCCCGGCGTCACGCTCCTCAAGCCGCTCAAGGGCCTCGACCCCGAGACGCGCGGCTGTCTGGAGAGCTGGTTCAAGCAAGACTATCGCGGCCCGGTGCAACTCCTCTTCGGCGTAGCAGCAGCGGATGACCCCGTCTGCGAACTCGTCCGCAAACTCATCGCCGAGCATCCGCAGGCGAACACCCAGCTCGTCCTCTGTCCCGAACAGCTCGGCCCCAACGCCAAAGTCTCCACGCTCGTCCACCTCGAACGCCTCGCGCAGCACGACCACCTCGTCGTCAGCGACGCCGACACGCGCGTGCCGCCGGACTTCCTCGCTCAAATCCTCCAGCCCCTGCGCGACCCGCAGGCCGGCCTCGTGAACTGCTTCTACGCGCTCACCAACCCGACCACGCTCGCGATGCAATGGGAGGCCGTGGCCGTGAACGCCGACTTCTGGAGCCAGGTGCTCCAATCGCGCACGCTCAAGCCGCTCGACTTCGCCCTCGGCGCGGTGATGGCGACGCGCCGGCAGCAGCTCAACGAAATCGGCGGCTTCCGCGCGCTGGTGGACTACCTCGCCGACGACTACCAGCTCGGCAACCAAATCGCGAAGCGCGGCTACCGCATTGAGCTTTGCCCCGTGGTCGTCGAGTGCCGCGAGCGGGAGCAAGGCTGGCGCGAAGTCTGGGCGCACCAACTCCGCTGGGCGCGCACCATCCGCGTCTGCCAGCCCGTGCCGTATTTCTTCAGCATCCTGAGCAATGCGACTCTGTGGCCGCTAGTCTGGCTTCTTGCCAGCAACGTCCAGTTCCATCGGAGCTTCCCGACTTATCCGGACTCTCCGGAAACCAGAACAGGGGCCTTCTTAGTTTTGGCGACCTTCTTCCTGTTCACGTTCGGATTAGTCCTTCGTTCGCATTCGAGCCGCAAATTGCTTGAAGCTCTCACGCAAGCGACCGTGCCGCCTGGTTGGGATGGGTCAACGACACTCAAAGACCTCCTCCAAGTCCCCATCTGGGCGCTGGCCTTCCTCGGCAACACCGTCGTCTGGCGCGGCCAGCGGCTGCGCGTCCTGCCCGGCGGCAAGCTCATCCCTGCCTCAGCCGGGTGAGCCGGAGAATCCCGAGGCGCAGATTCCTCCTCCCGCTCACTTCGCCATCACTGCATCCAGCTCGCGCGGAGCCTCGTAAGGGGCATTCTCCCCGACACGCGAGCCGTCGCGGATGCCGTTCATCTGTTCCTGCTCCTTGCACCATCCCTTGATCTCCACGTCGTTGAAAATCTTCCCCAGCACGCGGCGCAGCAGGCCTTTGAGGTTTGGGCTCTCCAAGTCTTGCAGGCAGCGCACGGCTTCTTCCTTGTAGGTTTCCAGCAAAGTCTTGGCGCGGAGGTCGGCACCGATTTCGGTGTAGAGAGCTTCAATGTCCTTCACGCTGACGCCGGCGGGGAGCTGGCGACGCCACACGCTCGCAAGAAGTTCCTTCTTGGCGTCCTTCGCCTTCTCGTGCGCGACGGCGAGCAGCAGGCTCGGGCGCAGGCCGGCAATGTCATTGGTTTCGCCGGTGTCGCCGAGGTCGCTGAGATCGTCGCGGATTTGGTAGGCGATGCCGAGCGCCTCGCTGTAAACGTGCAGCACGTCCTCGACTTCCTCGTGCTGCTCGACGCCCGCGTAGAGCGCGCCGACGCGCAGCGCGACCTCGAAGGCCGGCGCGGTCTTCTTGCGGAAAATGTCCAGCACCTGGTGCTGCGTGAGCGTCTGCGGGTTGCGCGCCCAGCAAAGTTCCGCGCCCTGGCCGCGGCAGAGTTCGCGGTGACCTTCGCTGGCCACACGCACCATCTCGGCCTTGGCCTCGGGGCTGGCCTTGCACGCGGCGAGCAGGCGATAGCCTTCGCCGATGAGCAGGTCGCCCACGTTCAGCGCGACGGCCGTGCCGTATTCCTCGTGCAGCGTCTTCTCGCCGTAACGGAGTGCGTCGTTGTCTTCGATGTCGTCGTGGATGAGCGAGGCCTTGTGGAAACACTCGACGGCGACGGCGGCTTTCTTGATGTCCTCGGGCAGCGGCTTGCCGGTGTCGCGGCGCAAAGCCTGGAACGTGGACACAGCGAGGAAAGGCCGCCAGCGCTTGCCCGCGCGCATAAGCCAGTCGCGCGCGATGCGCTCGGTCTCGCCCTCGGCGTTGCCCATGATGGTGTCGAGCGCGACGGGGCTGAACCAGAAATCCACCTCGTCCCGCAGCGCGCCAAGGTCGAGGCGGCGCGTCTGGTCATCGCTGGTCAGGTGGATGTAATCCCACACCCAGTCGAGGTCCACGGTGGTGTCAATGCAGTCGTCCTGAAGCAGCGGAATCGCGACTCCGGGAATCGCGGCGGCTTCCATGTAGGGGAACGCGCGTTCGAGCACGCTCAGGCAGCTCACGCCGACGATGGCCTCCACCTTGCCGGTTTGGATGAGCGACATGACGATGGCCGAGCCCTCCGCCACGAGCGTCGCGTAACCGAGTTTCTCCGCCTCCGCCTGCAAATCCTGGATCGTGCAGAGGCCGCATTGTTTGCACAGCAGGCCGAACTCATCGAAGGGCGCGGGGCACTTCGCCTCGACTCGGAGGCACTTGGGCAGCAGCAGCAGCCGGCGCTCGAAGGGGACGGCGGCGATTTGCTCGCGCCACATCTCGTTGTTGATGAGCACGCCGATGTAGTCGCGGTAGATGGGGTCGCACCGGAGCATGCCGATGACGCGGTCGGCGTGGACCTTCAGCTCGTCGGTGGGCATGGGCGGCACCGGGTTGAACTCGGCGACGTAGTTGCGGATGACGTGGAGGAAATGGTTCCGCTCGATGGGTGTCTGCGGGATGTTTTTCTTCGGCGTGCGGAAGCGCTGCTGGACGACATGCTTGGGAACCGAGGCGGATGTGTAGCTGCCGGGCGGTTTGAAGGCGATGGTCTCTGTCATAAAAGTTGCGGCGTTGGACGTTTGCGCGTGGTCGCCCAGTCAAAGTCTCGGCTGCGCGGAAACAGTGCGCGCTCCCTGCCAGCGGGTCTAGTCAGGAATTGAAGCCGCATGGGAAGCCACACGCAGACGAAGATGCCGATGAAGGACATTCTCTTCTAACCCGAATTCCGGGGGGCACGCACGCCCCGGGCGTTGCTGGCCACGCCCTCGCGGCCCGCCTATGACCTGCGGCACTGGAACGAACGCACGGAACATTTCTCTGCGCCCGAGTTTTCCGCGAGGGCGCGGAAATCAGCGCGGGGGCGGGCGCGCTCCCCATTCAACTTCGGTGTTCGGGTTTTTAACCCGAACACCGAAGTCGGATGCGAACCGTCGGCCAGGGGCGCGGCCTTGAGGCCGCAGGGACATGCCTAAACCAACTGGCAGCCGAATGCACTTTTTCTCCCCGGCCTGCTGCGGCGTGAACGCCGCGCTCGTCCGCCTCTCTCGCGTCCTCTGCGGTTCCAATTTCGGAAATCGGGTTGAAGACACTGAGATGCACCCACGCCATCCTCGATGTGTTCCAGTTTTTGAACCGACAGCCAATGGCTGAGCACGAGGGGATCGTGCGGCTTCAACTCCTGCTCACAATCCTAATCCTGCTCCTTTCCGGCTCAGTTCAGGGGCGGCAACCGCGACTTTGGATGCTCGCGGATTCCCTCCCGGACGACGAGGGCCGGACGGCAGCGCACCAATTCTCTATTGGAATTGGTCTCAGCTCACCTTCCGCAGCTTCGTGATGCGGCCCGTGTTGACCCACTCGGCGACGAAGATGTTCCCGGCGGGGTCGAAGCACGCGTCGTGCGGGTGGAGGAACCTGCCGGGGACCCAGCCCTCACCCTTCTCTTCGCGGCGCAGTTTCATGCCATCCTTGAGCACTTGCGCGCGCCACTCGGGGTCCTCGCCGAGGTGCGTGATGACTTTGTCATCCTTGTCGAGGAGCGTGATGCGCGCACTGAGGTCTGGCACGAGCAGCACATCTTTATGCGAGTCGAGGTTCGCAGGGAGGATGAAGCCATCGAGCGTCTTGAGATGCCTGCCTTCGAGCGTGAACCATTGCAGCCTCTTGTTCGCGCGGTCGGCCACGACGACGGATGGTGTGCGTCCGGGGCGGTCGTCCAGCCAGATGCCGTGCGGCAAATTGAACTGTCCGGGGCCGGTGCCCGGCGCGCCGAACAGGGAGACCCACCTGCCGTTCCTGTCGTAGCGATGGACGCGGTGCGCGCCGTAGCCGTCGGCGAGGAAGAAGCCGCCGTCGGGAAGGAAGGCGAAGTTCGTCGGCATGAAGGCGTCGCGGCCCCAGCGCTTGGCGGGCTTGGTGTCCTCGTCCTTCGCGTAAATGCCGGACTCCATCGGCGCGCGCTTCTCCCAGACGACCTCGCCCTTGAGCGTGAGCTTGGCGAAGTTCTTCAGCTGCTGATAGCCCGTGACCCAGAGGAACTGCTCCTTGCCTTCGGTGCGGACCTCCAGCCCGTGGCCACCGCCTTGAAACTGGTTGCCGAAGGCGCGGATGAACCTGCCCTTGCGGTCGAAGACAAAGATGGACGGGTGGTCCTTCAAGTTCTCGCGGCCCTCGTGGATGACGTAGAGGTTTTGGTCGCGGTCCACGGCGACGTTGTGAGTGGTCTGCCAGGAATACCGGTCGGGGAGCTGCGCCCAGTCGTGCAGCACTTCGTAGCGATGCTCGCCGGTGCCGATGATGAGCCTTTTCGCATCAGACTTTTGCGCCGTGCGGCAGCCTGGCACCGTGATCGCAGCGGTGGCGGTGGCGATGGCGGAGACGAAACGGCGACGGGAGACGGGAGTTTTCATAGGCAGGATGGCAACAGTGTTGAACGGTGAATTCGCGGCGAGTGTAGCCACCGGCAGCGCGGGTGCAATCACGGTTCTGTCGCGAACAGGTTGACGGGCGCATCTCAATTCCTTGGAGGCAAGCATCTGAGAACAGACAAAAGCCAGAAATGCCCTGTTGACACCTCGGTGCATCTTTGGTGTCATCCGCCTCCCTTTTAAGGGCACAAACTTATGTATGCAGTTTTAGAAACAGGCGGGAAGCAGTATCGCGTCAGCGCCGGTGACACGCTGGAGATCGAGCGACTGGCCGTTGAGGCCGGGCAGCCGGTCACGTTTGACCGCGTGCTGCTCGTCAATGCTGACGGCAAGTCCACTGTCGGCAGCCCGACAGTCGCCTCGGCGACGGTGGTGGCCGACGTGGTCGCGCACAAGCGCGGTCAGAAGCTCATCGCTTTCAAGATGAAGCGCCGCAAGGGCTACCACCGCACGGTCGGCCACCGGCAGGAACTCACGGTCGTCAAAATCACGGAAATCAAAGCTTAGGCGCGGGCTGGCCCGCCAGCTCGCCGGAAAGAAATTTTATGGCACACAAGAAAGGTCAAGGCAGCAGCCGCAACGGGCGCGATTCAAATTCGAAGCGCCGCGGCGTGAAAGCGTTCGGCGGCGAATATGTCACCGCCGGCAGCATCATTGTCCGTCAGGTCGGCTCCAAGTTTAACGCGGGGCGGAACGTCGGCACAGGCCGCGACTGGACGCTGTTCGCCCTCGTGGACGGCCACGTCAAGTTCGAGAAGGGCAAGCGTATCGTCGGCGTCACGCCGATGCCTGCACCTGAAGTGGCGGCAGCGGCAGCGGCCACGAACTGACCTCGTCGTCACCCATTCACGGGCGAGGCTCCGGCCTCGCCTTTTTTGTTTATAGCGGCAGTTTCAAACAATTGATGGAAACAGACTGGCACTATTTCGACGGTCAGCCTGTTCAAGCTGGACGTGGAAAATCATCTGCGGTTGAAGCCCGCCGGTTCGTCCCTCCATCCGTGATTTCTTCCCACCATGTTCGTTGACGAGATCAAAGTGTTCGCAAGCGCCGGCCACGGCGGGCGGGGCTGCGTCGCGTTCTGTCGCGAGGCTTACCGGCCCAAGGGCGGGCCGGACGGCGGCAACGGCGGGCGCGGCGGCAGCGTGATCCTTCAAGCGGACCACGACCTGAACAATCTCATCGGCCAGTTTTACGTGTCGCGGCTTGTCGCGGAAAATGGCCAGCACGGCATGGGCAAGGGCATGGACGGCCATGCAGGCAAGGACCTCATCGTGAAGGTGCCTTGCGGCACACTGGTCTGGAAGCTCCCGGACCCGCTGGAGGATGCGGTGTCACCCGATGACGCCTCTGCGACGGTCCCGGCCGAGACCAGGAAGAAGTCCGAACAGCAGGAGGAGCCGATGCTCATTCCCACTTCCAAACGGCCCTTGCTGCGGGTCGCCGGCGACGAAATGGCAGAGGAGATCGACCTGTCGGCGGAGAACGATTCATGGGCGGTTCAAATTGGGCCGGATGATGCGGAGCTCGTGGCCGACCTGACGGTTCACGGCCAGCAGTTCGTGCTGTGCAAGGGCGGTCGCGGCGGCCTTGGCAACCGCAACTTCGCCACCGCGCGAAACCAGACGCCGCGCTTCGCGCAGCCGGGCGAGGAGGGCAGCGAGGGCAGCTATCGTTTCGAGCTGCGGATGATGGCGGACGTCGGCGTGGTCGGCTACCCAAACGCCGGCAAGTCCACGCTGCTCACGGCCATTTCCCGTGCGCGTCCTAAGATTGCGGCTTATCCCTTCACCACGCTCACGCCGCAGGTGGGCATTGTGGAATACGCCGACTTCAAACGGCTCACCCTTTGCGACGTGCCGGGCCTCATCGAGGGCGCGCACGAGAACGTCGGCCTCGGCCACGCGTTCCTGCGCCACATCACGCGCTGCAAAATCCTCGTCATCCTGCTGGACATGGCGGGCACGGACGGGCGCGAGCCGTGGAATGACTACAAGCAGCTCCTGAGCGAGCTGGAGCTTTACGACCCAGTGCTGTTGGACAAGCCGCGCCTCGTTGTTGCGAACAAGATGGACGAGCCGGTGGCCGTGGCGAACCTGAAGAAATTCAAGCGCCGCGTCCCGCGCACACCCGTGCTGCCCATCTCGGCGGCGTTCGACGAGGGCCTCCCGAAGTTCAGGGACTTGATACGCAAGGCGGTGGCGGAAGTCTCGCCGCCTTGATGGCGGTTTGCCGGACGCGTGCATGAAGGGCGCACCTCAGTTCATGCTGGCAACGGAACGTGGCCAATCTGAAAGGTTGCCAGCAATTGGTAGTTAGTGATTGGTCCGAGACGCAGGAGGTGCTCGGCCCCCGGCTCCTCACGATTTGCCAATCACTAATCACTTTCCCCTCCCTTCCCCGCGCGGGCACACTAGCGCCACATGCGCGAGACGCTCCGCAACTGGACGGAAACCGCCGAGACCTTCGTGCTCGAAGTCATCTTCGAGCAACGCAAGGGCAAGCGCGCCGCGCTCCTGCGCACCACGCTGCTCGGCCTCTCAAAGGTCTTCACGGTCCTCGTGAAGCTCCGCCTCTTCCTCTACAACGTCCGCATCCTCCGCGACGCCACGCTCGGCGTGCAGGTCATCGCCGTGGGCAACGTCACCGTCGGTGGCACGGGCAAGACGCCGGTCGTGGAGAAGTTCGCGCGCGAGCTGACTGACGCCGGGCGCAAGGTCGCCATCCTCTCGCGCGGCTACCGCTCCAATCCCGGCCCGCTCGGCCCGCGCCTGTTGAACAAGCTCCTTCTTCGCGAGGACACCACGCCGCCGCGCATTGTCTCCGACGGGAAAAACCTGCTGCTCAACTCCGAGACCGCGGGCGACGAGCCTTACATGCTCGCGAGCAACTTGAAGGATGTGGTCGTGCTCGTGGACAAGGACCGCGTGAAGGCGGGCCGCTACGCCATCGCCAAGTTCGGCTGCGACACGCTGCTGCTCGACGACGGCTACCAGTATTGGAACCTGCGCGGCCGCCGGAAGGACATCGTGCTGGTGGACTGCCAGCAGCCCTTCGGCAACGAGCACCTCCTCCCGCGCGGCACGTTGCGCGAGCCGCCGTCGCACCTCGACCGCGCGAGCGTCATCTTCCTCACCAAGAGCGACGGCGACACCGCGCGCCTCCGCGCCCGCATCGCCAAGCACAACCCGAAGGCGAGCGTCGTCGAGTGCGTCCACCACCCGCTCTACTTCGAGGACGTGTTCACCGGCGAGCGGATGGACCTGAGCTTCCTCAAGGGCAAGAAGGTCGCGAGCTTCAGCGGCATCGCGCAGCCGGAGAGCTTCGAGGCCAGCCTCGTGAAACAGGGCGGGGAACTCGTCTATTCCAAGCGCTTCGCTGACCACCATCGCTTCACGCAGCAAGAAGTCCTCAATGCCATCAACCGCGCCAAGAAGCGCCAGGCCGAAATCATCGTCACCACGCAAAAGGACGCCGTGCGCTTCCCGAAGATTGACCGCCGCGACCTGCCCATCTGCTTCATGCGCGTGGAAATCAAAATCCTCTCCGGCGCGAAGGACTTTCAGGACTGCGTGCGGCAGATTTGTTTCAAGTGATGGATGCGTTCCTCACTCTTCTGGCCCGCCTCGTCATCGCTTGCTTGCAAGCGCTGCCGCTCGGGGCCGTGGCGTGGTTGGGGCGCGTGTTCGGCGCGATGGCTTATGTGCTGGACGGGCGGCATCGCAATGTCGCCCAGCGGAACATCGCGGCGTGCTTCCCGGAGAAGTCCGCCGCCGAAGTCCGCGCGCTGGCTCGCGAGAATTTCCGGCGCATTGGCGAGAGCTTCGCCTGCGCGGTGAAGACGGCGAGCTTCGATGATGCCGGCATCCGTGCCGTGACCGAGTTTGTGGGCGCGGAGAAGTTTCCCAAGGCGGCGGCGGGCGAGAGGCCGCGCAGCGTCGTGTGCGCGGTCGGGCACTTCGCGAACTTCGAGTTGCTGGGGCGCTCGGCGCTCTTCTGCCCCGGCTATCAGGTAGCGACGACTTATCGCGGACTGCGGCAGGAGGGGCTGACGCGTGTGATGCAGGAGTTGCGCGAGAAGTCCGGCAGCCTTTTCTTCGAGCGACGCAAAGACGCCGACGCGCTCAAGACCGCGATGAGCAAGCCGGGGATGCTGCTCGGCCTCTTCACCGACCAGCATGCAGGTGACCGGGGCGTGCGGCTGCCGTTCTTCGGGCGCGACTGCTCCACGAGCGTCGCGCCGGGTGTGCTGGCGCTGCGCTACGGCTGCCCGCTGTTCACAGTCATCTGCTACCGCACCGCGCCGGGCCTGTGGCGCATCGAGGTGGGCGACGAAATTCCCACGCACCTCAACGGCCACCCGCGTCCCGCCGAGGACATGGCGCGCGAAATGAACCGCGCCTTCGAGACCGCCATCCGCCGTGACCCGGCGAACTGGTTTTGGGTTCACAACCGTTGGAAGGAAGGGAAGTGGCGGGGTGGGAGAGAGGATAGAAGTCAGAGGATAGAAGATAGCAAAGCAGCATGACGACGCCCCTCTATCCTCTATCCTCTATCCTCTATCCTCGCCGCCTCCTGGTGCGCGGAGTGAACTGGATCGGTGACGCGGTGATGAGCACGCCGGCGCTGCTGCGTCTGCGCGAAGCGCTGCCGGACACGCACATCACGCTGCTCACTCACGAGAAGCTGGCGGGGCTTTGGGCAGGTCATCCGGCGGTGAACGAGGTCGTCACGTTTGCAGCGAAGGAAGGTGCGTTCAGTGTCGCGCGGCGGCTGCGTGCGTGGCGTCGCCCCCTCACCCCAGCCCTCTCCCACGCTGGGGGAGAGGGAGAAGAGGGCTTCGACGCGGCGCTGGTGCTGCCGAACTCCATCCGCTCGGGATTGGAAGTGCGGCTCGCGGGCATTCCCCGTCGCATCGGCTACGCAGGGAGCTGGCGGAACTGGTTGCTCACGGAAGCGGTGGCTTGGCGCACGGATGTGGTGAAGATGCGCAAGCGGACTCCGGAGGAAGTGCGGCGGCTCGTCGCGTCCGGCCTGGACGCGCAGCAGCGCGTCCCTACCACACCAAGCTCTTCGCACCACATCTTCCACTATCTCCATCTCGCCGCCGCGCTGGGTGCCAAGCCGGAGCCGCTCGCGCCACACATCGCCGTCACGGATGCAGAGGTCGCGGCGGTGAAGGAGAAGTTTGATTTGCCTGACGGTTTGATCGTCGGCCTGAACGCCGGCGCGGAATACGGCCCGGCCAAGCGCTGGCCCGCCGACCGCTTCATCGCCGCCGCGAAGGAGCTGCGCGCGCGCCTCGACTGCTCCTTTGTCATTTTCGGCGGCGCGGCGGACAGCGGGCTTGCGACGGAAATCGGGGCGGCGATTCCGGAGGTCAGCCTTGTGAATCTCGCTGGGCGCACCTCCCTCCGCGAACTCTGCGCCGCTCTCCGCGCGTGCCGCGTCGTGCTCACCAACGACACAGGGCCGATGCACATCGCCGCCGCGGTCGGCGCGCGCGTGGCCGGGCTCTTCGCAAGCACGTCGCCAGCCCTGACCGGCCCCGGCCTGCCCGGGGACACTCGCCACTCTCTCCTGTGCGGTGAAGCGCCCTGCGCACCGTGTTTCCTGCGGGAGTGCCCGATTGATTTCCGCTGCATGAACTCGCTCCCGGTCTCTGCGGCGGTGGATGCGGTGGAGCGCGCGGCGCGGGGGCCTTGAGCACACAATCCGAAGTCGAATGGGGCGCGCGCCCGCCCCGGGAGCTGTTTTCCGCGCCCTGTCGGAAAATTCGGGAGCACAGAAAAGTTCCGGGCGTTGGTTCGTGTGCCGCACGTCAGAGGCCGGCCGCGATGGCGCGGCCAGCAACGCCCGGGGCGTGCGTGCTCCCCCGATTTCGGAGTTCGGGTTGAGTGGAGCAGGCAGGCGTGCGGAAAGCGGGCGATGACAACCACTGTTTTCAGCCCGGACTCATGCACCTGCCTGCTCTGCTGCAGGAGATCGTCTGCAATTGCATCGCTGGCTACACCTCCTCAAGAGGCTTGGTCGCGTCACCGAAGCGCTCGGGGCGGACACCGAACTTGCCCATCAAGGAGAGGTAGAGGCGGCAGAGCTGGCGCTCGGGCTTCTCGCGGTAGTCGAGCACGCGCCCGCCTTTGAGCTGGCCCCCGCCGCCGCCCACGACCACCACGGGCAGTTGCCGCGCCTCGTGGTTGCCGGTGAGCATGCTGGAGCTGAAGAGGAGCATCGAGTTGTCCAGGAGGGTGCGCTCGCCTTCCTGCACGGCGGCCATCTTGCGCGCGATGTAGGCGAGCTGGTCCACGAAGAACTGGTTGACCTTGAGCCAGTCCGCCGTGTCGCTGTGGGAGAGGAGGTGGTGAATCATGTAGTCCACGCCGAGGTTCGGGAAGCGCAGGGAGCTGTGGTCGTTGTTGAGCTTGAGCGTGCAGAAGCGCGTGGTGTCGGTCTGGAACGCGAGGACGAGGAGGTCGCTCATCAGCCTCATGTGCTCGCCGATGTCCTGCGGGATGCCCTCGGCGGGGCGGGGGATGTTCGGCTTCGACAGGGTGGGCCGCCAGCCTTGCAGCTCGCCGCGCTTGCCGGCGTTGGAGATGCGCTGCTCCACCTCGCGCACGGAGTCGAGATACTCGTCGAGCTTCTGCTGGTCGCGGCGGCTGATGCTCCGGCGCAGGTCGCGGGCGTCGGTGAGGACGGCGTCGAGCACGCTCTGGTCGCCGGCACCGGCCTCGTCCTTGAAGAGCCGGTCGAACGCCAGCGCGGGATAGACTTCCAGCGGCGTGGGCGTGGTGGGCGAGCTCCACGAGATGTGGGAGCTGTAAATCATGGAGTAGTTTTTGTGGACGGAGGGGTTCGATTTCTCGCAGCCCAGCACGAGGCTCGGCACCTTCGTCTCGCGGCCGTAGCGCTGCGCGAGCAACTGGTCGATGCTCGTGCCGGAGCGGATTTCCCCGCCGGAGGCCAGCGGCGCGCCGGAGAGGAGGTTGCCTGTCTGGGAGCTGTGGATGTTGCCTTTGAGAGCCTCGGCGTTGAACAGGCCTCGGATGAAGAGCGTGCGCTCACGGAAGTCGTGCAGCGGCGCGAGCACCTTGCCGAGCTTGAGGTCGCGGCCCTCGCCCTCGGCCCACCATTCCTTGCTGTGAAATCCGTTGCCGGCGAAGAGCACGGCCATCCGCAGCGGAGCCTCGCTGCCGCTGGCCCGACTGCGCGGCTCGTCGCCCCAGACACGGCGTGACTCCAGCCAGGGCAGCGCCATGGTGACGCCGAGGCCGCGCAACATCGCGCGGCGGGAGAAGCGGTGGGGCGAGGTGTTTTTCATGGAGGAGTCGGCGGCGGGCTGTTGTTGTGGCGATGCGCTTTTCGAGATTGAGACGTGCCGCACGGAGTTCCTCCACCAATATTTTTACCGGGCGGCGTCTTGGGTGATTGCAGAAAAAAATTTACACTGGCTACAAAGAGCGGCACACATGGCTCCGGACAGTGCGCCACGCGGATTGACCCATGAAGATGGAACTCAGAAAATCCTTTCAGTTCGAGGCCGCCCACCTGCTGCCGCTGCTGCCGGAGGCGCACAAGTGCCGCCGCCTGCACGGGCACAGCTTCAAGGTGGAAATCGTCGTGGCCGGCGAGTGCGACCCCAAGCTCGGCTGGCTGATGGACTATGCGGACATCAAGGCCGCGTTCAAACCGCTCTGGGAGCAGCTCGACCACCGCTATCTCAACGAGGTGCCCGGTCTCGAAAACCCGACCAGCGAAAGCGTCGCCGTGTGGATTTGGGAGCGCCTGAAACCCAGCCTGCCGCTGCTGACGGAAGTGGTCGTGGCCGAGACCTGCACGGCGAAGGCGGTGTATCGTGGTAGTTGAGAGTTGAAGGTTGAAAGTTGAGAGTTGAGGGCGGCGGGCGGGTTGCAGCTTGCCGCTTCAGCGGCCTTGGCAAATCATCCGCCGCGATGTTCGCCGCTGTTTCACCTTTGCTCGCCGCTGCGGGCGCGACGCCTGATCCGCATCCCGGGATGATGCTCCCCTTTGCGTTGCTGCTGGCGGCCATCGCACTCGGTCCATTTCTCAACAAGCATTGGTGGGAACATCACTTCCATCACGTCGCGCTCGGTCTGGGCCTCATCACCACGCTCTACTATGTCCTCGCGCTGGGTGCGTCGGGGAGGATGCTCCATGTCGCGCATGAATACGTCAGCTTCATCGCGCTGATCGGCTCGCTCTTCGTGGTGAGCGGCGGCATCCACATCCGCGTGAAAGGTGAGGCCACGCCGGGGGTGAACTGCGTCTTCCTGCTCATCGGCGCTGTGCTGGCGAACTTCATCGGCACCACCGGCGCGTCCATGCTGCTCATCCGCCCGTGGATTCGGATGAACAAGTATCGCATCACCGCGTTTCACATCGTCTTCTTCATCTTCATCGTCAGCAACGTGGGCGGCTGCCTCACGCCCATCGGCGACCCGCCGCTCTTCCTGGGCTACCTGCGCGGCGTGCCCTTCTGGTGGACGCTGGAGAAGTGCTGGGAGGCATGGTGCGTCGCGGTGTTCGGACTGATTGGCATCTTCTACGCCTTTGACTCGAAGAATTTTCTCCGCGCTCCCAAGCCCGTGCGCGACGCGGAGACGGCGCACGAGACGTGGAAGGTGGACGGGCTGCACAACCTGGGCTTCCTCGGACTCATCCTCGCCGCAGTGTTCCTGCGCAACCCGCCCGGCCTGAGCGAGGCGCTCATGATTGCTGCCGCCGTTGGCTCCTACTTCACTACTTCCAAGCCCGTGCATGAGGCGAATGACTTCACCTTCGCGCCCGTGAAGGAGGTCGCGTGGCTCTTCCTGGGCATCTTCGCCACGATGGTCCCGGCGCTGGACTACCTCGAAACCCACGCCGCCCAGCTCGGCCTGAACAGCGCGATGAAGTTTTACTGGCTCACCGGCGCTCTCTCCGGCGTGCTGGACAACGCGCCGACCTACCTGACCTTCCTCGCGGCTGCGATGGGCCGGCAGGGACTCAGCCTGAGCCAGCCGGCTGACGTGTCCACGTTCGTCGGGCAGCATGACCACGAACTGATAGCCATCTCACTGGGCGCGGTGTTCTTTGGAGCGATGACCTACATCGGCAACGGACCGAACTTCATGGTCAAGTCCATCGCCGACGCCGCGAAGGTGAAGACGCCCTCGTTCGGCGACTACTTCCTCCGCTACGCGCTGCC
>JACRKB010000187.1 GCA_016235545.1 Verrucomicrobiota bacterium | reverse complement strand
GCAGACGCGGCTGGGGCTGGTCTGCGCACGGCTCTATTTCCGTGACCTCCTGCCGGGGCTTTCGTGGCTCATCACCGGCAACCGGGACGCCCGCCTGATGATGTCCTACTACTGGGAGACGATTGATGCCTGTGTGCCGCCGGCAATGATTCAGGAGGCGATTCGTGGCGCTGGATTTCAGAACGTCAGCCGACACGTCGAGCTGGGCATCTTCAGCGCCTACACCGGTCAATCCGGCGGGATGGCTTAAGGCGGAAAAGCCGCTCCGCAGCATGAAAATGAGCTGCGCCCAGAGTGGCAGGGCGGCCAGCTTTTGACTTGTTCCACGGAGGGCTGCATCACAGGCTTCGGGAAGAAAACAGGTCTCTTTCTCGAATCCATGCCTAATCAAGCCGACTTGAAGCAACGCATCAAAGTGATGATCGTTGACAACTTGATGCTCCAGATGAGCGCCAACGACATCGCTGACGACGCGCGTTTGTTCGGCCCCGAAGGATTGGGCTTGGACTCGGTGGATGCCCTTCAGTTGGTGGTGGCCCTTGACAAGAATTTCGGCCTCAAGATAGCCGACACGAGCGAGGCCAGGAGGATCCTGCAATCGGTGGACAGCATCGCAGTGGCTTTGCAGGATTTTGAAAGCACGAGATAGGAGGCGAGGGCCGCATCGCCACTGAACATCCCCTCTGTTTGCGCATAGCCTCCGACCGTCAAGCCTCCTTGGCAGCAATTAGACTGGGCACGTGCTGGCCCCAGTGAGAGCACGGTCCGCCGCACGGCCATGCTTCGCCCCCCTTGCGGGGTCGGACTCATCGTGATGGCGGTTTCCCCCACGACAATTGAAATGGAAGCCCTACGGGCTTCTCTGCAGCCGCAAGGTCCATCGCCAGAAACTGAGATGCACCCCCGCTACTGCTGCTTCCCGTTGATGGGCCGGGCCTCCTGCACCCTCCAGAAATCCTCCGCCAGCGGCACCTGCTCCCATCCGCCTTCCGGCAGCGTGTAGCCGATGTGCCGCAGGCGGGGGAGATTTCGGAGCACCTCCAGGCTCCTCGCCCCAACGGGCAGGGTGATGCCTTCAAGCTGCCTGCACTCGGCGAGCAAGGAGAAGTCGGTGAGGTTGGTGCAGCCTTCGAGCTGGAGGTGGCGCAACGGAGCGCCCTTGAGCGGCGCGAGGCTGGCGATGCGTGTGTGGGCGAGGTTCACACTGACCAACTTCATGCCGGCCAGCGCGGAGAAGTCCAAGGCGCGAATCCTCGCGGCGTCGAGCCGCACCAGCCGCATCCCCTTGAGCTGGGCGAGTTCAGAAACGCGCGTGCCGCTTATGTCCAGTGCGGTGAGCCTCATGTCCTTGAGCGGGCTGAGGTCGTCCACCTGCGTATCGCCGATGTCCAGCCGGGTCAGCGGCGCGGTGCGGAAAGGAGAGAGGTCGCTGAATGCGGGCTGGTTGACGGAGAGGGAGAGGCCACCGGCCTCGCGCTTGAGCTGGCCCTCCATCCCCAGTTTTTTCACGACGGCCTTCCATGAATCGAAGGTTGCCTGGAGTCCGTTGCTCTCGCGGGTGGACATGGCGATGGCTTCCGCAGTGCGCTGCTGCTGCGCCATGCTGCTGCGCAATGCGGCGAGGCTGGAGGGCAGGAGGGAGGTGCGCCCGGTGTTTTCAGCCAAAAGCATTTCGCAGAGCTTGAGGTTGCGGTCTGCGTGAAGCGTCTCTGGGTCCAGCTCCAGCGCATTGGCGTAGGAGTCGCGCGCCGCTGCGAGCTGGAGCAGGGATTGGAGGATGTTGCCCTTCAAGGCGTGGAACTTGGGGTCATCGGGCTGGAGGGAGATGGCGTAGTCAATCTTGGCGAGGGCCTTGGCGAACTTGAACTCATCCACCAGCGTCCGCGCCTCGACGAAAAAGGTGGGCGCGGTCTCCTTCAACTCGGCAAGTGTCCGCGTGACCTTGCTGGTGAAGTGCGCGGCCAGCGCCAGCATCAATGCCAGCGAGACGAAGCTCAGGACAAACTCGGTGCGGTGCCGCCGCACGAGGAGCAAGAGCAGCCGCGCCGCGCTGGCTTGCTCGGCGGCGGTGGCGAAGCCGCCCTGGTAGGCGGCGATGTCCAACTGGAGCGCGGCGACGGTGGGGTAGCGCTTGGCAGAATCGCGCGCGAGCGCCTTCATCGCCACGGCGGAGAGCGCGGAGGGGATGCGCCGGTCGGGACAGTGCACCAACTCCGGCGGCGCGATGTCCCGCGGTGCTGCTGCCGGGTGGGTGAGCCGGGAGATGTGCGTGTGGCGCGGGTTGTAGCTGGTGGGCGGCGAGATGGTGCCAGACGCGACCTGCGTGAGAACCTCATTGACCGTCTCGCCGGCGACGGGCGGATGCAGCGTGAGCATCGCGTAGAGAATCGCCCCCAGCGCATAGATGTCCGTGCGCTCATCAATGTCCTCGACGCGTCCCTCCGCCTGTTCCGGGGCCATGTAGCGCGGGGTGCCCTTCACCTGGCCCGAGAGCGTCTTGAAGCTGTCGCCGGACAAGTCCTGCACCACAGGGCCGCGTTTGCGCAGATGCGTCGTCCCCACCTCGCGCCCCTCGGCGCGCATCCGCTTTGCCAGCCCCCAATCCATCACGAACACTTCGCCGAACTCGCCCAGCATCAGGTTGTCCGGCTTGAGATCGCGGTGCACCACGCCGCGCGAGTGCGCGAAGGCGACGGCGTCGCAAATTTTTTGGAAAACTGTGAGCAGCGTGCGCAGCGGGTATTTGGCAATGGCAGCCGGGTCTTTCAGACGAATCTTCTCCAGCACCTCGCTGAGGGTGACGCCCTCCACCAGACGCATGGTGTAATACACCACGCCGTCCGCAGTCACGCCCAGCTCATGGAGCGGGACAATGTTGGGATGCTCCAACTGTCCCGTGATGCGCGCCTCGGTGACGAGCCGGTGGATGTGCTCATCCGAAGCCTCGGCACCGGTGAGGATGACCTTCACCGCCACCGTGCGCTGGATGCTGGTGTCGCGCGCGGAGAGGATCGCCCCCATTCCACCCTTGGCGAGGATTCGGCCCAGCTCGTAGGCCGAGGCTGGCATCGGCTTCTGGGCGGTCGCCGGGTCGAGCGCGGTCCGGGCAAACCGCTCCGCCAGAAAGCCGGACAAGGTGGAGGCCGTGGTCTGGTGGCAGGATTCGAGAGATTGCTTGAGACGGGCGAGCGATGCCTCCTGCGGAGGAGATGTGTCGTGACCAACGGTCTTTTCCTGCGGATCGCTCACGGCGCTGACAATAGGTGCTGGCCTCTTTCCGACAAGTCGTGAAACCCCTTAGATTCGCATCGGGGAACCTCGCACCGGTTTCCTGACGCCGCTGGCCGGGCAAGATTCAACCGGGAGATGAGGCCCGGGAAAGGGAGGTTGAAAAGTTAATGGGTTGAAGAGTGAAAGAGTTGAAGGAGAGGCCGCCACTCCGCGCACGCTTCAAGCCTTCAACCCTTCAACTTGTCCCCCCTCGCCCCCTCATCTGTCCGCGTGCTTCGATATGAACTCCACTATTGGTGTCGAATCCTCCAACCCGTGCGGATGGTGGCCGATGCCGGGCTTGCGGATGAGAGTGATGCTGCCGCCGAGCTTCGTGTAGCGCTCGGCTATGATGCCGGTGTTTTCCTCCCACGGCACCACGTCGTCCGCGTCGCCGAAGACATGGAGCAGCGGCACCTTCGCGGCGGCCAGCGGGGAGAGGTTGTCCACAGGATTGCCCTTGTAGTCGAGCGCGGCGGCCTCGTCGGCCAGCTTGAAAACCTTCAACACCAGCGCCCAATCGCCCTTGCTTCCCCTGCCCTTCCCTTTGCCACCGGGCCAGCTCTTGAAGTCGCACACAGGCGCGTCCGCGTAAATGCAGGCGACCTTGTCCGGGTTTGCGATGGCCCAGTTGTAGCAGTAGAGACCGCCACGGCTCAGGCCCACGAGAGCCGCCTTCTTCGCGAAGCCGTATTTGCCCGTCAGCTCCGCGTGACACTTGTTCCAGTGCGCGACCACGTCCGGGCAGCCGAGCATGTTGGGCACGCTCAAATACACGACGTGAAATCCCCGGCCCAGCAGCGCGATGTCCGGCGCGGGCTTGTGGCCGAAGAACTCGCCGTGCCAAACCCACGGCTTGCCTGGCGCGGCCTGCCTGGGCGCAACGACAAGCAGGTTCTTACCGTCCACCGCAAAGTCGTAGCGGTCGTAGCCGTTCCACTCCGACTTCTTGCCGGGAAACGGGGCGTCGGCTTCCGCGGCGGACGCAGTGGTGGTGAAAGCGCAGACAACACCCAGAAGGAGGAGTCGTGAATTCATGGTTTGGCATTGCTGGCGGCATTGACGCCCGACATCGGGTAGCTGCTGACCGTGTCCCACGCGATTTGCTGCAACAGCGGCTTGAGTTCGGGACTGAGCATGTCGAGCGCGGGTTCGCTGTCCTTCAAGCCGACTGGCGACACTCGGTAGATGCAGGCGAAGTTTCAGTAGGTGGTGAGCGCGATGATGGGTGCCTTGCCGTGCCCAATCTGGTCCCTGAACAGATCGGTCTGCTTCGAGAGGCCGGGGGCTTTTCCGGCGGCGATGAGTTCGCGCAGCTTCATCACAGCGTCGCCGACCGGAGTGATAAACACGGCATCGCGGCCCAGCTTCTTGTTCAGTTCGTGCACCTGCGCTTCGAGATTTTCACGGAAGCGCTTGTTCGCGGCGCGGACTTGGTCGAGCGGGCGTGTGTCGCGGTCTTCGTTTTTCGCGACCTTGTCGTTGCCTTCCCAGCCGTCCCACGGCGTCCACGAGTGCTGCACGAGGAAACGGAGCTTGGGGTTTTGCTTCGCACCCAGTTCCACGAAACGCTCAATCCCCTCGTCCGGCAGATACACATGTGGCGACATCGTCATCACGTCCACCCTGCCCTCGGCGAGCGCGGGCTTGGCCTTCTGCTTTTCGTCGGTAAGGTTCCAATGCTGAATCACCTTCGAGCCGCCAATCATCTGTGCGGCGACCAGCTCGTGGCCCTCGATGCCCGCCGCCTTCGCCAGTGGCGCGAGGCGAGGCGCGATGAAGATGTGGAAGCTGTGCGCGGTGACGAGCACGCGCTCACCCTTGGGCGCGGCGGCTGCGAGAAGCGGGCCGCACAGGATGGCGAGTATGGAAACTAGGCGGAGGAACTTCATGGCAGCGTGCGACGAGGCAGTGAGAACGTGAATTCACGTTGGTAACGTCGGGGGGAAGAGCACCCCTCATTCGCACCTGGTTCCAGCAGGGTGCTAACGCGAGCTGCCAAGACCTGACGCGCGCCTGACCATCCTGCCATCCAGAATTCTCCGCTCGCACATTCTCCCCGCCTCACCTTCACTCCTCCCCGCCAGCAACGGCCATGAACACCAGCCTCACTCTCCCTCAAGACGCGCACGCGGTGCGCGCCGAAGTCCGCAAAGCCTACGCCGCCGTAGCCGCACGCGCGGCCAATTGCGGGCCGAACGCCGCCTCCACCTGCTGCGGCGGGGGCGGACCGCCAGCCATCGGCGCGCAGACACTCGGCTACCGCGACCACGAAATCGCCGCCGCTCCCGAGGGCGCGGACCTCGGCCTCGGCTGCGGCAACCCGCACGCCATCGCCTCACTCCAGCCGGGCGAAACCGTTCTCGATCTCGGCAGCGGCGCGGGCTTCGACTGCTTCCTCGCCGCTCGCGCCGTCGGCCCGACGGGCCGCGTCATCGGCGTGGACATGACCGCCGAGATGGTCCAGCAGGCCCGCGCGAACGCCGCGAAGGCCGGCGTCCGCCATGTCGAGTTCCGCCTCGGCGAAATCGAATCGCTCCCGGTGGACGCGAACTCCGTGGATGTCATCCTCTCCAACTGCGTCATCAACCTCTCACCCGACAAGCCGCGCGTCTTTCGCGATGCCTTCCGTGTGCTGAAGCCGGGCGGCCGTCTCGCCATCGCGGACACCGTGCGGACCGCTGACTTTCCCGAGAACATCCTGGCCGACCTCGCCGCACACTGCGGCTGCGTGGCCGGAGCGGCGTCCGTCGAGGAACTCGAAACGATGCTGCGCGACGCGGGCTTCGTGGACATCCGAATCCAGCCCGTGGACACGAGCCGCGAGTTCATCCACGGCTGGCTGCCGGGAAAGAATCCCGGTGACTACGTGCTGTCAGCGAGCATTGAGGCGGAAAAGCCGGGCGGGAAAAAGTAATTAGGAGATTTGGGTTCAAATTTACGCCCAAGAACGCATGAAAAAACCACGCAAACCGCTAGTTGGTGCCATCTTCGAGTTTGATGCGCCCGGGGGATTCGTCTACGGTCAATATGTGCTCTGGAACGACAATAAAGGGTTCTTGGTCAGAGCTTTTCAAGGTTTACACTCAAACCCGGTGCCACCAGAGAAGGTGGTGTGTCTGCCGGAGCAGTTCGTAACCTTCCTTTCCATTTTGGGAGCACTAAAGGAAGCCCATGTGCGGGTGATTGGGCAAGGACCGATCCCCAGTTGCTACGCGACAATGCCGCTCTTTCGCCGTGGATTTCTCACCAAAGAGCAACGGGAAGCTGGTCGGGTTCATGAAAATGTCTTCTTCTGGGACGGGACGAATGACTGGCGCGTAGGCAAGATCACTGAGGAGCAACGCAAGATGCCGATCTTGATCACAATGTTCGATGACAGCTTCGTTGAGAGCATTCTCGACGGTTGGCGGCATGAACACCGGTATTGAGAGAGCCTGATGGGTGGTGGATGGGGAATGCCAGTCAGAGGCTCGTCACCTCGTCACCTCTCCGGGAACCGGAAGCGCCGAAGGAGAGCAAGATTAGGATTAAGATTAGTGATTAGTGACAAAACGGCGGACGCGGCTCTCACCATTTACCGTTCACTAATTACTAGTCACTTTCCCCTCTCCCCCTTCACACCACCGGCGGCGCGACCAATCGCCCCGCCTTCACCACGCCGCCTTGTAGCACCGCGAGGATGTTCCGGCGGTCTTCGAGGAGGGTGATGTCCTTCGTCACGTCGCCATCGACGAGCAACACGTCGGCGAGTTTTCCGGGTTCGAGCGTGCCGAGGTCGTGGGCGCGGCCCATGATTTCCGCGCCGGTCTTCGTGGCGCACTTGAGGGTTTCGAGCGGGCTGAAGCCGACGTAGTTCACAAAGAATGACAACTCCCTCGCGTAGTCGCCGTGCGGGTTCCAGCCGAAACCGTAGTCGCCGCCCATGCCGATGCGCCCGCCGGCCTTGAGGATTTTCCGGTAGCTCACCGCGCCGCCTTCGAGGGTTTCCTGATGCCCGTCAATCACGCGTTGCGAGAGGCCGAACTCCTTGCCGCGCACGATGCTCGCCTGCTCGAAGTAAAGCCCCGGCACCACCGGCACATCGCGCTTCAGGAGCAGTTCCAGTCCCTCGTCATCAATGAAGGTCGCGTGCTCAATCGAGTCGTAGCCGGCGCGCAGCGCGTTCTTGATGCCCTCGGTGGCGCGGCAGTGGCCAGTGACCTTCAGCTTGTGATTGTGTGCGGTCTGCACCACGGCGTGCATTTCCTCGAACGTCATGCAGAGCGTGTGATGGTCGTTTTGATCGGGCCAGGCGGCGTCCCCGGTCGGGTAAGTCTTCACCCACTCGACGCCGTCCTTCACGAGCGAGCGCACGGCCTTGCGCGCGTCCTCCACGCCGTTGATGCAGAAGACGAGGCCGTCCATGCCAATCTTTCGGAAGTCAGGATTCCAATCCATCAGGCCGCCCGCGCTGCAAATCTCGCGCCCGCTCGCGACGAGGCGCGGGCCGGGGATGAGGTCTTCCTCGATGGCTTTCTTGAGCCACACATCGCAGTTGAAGAGACAGCCGCCCGAGCGCGCAGCGGTGTAACCGCATTCGAGCGCAAGCTTGCAGTTCACCGAGGCGAGGAGCGTGACGTATTCGACGGGGAACTTGATGTCGAGGTCTTCGAGCTTCTCGATGTTGAAATAGGTCGCGTGGTAGTGCGCCTCGACGAGGCCGGGCATCATGGTGCCGCCGCGCGCATCAATGAGAAGTGCATCCGGCGGCACGGCGGGCGCGCCGGCAGCGGGCCCGGCGTAGGCGATGCGACCGTTGATGATGACCAGCGCTGCGTCGGGCGCCGGCGGCGCGCCGGTGCCGTCGAAGAGCTGCCCGTGGGAAATGAGCGTGGTGCCGGGGGCGAGTTTCATGCGAGGGGAGAGTAATTAGTGATTAGTCGGCGGGGTGCGGCAGGAGAGCGAGGTTTCCATTGATTACTAATGAGCAATGCCTCTCGGGTTCGGCTACTTCACTTTCGCCACTTCGGCGATTTGTTTCTCCAGCTCCGTCCACTTCGCCTGTGCCTCCGCGACGGGCACACCCTTCCTCATGCCGGGGCGCAGGTGGCCGCACTCGTTGAGCCAGGCGTCCTTCATGATGCCTTGCCGCTGTGCGATGAGTTTCAGCAATTCCGCACCGCGCGGGTGGATGGATGCGAGGAACGCCCCGCCGTCCTTGGCTTCCGCGAGCTTGTCGGCGGGCGCGTCGAATGCGCGCAACACCTCGCGCGCGATGAGCCAATGGCCGGTGGCGTTGATGTGGACACCGTCGCCCGCAAGCTTGAACGCCGGGTCGCGCTCGCGCTCGGCGGCGATGAACTTCGCCATGGGGAAGTGAGCGTCCACCACCTCCCAGCCCTGCGCGCGCTGGCCCAGAAGCCATTCCGAGTAGCGGTCGAGCACGGTGTGGTAGCCCTCGAAAGGCTGCTTGTATTCGGCAAGGCCGGCGGGCAGCAATCGCGCCTTGATGGGCACGGGGTCGAAGACCGGCGGCGTGATGTGGAGGACTTTCGCGCCGGCTGCGGCGGCTTTCTTGCGCAGCAGTTCCATGCCCTCGCGATACTTGGCGAAGCGCTCCTCGCTGAACGGGTAATACATCCCGCAGTTCATCCCGTAGCAGGCGACGATGAGGTCCGGCTTGGCCTTGGCGAGCACGCGGTCGAGCCGCTCGTGGACGGTGGGACGCGGGAACGCGCCACCCGCGTGGCCCGGCTCGCTCAAGCCGCTGACGGTCTCGCTGGGCAGGCCAATGTTGATAAACTCGACGGCGCGGCCGGGATGCTCCACGCGGAAGGCGGCCTCCAGAATATCCACGTAGCCGCCCGCGTAAGTGATGCTGTCGCCGAGGAAGACGATTCGCTTGACGCCGTCGATGAGCGCCTTGTCGGCGGCCGAGGTGGAGGCGATGGCGGCGTAGAGCAGCGCAGCGAGAATGGTCAGTGGCTTCATGTGGTTGAGTGGGTGAGCGTAGGCCGTTTCGCTCACGGACGGCAAGCGTGAGCGCAGCAGTTTGACATGGGTAGGTCCGCGTCGTCTTGGACTGCGGTGGCAGAGCGCAGCGGCGACACCGCTTTGGTTTCCCGCGAAGCGGAATGCGTTGTCCGTGCAGAACCGCTCCGCGGGACGGGAAAGCGGCGTGGCGCTTCGCTTCCCGCCGCAGTCCAAGACATCGAAGAACTTCGATAACTTTTGGCCTCAGCTCACCGTAGCAAGCCGCCATTCGCCTTCAGCCACGCCTCCGCCTCCTCCCAGCGCGGGAACGCCTCTGCCACGTGCCGCCAGTAGCGCGCCGAGTGGTTCATTTCGCGCCGGTGCATCAGCTCGTGGACACAGATGTAGTCGCGCACGAAGTCCGGCGTCTGCACCAGCCGCCAGTTCAGCGAGATGGTGCCGGCACGCGAGCAACTGCCCCAGCGCGACCGCTGATTCCGCACGGTCACGCGCTTGACGGTGACGTGGAGCTGCGCGGCAAGTTCCAGCAGGCGCGGCGGTAACTCCTTCGCCGCGAGCCGCCAGAGGTGCCGCTCGGCGGCGAGACGGAGGTTGGTCGCGGTCTGGCGGAGCGAGACGATTTGGTCTGCGAACTTCACGACGCAGCCGCGCGCGTGCGTCTCCAGTTGCAACGGGACGCGCTCGCCGCGAAAGAGGATTTCCGTCCCGTGCCGCCACTCAGTCGCACGATGGGTGCGTGGCGGCTTCGCGAGCTGCTTTTCCAGCCAGGCCGTCTGCCGCTGTGCGAAGGCGAAGGCGTCGGCGCGGTTGCCGGCGCGCGGCACCGTGACCCGCGCCACGCGCTCCGGCATGAGCCGCAGGATGTAGCGCCGGGCCTTGGGATTGCGCACGAACTCCAAAGGCACTTCCGCCCCGCCCACGCGCAACGCCAAAGATGGCGCGTTCGGTCGCACGCGGTTGAGCAGGCGGCTGAAGAGGTCGAGTTGCACGCGAGGAGGTGTGACCAGTCTCGCAGACAGGCTGTGTTCAGCCGATGGGCTGCTTGAGGAACTGGGCGGCGAGCCTCACGACATCCGAAGCCGCGCTCTCGCCTTTCCGCTGAAAGTGCTGCGCGTGCTTCGCCACAAATGCCTTCTCCTCTTCATTCAGCGGCTTGGCCGTGAACACGAGCACCGGGATTGCCTGCCATTCGGGACGGCGACGCATTTGTGTGAGGAACTTGAACCCGTCCATTTCCGGCATCAGCAGGTCCAGCACGACAAGCCCGGGCTGCCCGCTCTCCATCGCGGCCAAAGCCCTCGTGCCATTGTCCGCCTCGGCCACACGGAACCCTTCCGCCACGAGCGCACGATGGAAGATTTGCCGGATGACTGGATTGTCATCCACGACCAGAACAGCCCCGCCGGTGGCCGGTTCTGGCGGGCTTCCCTTCGACTGCGGGCCGCGCGTGGGCGAAACATTCTGTCCGTTGTGATCCGTGTTCATCTTCAAAGTCTCCCAGCCCCATCAGCGAGCAACCTGCGGTGCGACCAGCGCGCCGCAGCTAATGGATTGCTCACTCGCCAAGGGCCGCGCGCTCTGCGATACACCACTCATGAAGCTGTTGTCCATCTTGCTGACATTCCCGCTGACGGTGGCGCTTTGCATGGCTGCCGAGAAGAAGGCCGCCGACTCCAAGGCCCCCGCCACGAAAGCCCCGCCGGCCAACCTCCAGCCCAATCCCCGGAAGCTCAACCCGCCGCCCGGCGTCGTCGTGCCCGCCGACGTGAAGGCCGAGCTGACCGCCGGAGCTGCCGCGCTGGGGAAGGAGATTGAAGCCTTGCGCGAATCACTGAAGGCCAAGCCCGCGCTGCTCGCCCTCCTGCCCGACGTGCTGATTTACCACAACGCCGTCCGCTACGCGCTGGAGGACGACATCTTCACCAGCACGAACCAGTTCAACTCCGCGCGCGCGCTGCTCAAGGTCGGCTCCGAGCGCGCCAAGCAACTCGACGCCGGCAACGCGCCGTGGAACACGCGGGCCGGTCTGCTCGAAGTGAAGCGCGCGATGGAAACCGCCGCTGCCGAAGCCGCCTCGAAGAAGAAGCCCCCCGTGCCCGCGCCCGCGCCACTCACGCACG
>JACRKB010000183.1 GCA_016235545.1 Verrucomicrobiota bacterium | reverse complement strand
TGGGGCCACGGGCAGGAGGACGTTTTCCCGGTAGCTCAGTTCGAGAAGCTCTGGGGCGACCTCTCGGCCTTGCCCGAGATTGATTCGCGCTTCCTCGTCGTGGACCGCGCGCGCGGCCAGCAGCTCAAAGACCAGGCCCAGCTCGACGGCTGGCTCCGCGACGGCTCGGCGGCTTACGTCGAGAGCCTGTGCGCTTGGGAATGAGCGGTGGCGAGGCTTTGCGTCCTTGTGGCTTTGCGTTACAACTCAACCATGCAAATACAAGCTGGCATCATCACGATTTCGGACCGCGCCTCGAAGGGCCTTTACGACGACCTCGGCGGGCCCGCGCTACAGAAGGCTGCGGCGAGCTACGGATGGCAGGTGTTGGCCGACGCGTTGGTGCCGGACGAGAAGCGGGAGATCCAGCGCGCCATCCGGGAGCACATCGCGCGAGGTTGCTCCCTGATTTTGACAACCGGCGGAACCGGCGTGGCCCTGCGTGATGTGACGCCCGAGGCGGTGCGGGAAATCGCGACGCGCGAGCTGCCCGGCTTCGGTGAGGTGATGCGGATGGAATCCTTGAAGATTACCAGGAACGGGATTCTCTCCCGCAACCTCGCGGTGGTCGTGGACAACGCGCTGGTCATCTGCCTGCCGGGCAAGCCCAGCGGCGCGGTGGAATGTCTCGGCTTTGTTGTCGGCGCGGTTCCGCACTGTGTGGAGGTCTTGCAGGAAGTGCCGACGAGCTGCTGACAGGGCATGCAGCAGATGGGCGGCACCCAGCATCACCTCGTCGCTGGCTGCTTCTCCACCTTGGTCAGAGCGAACTGCGCTGCGACTTCGTCGAGCAGCACGGTGAGGATGCGGCGGAAATCGCGCTGCTGCTTTTGCAGCATCCAGCCCAGCCAGATTGGCAGCAGCCAGACGCAATGCATCCACGGGAACAGCATCCCGACTGTGGTGGAAATCATCAGAACGAGGCCGAAGGCTGCCCAGAAGGTCATCCGCCCCAGCAGGCTCCAGCCCGTTGTCATGCGGCAGCGGAAGAGCTGCTTGCCGCCCTGATGATGCTCGGTGGCGGTGATGAGCCGCAGATGGCACCAACGGCTGCCGTAGATTTCCACATCGAACTCGCTCCAGCCGTTGTCAGCTTTGTTCTGCCAACCCTGCTGGTCCAGCGTGCGGAGGATTGCTCCGAGAAATTCCATCCGGCCCACCGGCTGGTCCGCCCAGTAGCCTGCAATCTCGAACCGGTCGCGGCTGCGCTTCAGGTTCAGCGTATCCAATGTCTCATGCGCGGAGAGCGGCGTCTGTTGGAGCAGGAGCCGCTCGGAGTAGCGCGCCCAGCCGCGCCAGACGGGCTGCAGGAAGAAGAGCAGCGCGACCAGCGGGCGCGACCAGCGGACGCATTTGGCCCTTGGGATTTCCGCCTGCCAGCCTGCGACGACGCAGAGCGCGATGGACGCCAGCGCGCTTGTGATTCCGAGTGGCAGCAGGAGAGGAATCTTCACTCCCGCGAACGCGATGGCGAGTGTCATGAGCGGCAGCGTGACGAGCACGTGCCATTCGAGGCTCGTCATCAGCATCAGGAACATCGAAGGCGATGGCGCATAGATGGACTGGAAGAACGCGCTGCCGAAGACGCCGTGGTAGATGATGGGCGCGCGTGTCACGACGCCGATTTTCGCCGCCGTGTAGATGCGCCCGCGCCAGATGCTGCTGCCGATGTCATTGAAGTATTCCGGGTGCTTGCGCACGAGCAGAGCCTCGGCCTCGCCGTAGCCGCGCTGTTGTTTGAGGTAGGCCTGCACCGTCGCGCGACGGTAGTGCCACACGAAGCCCGACGGACTGAAGCCTATCTTGTGGCCGCGCTGTTGCAGCCGCCAGCACACGTCCACGTCGTCACCGGCCTTGCGATAGACCGCATCGAACCCGCCTATCTCGTCGAGCGCCCATTTGTAGAACGCCATGTTGCAGCCGGGGATGTGCTCGGCCAGACGGTCGGTCAGCATCACGTGCGCGGGTCCGCCCGGTGACGCCATGACGGCGGCGGGAATCCATCCGTCCTCTGGCGGGAGAAAGTTGTGGCCACCGATGCCGTTGAAATCGCTGCGCAGCATATCGCCGACGAGGTAGTGCAGCCAGTCCTCGTCCGCCCGGCAATCGGAGTCGGTGAACGCGATGATCTCGCCAGTCGCTGCGGCGATGCCGGTGTTGCGCGCGACGGAGAGGCCGAAGTTGGTCTGCCGGATGATGCGCATCCGGGGAGGCGGGAGGGGTGAGATTTGGGGGTGGAGATTTGGGAGGTCGGGCTCCGTGCCATTGGCGCCTGGCTCCAGACGCCTGACTACTTCCGCGGCCGGCCGCCGGTCATCGAATTCCATCTGGCAGGTCGCCGCGATTTGCGCTGTGTCATCGGTCGAGCCGTCGTCCACGAGGATGACCTCGTAGTCGGGATAGTTGAGATGCTCCAACGAGGCGAGGCACGCGGGCAGTGTCTTGCCGCCATTGTAGCTCGCGACCACGACGCTGACTTTTGGGCAGCGCGGCAGGGCGAAATGCGGCGCAGTCTTGAACGCCTTCTGCACGACGGCGAAAGAAGCCTTCGGCTCACGCTCTCGCGAGACGATGCCGAAATGCCAGTCCATCACTGGCTGTCCGTCCTTCCACCAGTCGTCCGTGAAGCTGAAGACAAACGCACCCGCGACGCCGCCGTTGAAGGCCGTCTCGATTTGCCACCGCAGCATCTCGCATTTCGCCTCCTCGCCCTCGCGCCCGGAGTCCGCGCCGAACTCGCCCAGGAGCAGCGGCTTGGTGTCCGCGATCATCTGGAGCCGCGCGAGGTAGTTGTCGACTGGCTTGGGGTGGTGGAGGTAGACGTTGAACGTGAAAAAATCGAGCGTGCGCGGCTGGAGAAACTCCGTTGGCGGAAAGTTCGCGAACGTGCAGAGGCACTCCGGGTCCACGTCTTTTGCGACCGCGACCAGCTCGTCGATGAAGTCCGCGACCTTCTCCGCGCCACTCCATCTCACCAAGTCCGGCGGGATTTCATTCACCACGCTGAAGGCGAAGATGGCCGGGTGATGAGCGCACGCGGCGACAGCGTCATGCACAGCCTTGCGCGCGTTGGCGCGCATCTCGGCGCTGTCGAGAAAGCAGCCGTTCCTCCACCACGGCACGTCCACGAGCAGCTTGAGTCCGTGCGCCTGCGCGAGGTCCAGCAGCCAGCGCGGGGGAATCGTGTAGACGCGCAGAGTGTTTGCGCCCAGCTCGCGGATTTGCAGAAGATCGCGTTCCAGCTGCGCGCGCGGCGGGAAGTGGGATTTGTCCTGGCCCGGTGCGAAGGGGCCGTATGTCACGCCCTTCGCGAAATATTTCGTCTCGCCGACCCGCAAGAACTTTCCGTCCACGCGGACGCGGTCGCGGTTGGCAGCGGTGGGAGGCATTCGAGATGTGTCGTTGGGCTTCGCAGCAGTTGCGCCGCAGGCACGGGAACCGGCTGTCAGATGTAGAACATCCTCTCCTTCTCCGCGCCCTCCTCGACCAGTTGCTGGAAATTTACCGCGTCGGCGGCGCTCTCGGCGGCTGTTCTAAGCCGGGTCCAGGCGCGATGCAACTCTGGAGGGCACTGGCCGTTCGCCAGCGCTGGCGTGTCGAAGACCTCGCCGTGGATGCCACGCAGCACGTCACCGAAGGTGATTTCCGCCGGTGGCTTGGCCAGCTTGTAGCCGCCCTTCTTGCCAAGCACGCTGTCAACCAGTCCGCGCGACTTCAGCTCCATCAGGATTTGGACGAGATAGTTTGGCGGGATGCCGTGCCGTGCCGCGATGTCCGCCACGCGCTGCACTGTGCCGGATGGGTGCGCCCGCGCCAGGTCCAGCACGGCACGCATCGCGTAATCGCTTTTTACCGACAACTTCACGCGCACAGCGTAACAGGGCAGTGGAGCGGGGCAAGCCAAGCGCAGGGCCGTCTCGCTTTCTTGCCGGCCAAATGTGGCGAGTGAGGCAGTCGGGCCGCTCCTCCTGCACGAAATTATGTTCCTGCTCGGCTGGTGCAGGAGGGATCGGTGTGAAGATCACCCTGCGCGTTGAAAGAAACCGGGATGCGCTCCTGGGCACAGCCCCACGCGCAGGTCGTTTGACAGGGGGCAACCCGCTCCCTACTGTCCGCCTCCAGTCACACACAAGTTCATGACCACCAAAGCCCCGCTTCCCGAGTCTCCGGCCAAGCGCACCCTGGTGTTCGTCGTGGACGACAATGAGCTGCTCGGCGAAATAACCCGGCAGCTCCTTGGCTCCGCTGGCTACGATACGGAGCTGTTCCACCAAGGCTTGCCAGCCCGAGACGCGCTCATGGCCGCCTCCTCGCCGCCTGCGGTGCTTGTGACTGACTTCGACATTGGTGACATCAACGGACTCGACCTTATCAGCCAGGTGCGGGCCAAGTTGCCGCAGATCAAAGCGCTCCTCGTCAGCGGCACCGCGAAGCCGGAGACCCTCGCGAAGCATCCTGTGAAGCCCGACCATTTTCTCCCAAAGCCCTTCCGCGCCGACGAGCTCATCGGCGCGGTGGACCGGCTCGCGGCGCAGTCTCGCGGCGGCACCGTTTGACTCGGCCCGGTCTCCTTCCTACCGTCTGCGCCGATGTTTGAACTCGTCGCGCCCTACTCCCCCGCTGGCGACCAGCCGCAGGCCATCGAGAAGCTGACGGCGAGCGTGCAGGCCGGTGCGAAACATCAAGTTCTCCTTGGCGTCACTGGCTCCGGCAAGACCTACACCATCGCCAACGTCATCCAGCAGATTCAGCGGCCCACGCTCGTCATCTCGCACAACAAGACCCTCGCCGCCCAGCTCTACGCCGAGTTCAAATCCTTCTTCCCCAAGAACGCCGTCGAATACTTCGTCAGCTACTTCGACTACTACCAGCCCGAGGCCTACATCCCGCGCAGCGACACGTTCATCGAGAAGGACTCCAGCCGGAACGACGAGATTGAGCGACTCCGCCTCTCGACGATGAGTTCGCTCTTCTCCCGACGCGACGTGATTGTGGTCGCGAGCGTCTCGTGCATCTACGGCATCGGCAGCAAGGAGGACTACGAGGCGATGGTCATCCCGCTGCGCGTCGGCATGGCCTTCACGCGCGAGCAGCTCCTCTCCCGCCTCGTGGACATCCAATACACGCGCAACGACATCGCCTTCGAGCGCGCCCAGTTCCGCGTGCGCGGCGACACGCTCGAACTCCGCCCCGGCTACACCGAGGACGGCCTGCGCATCGAGTTCTTCGGCGATGAGATTGACCGCATCACGCGCTTCGAGCCGCTCACGGGCGAAGTGTTGGAACAACTTCAAGCCGTCGTCATCTACCCCGGCAAGCAGTTCGTCACCACGAACGAAAAGCTCAAGGCCGCACTCCTCACCATTCGCGAGGAACTCGGCGACCGCATCGCGTGGTTCGAGAAGCATGGCAAGCTCCTCGAAGCCCAGCGCATCAAGATGCGCACTGAATACGACCTGGAGATGATGGAGGAAATGGGCGTGTGCTCCGGCATCGAGAACTACTCGCGCCACATCGCCCAACGCCCGCCCGGCTCGCGGCCCACGACGCTGATCGACTTCATGCCCGACGACTTCCTGCTCGTGATGGACGAGTCGCACGTGAGCGTGCCGCAGATTGGCGGGATGTATGCCGGCGACCGCTCACGCAAGGAAGTGCTGGTCGAGCACGGCTTCCGGCTGCCCAGCGCGCTGGACAACCGCCCGCTGGACTGGCTCGAATTCCAGTCGCTCCAAAAGCAAACCATCTACGTCAGCGCCACGCCCGCACCGCGCGAGTTAGAGTGGGCGAAGGCCAGCGCCCGCGCGCTCCGGCGTGCCGGCGATTTGCAATCGCCGTCGGGCGCAGTCGGAAGCACGCCAGCCATTCGACCTGCTAGCACCCCGGACGGCGGTAGCAAACCGCCGGCACGAGACAGCGACGGCGTCGTCGAGTTGGTCGTCCGCCCCACCGGCCTCATTGACCCCACCATCACGCTCAAGCCGCTCAAGGGCCAGATTGACGACCTCATCGAGGAATGCCGCAAGCGCGTCGAGAAGAAGGAGCGCGTCCTCGTCACCACCCTCACCAAGCGCACCGCCGAGGAGCTCACCGACTACCTCCGCGACATCGGCATCAACGTCCGTTACCTCCACAGCGAGGTGGACGCTCTCGAACGCGTCGAAATCATTCGCGGCCTGCGCAAAGGCCAGTTCGACGTGCTCGTCGGCATCAACCTCCTGCGCGAAGGCCTCGACCTGCCGGAGGTTTCCCTCGTCGCCATCCTCGACGCCGACAAGGAAGGCTTCCTCCGCAGCGAGACCAGCCTCATCCAAACCGCCGGCCGCGCCGCGCGCCACCTGAATGGCGAAGTCATCCTCTACGCCGACGTGAAGACGCAGAGCATCCAGCGCTTCCTGGCCGTCTGCGAATACCGGCGCAAGAAGCAAGTTGCCTACAACACCACGCACGGCATCACGCCGCGCAGCGTCACGCGCGTGATGGAAGACAGCCTCTCCTCGCAGAAAGAGCTTCGCGATGTCGCCACTGGAATGCTGAACGAAGCCGCCGGCGACTTCGACGTGACCGAGACCATCCGCGAGCTGGAGGGGCAGATGATTGAAGCCTCGAACAACCTGGAGTTCGAGAAAGCCGCGCTCTACCGCGACCAAATCAACGAGCTGAAGCGCATGGTCAGCGGCGAAGCCCCGACCCGCCAGACGAGCTACGGCAAGAAGCCCGCGAAGTCCCGCAAGACCGGCAAGCCCACGTGGACGCCGCGGATTTAACGCAAGGGCGCAAAGACGCGAAGGCGCAGAGCCCCGGTAGGGTGAGACTCCGTCGAACCCCATCTCGAGCGCAGCGAGGCGAACGTAGCGAGCATCCCGGGCTGAACGGTCCGAACCAAGAAACTCACTGCGCTCGCGCCTCCTGCGTCGGCAGATGGGGTTCGACGGAGTCTCACCCTACCTCGCAGGGTCTTTGCCTCCTTGCGCCTTTGCGTTGAAATCCCTTCTTCGTTCAGGGCACGCTCCGCCCGTGACCACCACTGGCAAACGCGTCCTCCGCTGGCTGGCGGTTCCGTCGCTCCTGCTCGCCGCCTGCGTCTGCCTGTCCCTCAGCTCCTGCTCCACCGTCGAGCGCACCGTCTCCGCTCCTCCGCAAGTCGAGGGCGCGACCTTTGTCGGCAACCAAGCCTGCGCCGAATGCCACACGAACTACACCCGCGCATTCGCCGCCAGCGCGCACGGGCGCATCCACTCGGACAGCCCGCGTCTCGTCGGACAGACTGGCTGCGAGTCGTGCCACGGGCCGGGCAGCAAGCACGTCCAGACCGGTGGGCAGGGCCGCGACAAGTTCATCGTCAACCCGCGCAAGTCGCCGGAGGCGTGCTTCGCCTGCCATGTCCAGACGCACGCAGAGTTCCGGCTGCCGCATCACCACCAAGTCCTCGAAGGCAAGCTCCACTGCGGCCAGTGCCACGACGCGCACGGCTTTGACATCCACAAACCCAAGGGCGGCCTCGCGCTGTCGAGGCTGAACGAGACGTGCGCCAACTGCCATCGCGAGCAGAGCAAGACCCACGTCTTCGGCCACGAGGCGTTGCGCGAGGGCTGCGTGGCCTGCCATACGCCGCACGGCTCCTTCACAAAGAATCTCCTCCACCAGCGCGACACCAACCTCTGCATCAAGTGCCACGCGCAGGTGCAGACCACCGCCGGCGACATCGTCTTCGGCAACACCTCGCACGGCGCGTTCATCAGCCGCGCGACCTGCTGGGCCGCAGGCTGCCACACGGCGGTGCATGGCTCCAACATTGACCCGAAGCTGAGATACTAGCGGGGCATGGACATGGCGACAGCGACTTCAACACGGAACACGGAACACGGAACACGGAGATGCGTGCTCCGTGTTGCGTGCTCCGTGATTTGCGCAGTTACCACGACTGCTGCCGCTGCCGATTCGAGTGGGTTGCCACCGACCTCCTCCGCTTCGATTGACTTCGCGCGCGACATCCAGCCCATTCTCGAAACCTCCTGCCTGCGCTGCCACGGCGCGGTGAAACCCAAGGGCGGCTTCCGCCTGGACACGCGCGACGCCGCCGTGCGCGGTGGCACGGGTGGCCCCGTCATCCTGCCGGGGCGCAGCGCGGAGAGCCGGTTGATTCACGCGGTCGCAAGGCTCGACGCGGAGACGCAGATGCCGCCGGCGGGCAAGGGCGAGCCGCTCACCGCGGAACAAGTCGGCAAGCTGCGCGCGTGGATTGACCAAGGGGTGAAGTGGGACGAGTCGGCGTTCAGCCGACAGCCGAAGATTGAGTTCTCCGTCGCGCCGACGATTCGGGCGATCTCAGTCAGCGGCAACGAGGCGAAGTTCCGCGAGCACACGGGCCTGCGTCCCGGCGTCTCGGGTGGCGCAGCGAACTTCTCTTACGAGCAACAACTCGACGCGGACACGCGCTTCTCCCTTTCCGGTCACACACTGCCCCGCGATGAGGACTACGCGGTTAAACTCTCGCTGGACCGGCGGGACGTGGGTTTTGTCCGCGCGGAGTTCGAGCAATGGCGGCGCTACTACGATGACACCGGGGGTTCCTACGCGCCCTTCGCCACGCCGAGTTTCCGGCTGGGCCGCGAGTTGTTTATGGATGGGGGGCGCGCGGCCTTCGATGTCGGCTTCACGTTGCCCGACTGGCCGCGCGTGACGCTGGGCTACGAATACCAGTTCCGCGACGGCGTGCAGTCCACGCTGCATTGGGGCGACTCCACGCAAGCCGGCGTGACCAAGAACATTTACCCATCGCTCCGCTACGTGGATGAGCACACGCACATCTTCAAGCTCGACCTGGAGCACGACTGGCGCGGCACGCGCATCGAGGACAGCGCTCGCTTCGAGTTTTACGACCTCAGCACGCGCAAGGAGCAGGCGACACTCGCCAGCGGAGCTGCGGGAGCCACGTTCACGCCCGCCTCCTTCGTGCTGGTGCGTGAGCAGGCGAGCCACTGGCAGGGGCAGAACGCGCTGCGGCTGGAGCGGCAGTTGACCGACTGGCTGTTCGGCTCGGCGGGCCACCTTTACTCGCGCATGGATGGCGACGCGGGCTTTCAAATGAACACCGTGACGGCGGCGGGCGTGCCAACGAACGGCGAGCAATGGTTCGCCAACCAAATCCTGCTGGAGCGCGAGTCGCACCTGTTCAGCGCGTCGGCGCTGGCCGGCCCGTGGGAGAACCTGACTCTCTCCGGCGCGGTGCAGAGCGAGTGGACGCGGCAGACGGGACTCGGCGATGAAAATCTCCAGATCGTTGTCTTCGGTCTCCCGTTCCCGGTTCCCATCGCGGTGAACTCGCAACTCGACGTGCGCTCGACCACGGAGCACTTCGCACTGCGCTACTCAGGCGTGCCGCACACGGCGCTCTACGCGGAGGGCCGTTTCCAGCAGGAGACTCGGGGAGTGTTCGAGCAACAGACCGGCGGGGCTGCCTTCCTGCGACGCACGGACGCGGAT
>JACRKB010000186.1 GCA_016235545.1 Verrucomicrobiota bacterium | reverse complement strand
GGAGCGGCGGGGGCTTCTGGGGCCGGGGCAGGCGCGGCAGACTTCCGTTTGCACGCGGTCAGAGGCAGCGCGACGAGGACTGCGCAGAGCAGGAGGCGGTTCATGGGCTGGATTATTTCTTCGCGGGAACCGGCGCGGCGGCTCCGGGCATCACTGCATCCGTCCACTTGTCCGTGCGGAAGGGCGAGGCGGGCAGGCCGGCGGCGTTGGCGAGGTTCGGCTCCGCAAGCTCGTGCCAGCCGAAGCGCACGGCCACGGGCTTGCCCACTCCGGGCGCGCTGACGACGACGGCGTTGCCTTTTGCCTCGGCCTTCGCCTCGACGAATTTCTTGTCCGCTCCCGCAATGGTGAACCAAGTCAGCGGCTGGCCGTTGAGGGATTTCAGGCCGCCCTCGGCGTGCTTGAAGGAAACGCGGGCCTTGTCGCCGTCAATCTTGAGCGTGTCGAAGAGCGGGCTGGCGTGGCTGGCGACGGGCTTGTTGTAGGTCTTCGCCAGCGCCCACAGTGCGAGGCGGTGGCTGACGGTCTGTTTGTCCGGCGGGTGGATGTTCCCGATGGTGCTGATGTCGGTGGTCACGGCCATGCCGGTGTTCGGGATGGAGAGAGTGGCAGTCTGCGCCTCCCAGATGCCGGGGAGGGCGTCGGGGCGGTTATAGCGGTAGGGAGCGAGCTGCACGAAGAGGAAGGGAAAATCGCCCTGTTTCCAGAGCGCGCGCCAGCCGCCGATGAGCGCCTTCTTCTTCTCGAAGTAGAGCATGCCCTCGCCGTTGTTGGACTCGCCCTGATACCAGAGCGCGCCGCGGATGGCGTAGGGGATGAGCGGGTGGACCATGGAGTTGTAGATGGCGAGGGCGGACTGGTGGTTGATGCCTTTGGTTTCCTTGCCGTCCTTGGACTTGGTCGTGATCTGCTGGGGGAAGTTCGCGAGGTTGGTGGAAATGTTCTTGAGGGCGGGCACCTGCTGGAAGCCGATCGGCGGCGTCCACGGCTCGACGCGCGTGCCGCCCCAGTTGCAGCCGATGAGGCCGATGGGCACGTCGAGGTCCTTCTGAATCTCGCGCGCGAAGAAGTAGCCCACCGCCGTGAAACTGCCGGCGACCTCGGGCGTCGTGAGCTGCCAGCCGCCGGTGGTCTTCACCTCGGTCTGGGGCGTGGTGGCGGTGGCGTGCGGGACTTTGAAGTGGCGGATGCGGGGATTGCTCGCGGCGGCGATTTCCTCCTTGGCGTTCTTGGAGTTGGCGACACTCCACTCCATGTTTGACTGGCCGGAGCAGAACCACACCTCGCCGACCAGCACGTCCTTGAACTCGACGCGGTTCCTTCCCAGCACCAGAAAGTCATTGGCGCGTGTGCTGGCCTTCAGCGGTGCAAGGTGGACCTGCCACTTGCCGTCCTTGGCGCGCGTCTGCACCACCTGGTCGCGGAACTGGACGATGACCAACTCGCCCTCGTCAGCCCAGCCCCAGACGGGCACCTTTTGGTCGCGCTGGAGGACCATGTGGTCATTGAAGATGGCGGGGAGCCTCACGTCGGCGTGCGCAGTGACGGCAGCGAGGCCGGCGAGCAAAGCGAGAAGTTGCGTGAGATGGCAGGTGGGTTGGCGTTGGTTCATGCGAATCGGCTGACGAATGCGGCGGGGATTTCTTCAAGCCTCGTGCCGGCGACTTGCAGTCGCCGTCCGTGGGCGGCGCAACACGGCATGGGCGAAACGATTCTTGGCCACGGATGGAACGCAGATGAAGAAGAAAGGACTTGGTTAGGAGAGCAGGAAGGCAAGAGGGACGAGAAGGCTGCTGCGGCTGCCTTCTGCATTCCTGCTCTCCTTATGAATCTCCTTGTCCGTGTTCCATCCGTGGCTCAACTGCATTGTTCTGCATGGGGTCAGGCCGCGCGCAGGCTTGCCACTCCGCAGAGTTTGCGCACCGCCGCCATCAGTTCATGCGCGCCGAAGGGCTTGGGCAGGAAGAAGTCCACACCGTGCGACCTCAGCGTGCGATCGTCAGGGACAGCGAGGGCGTTGCCGGTGATGAGGACGACCTTGGTGCGCGGCGCAAGGGCGCGCACGCGGCGGGCGAGTTCAAGGCCGTTCATGCCGGGCATGTTCAAGTCTGTCACGAGCAGCTCCAGGCCGGCGGGAGCGACGCTCATCCGCTCCAGCGCCTCGCACGGGTCTGCGCACGCGCGCACATCGGCGGTGGAGAATTTCCGGAGCACCTGTTCGGCGAGGCTGAGAATCAAGGACTCGTCATCCACGACGAACCAGCGTGGTGCGGTGGCGGCAGGGGAGTTCATATCGGTTTCGGTGGTTGGGATTTCCGATTGCACTGGCACTTCAATGCCACGAGCCGTGCGGTTGCGAAATCGGGCCGTCTCAGTAAGGGAGCCGCAGTAAGGTCAAGCCCGCAGACTTTTCGCCGATGGCATATCCCTGGTCCTCCCTGATCCGCGCGCGGTTGGAGGACGGGTTCTTGCCGGAGCGCCGCGCGCGATGGGTGCAGGTGAACTTGGCTCGCCTTTACGCCAGAGCGTAACAGCCCTAGCACAAGTTGACTTGGCACCCTTTCGGCTCTATCAAGTCAGGCCAGTCAATTGCCCGTTCGCACATCGTGAAAATACCTTCACATCAAACTGACGGAGAGGCAGCCTCGCGCGTTGCCCGGAGCCAGCGCAGTGGTGCGGCGTTCACGCTCGCCGAAGTGTGCGTGGCCACAGCCATTGCCGCGATGACCGTGTCAGGGATCATCTATGGCTACACGCAGTCCACCAAGCGTGCGGAGTGGTCCGCCTACTCACTTGCCGCGCAAGCTCTCGCCACGCAGCGGCTGGAACAGACGCGCGCTTGCCGGTGGGACACGGAGACGGGCGTGGACCAGTTGGTGGCCACCAATTTTGCGGTGCAAACCGTCTTGCTCGACATCCCGGTGATTGGGACCAACGGGTTCTACGCCACGAATACCACGACGATCACGGTCATCTCGGCTGCCGCGCCTCAGTTGAGGATGATCCGCGTGGACTGCACGTGGCGCTTTCCGACGACGGGACGAGTCTTCACGAACACGGTTGCCACCTACCGCTCACCCGACGCCTGAGATGAACCTTCCGAGATCCACCCGCACAGCCGGCCGGCGCAGACTGCTGGCGCTGACCCTTATCGAGCTGCTGATCACGATGACGCTGACGACGCTCCTGGTGGGCGGCGTGATTTACAGCCATATCATGGGCGGTCGGCTGATGCAGTTTGCAGCGGCCAAACTTGGGGCCTCTGATTCGGCCCGCAAGGCCTTTGGCAAGCTGCAGGATGAAATCAGGGCTGGGACCACGATACAAATTGGCAACGGCACGGCGACGAACTTCACAGCGATCGCGAATGGTTCCTCGATGCAGGGCCGTGCGATTCAGATTTTCCCGACGACCAACAACTGGTGGATCCGCTACTACTACGTGACGAACAACAGCGAGTTGCGCCGAGTGACATCCAGCAATCCCACGCAGCAGTTGATCGCCTCCTACGTGACGAACGCGATCCTCTTCTCAAAGGAGGACTACCTGGGCAACACGCTCACCGCTGACACCGGCAACTGCGCCGTCAACGTCCGCCTCCAGTTCTATCAGCTCAGCTACCCGATGACCAAGGTGGGCACGAACAACTTCTACGAATACTTCCAGCTCCAGACGCGCATCACCCGCCGCATCCTCCAATAACCGACCATGAACACGAATCCTTCCCCCCGCTTGGCGGAGCGCACCGGCTACGCGCTCGTGATGGTGATGGTGTTCTCGGCCATCGGCCTCATGGTGCTGACCGGGACGATGAACTGGGCCTCCCAGACGGCGCTGATGAACGAGCGCAACAATCAGATCTCGGCCACAACTTTCGCGGCCGAGGCCTCGACAGAGCGGATCGTCTCGCGCCTGATGTTTGACTACAAGGCGAGCGGCGAGAGTGCCACGTTCAACAATCTCACCAGCTACCGGACCAACGTGCCTGCTGCCAGCGAGAACTCCTACTGGGCCAGTTTCCAATTCTCCAACGCCTCTGGCACAACCAACCAGAACTACGTGGAGCGGACGCAATCCCAGATATTCACGAACCTCAGCGGCCCCTACGCCGGGCTGCGCGGCTTCGTTTCCAACTACAGGGTCGTCTCCAACGCCCGGCAGACAACCGGGCGGTTCACAATCACGAACGCCGTCCAGCAGGACTTGCAGCTCGCGTCCATCCCGGTGTTCCAGTTTGCCATCTTCTACAACAGCCTGCTGGAGTTCACATGGGCCGCGCCGCTCGTGGTCCGCGGGCGCGTCCATGCCAACAGCAACATCTTCCTCGGCTCCTCTGCGAGCCTGGATCTCCAGCAGGATGTCACCGCCACGGGCACGATCGGCAAGCAGGACTGGTTCGGCTACACCATGGCCAATTACACCGGCTCAATCACCTACGGCGGCACTGCCACCAGCAACACCAGCGCCCTCACCCTGCCCATCGGCACCAACAACTCCGCCGCTGCGGTCCGCGAGGTCATCAACATCCCCCCGACTGCGGAGTCCATGAGTTCGCCCATGGGCCAGCAGCGCTTCTACAACAAGGCTGAGATGCTCATCCTGGTGAGCAATTCCACCGTGGTCGTGAAAGTCAAAACGCCCTTCGACGCCTCCCCCACGACCATCAACTGGTCCAACGCCAATTACTTCATTTCCACCAACACCTCGTTCACCGACCAGCGCGAGAACAAGGTCATGAGGACGACCGAGCTGGACATCACCAAGTTCCGCACGTGGGCGGCGACCAACACTGCCGTGATCGCCAAGCTGGGCGCTGGCAACGCCCCCAACATCATCTATGTGGCAGACGATCGCTCCGTCACGGCCAGCCAGAAGACTGCCGTGCGCCTCATCAATGGACAGACCCTGCCGACTCGCGGCCTGACTCTGGCCAGCGTCAACCCGCTCTACGTGAAGGGCCATTTCAACTGCACCAATGCCGCTCATCTGGGCACGACCAACACCACATCGAGCCGGCCGTCCTCACTGATCGCCGATGCGCTGACCATTCAGTCCGGCGCGTGGAGCGACGCAGCCAGCACCTCCGCCTATTCTTCGCGAGTCCCATCTGACACCACGGTCAACGCCGCGCTGCTGGCCGGCATGGTGTATTCCGCCGGTGCCACGGGGACCAGCCCCATGAGCGGCGGGGTGGTGAATTTCCCGCGCCTGCTGGAAGCCTGGCAGCAAAGCCCCTCGCGTGTGCTCACGCTCAATGGCTCACTGGTGAACCTCTTCAACAGCGCCCGAGCCACCGCCCCGTTCCAAAGCCCCGGCGTCTATTACTCCGCGCCAAACCGCAACTTCAACTTTGACCCCAACTTCCTCGACTCCACCAAAATGCCCCCCGGCTCGCCTGAGCTGCGCGTTCTGATCCGCGGCGCATGGGCGGCCGCCCCCCCAAATCGGACCAATTATGTCGCTTCCTTCTAGGCTGGCTGGCGGCGTTGCCCGCGTGCTCGCTGCATTGGTGCCACTTTCCTGCGCAGCCCAGACTGCCGCCACCAACGGCACGCCAGACTTCAAGTTGACCACCACCCGTCACGAGCTGGATGGCATCGGACACTACTTCCGGGCCGTCGCCAAAGTGGGCACGAACCAGTTCGCCTTCATCGTGCCCAAGGGTTACCTCATCCGGGTGGACGAGCCGAATCGGCAGCTGCGTGCGGTGGAGCGGGAAGACAAGTGCGCCATCACGGTCCGTTTCCTGGAGACCTCCACCAACGGGGTGGACAAGGCAACTGGAAGCCTCAAGCCTGAAGTTTTCCGGGAGCTGCTTCTACAGCGATACCCGACTGGACGTATCACTCAGGAGTCGAGTCTGAGCGCCGGCGGGCGAGACGGTCCGGCATTTGATTTCACCTGGAAAAACGAAGGAGGGTTCAGCCTTCAAAACCGGGTCGCCTACATCCCCACCCCAGCCGGAGTCGTCGAGTTCAACCTGCTGACCAGCGCCGCCGACAAGGAGGAATTCACCTACGCCCTCAACAGCTTGATGCTCACTTTCAGGTTTTCTGACAAAGGGAAGATCGAGCTGCCCGAACTGCTCGACAAGCTCTGACCAGGAACATTGCGCGGAACAGCAAGGGGGAAGGTCAAGAAGTCATGCCACGTGCCAATGCCAGTCGGTGTGGGCGGGCAAAGATTGCGCGGAGATTTTCCTTGTCCTCCCTTTGCAAGCCCGCCCCGCTCCCCTACTCTGCGCCCCATAACGCATGAAGAGCTTGTTAATCTGGCTGGTGGTTCTGGGCACACTGGGAGGCGGCGGTTACTACGCCCATAAACAATGGCCGGAGAAAGTCGCTTTCTGGAAGGCCGCCGCAAAGGCGGAGGACGCCACGAAGAAGTCCGCCCGCCCCACCACCGCCGTCGTCACGCCCCGCAACATCAGCTTCGCCATCAGCGCCGCTGGCGAGATCACACCCGCAGAGCAAGTCTCCGTGCGGCCCGAGGTCAGCGGGCGCATTGACACCCTGTCGGTGGACCTCGGCGACAAGGTCAAGAAAGGCGACCTCCTCTTCGCGCTGGACGACACCGACCTCAAGACCGAGCGCGAGCAGCGCATGATTGAAATCGAAGGCTCTCGGCTCCAAGTCACCGGCGCGCGCCTGGCGATGGAGAAATCACAGCTCAACTTCAACCGCACCAAGGACCTCTTCGCCAGCAAGCTCCTGTCGCAGGAAGTCTTCGACAACGCCCACAACGAACTCGATGTCGCCAGGAACGCGCACGACATCTCCAAGAACAACCTCGAGCGCTCGCAGAAGGGGCTTCAGCTCGTCGAGGACAAGCTGGCGAAGACGAAGATAGCCGCGCCCTTCGACTGCACCATCCTCACGCGGCCCGTTTCCGTCGGCCAGGCGGTGTCCGGCTCCGGCGGCGTCAACAGCGGCACCGAGGTGCTCACCGTCGCCGACCTGAGCGAACTCATCATCAACGCGCACATCAACCAGGCCGACGTGACCCGCTTGACGGTCAACCAGAAGGTGCAGATCGAAGTCGAGGCCGTCTCGGGCCTGAAGCTCTTCGGGCGCGTGGACCGCATCGCCCCGCAGGCGACCATCAAGAACGGCATCAAGGGATTCTCCACACGCATCATCGTCAAGAACGACGAGAAATCCGGCGTGCGCCCCGGCATGACCGCGAACCTCACCATCCCGCTGCAGGCGGCCGACAACGTGCTGGCCGTGCCGCTCGCCGCCGTCTTCAGCGACCAGGGCGACCGCTTCGTGTATGTGAAGCAGGCCGACAAGTTCGCGCGCGCGCCGGTTCTCATTGGCGTGACGGACTACGATTACGCGGAGGTGACCAAAGGGTTGCAGGGCGGCGAAACCGTCTCCCTCATCACACCCGCCGAGGAAGTCGGCAAGGTCCAGCAAGCCTTCGGCGCGGCAGCCAAGGGCGGCAAAGGCACCAAGGGCGGCGGCAAAGGCGGCGAAAGCAAGGAAGGTTCCAAGGGCGGCAGCGGCGCAAGCGGAGGCAGCGGCAAAGGCGGCCCGTCCGGCTCCGGTGGCAGTGGCGGCTCACGCGGCTCCAGCAGCGGAGGCGAGCGCCGCGGCCCACCCTCCCAATAGGGTGCGTTCAACTTTCACCCTTCAGCTTTCAACTCAGCATGGCCCTCATAGAACTTCGCGGCGTCAGCAAGATTTACCACCTTGGCGGTGAGGAAATCCGCGCGCTCGACAACGTGGACCTCGACATCGAAGGCGGCGAGTTCATCTCCATCATCGGCCCCTCCGGCAGCGGCAAGTCCACGCTCATGCACATTCTGGGCTGCCTCGACTCCCCCTCCAAGGGCAGCATCAAGCTCGACGGCACCGAGATAGCCTCCGCCTCCGCCCGCGAGCTGGCCCGCATCCGCAACCAGAAGATTGGCTTCGTCTTCCAGTTCTTCAACCTGCTTCCCAAGCTCAACGTCCTCCAAAACGTCGAGCTCCCCATGGTCTATGCCGGCTGCAGCGCCCGCGACCGCCGCGACCGCGCCATGGACGCGCTCAAGCTCGTGGACATGGAGAACCGCGCCAAGCACCGGCCCATGCAGCTCTCCGGCGGCCAGCAGCAGCGCGCCGCCATCGCCCGCGCCCTGGTCAACAGCCCCAAAATTGTCTTCGCCGACGAGCCCACTGGCAACCTCGACTCGCACACCGGCGAGACCATTTTGAACCTCTTCCACGAGCTGAGCAAAAAAGGCCGAACCATCATGCTCGTCACCCACGACCCGGAAATCGCCGCCGTCACACCGCGCAAGATCGAGATCCGCGACGGCAAGATTGCCAAGAACGTGGACGCAAGACTCGCAGGGGAACGGGACGGGCCGAAGTTCACCGTGGGCCAGGCGGGAGCGCCGTGTTCCCCTTGAGCAGATTCGGCAGGTGCGGGAGGTTGGGCCGAAGGTCGGGGTTGTCATCGCCCCGCTCCGCACACCCCTCTCATCAAGCCGGACCGGCGGCTTTCCCACATCCGGCTTTCCGAGGGTTCTTCAACTTGAATTCCGAAGTTCAGCCTCGATAAGGCGCAAAGAACACAAAGGGGCCGAGCCGGGACCATTTCCAACCGCCCCGTTCTCCTGCCAGAAACATGGCTCTGCGCTCCTTGCGCCCTTTCGCGGCCGACTTCGGAAATCGGGTTCAACGGAGGCGCTTTCAAAACGCTTCAAAAGGGTGGCAAGCGAATGGGGGGCAAACGAAAAACTCCTTTGGAAACTCGTTCGATTACCCCCTTTCGATTGCCAACTCCCGGAGTTTTGCAACCGGCTCAACAGTCAGACTCGCACCCTCCGTCACAGTGGACATCACGGCTCCGGATGCCAAATCCCGATGCCAGTCAGTGGAATGCGAACAGGGCGCCACGACGCGCGTCTTCTCCCTTCCTCGGATGACGGGAGAGGGAGCCAGCGAGCTAGCGGCGTGCGCTCCCCACACGAGCGGGATTCGTCCGCATTCGACCTCGACGTTCGGGAGAAGAACCGCAGTTGCCTCACGCAAAGGAGGCGAAGGAAGCAATGCAGAAGGCGGTGTGCTCCGACACACAGGCGGCGGACTTCGCCCAGAAGGTGCTTCAACGATCGGATTCCTTTGAGCTGCTACAAACTGAGATGCGCACTGCGCTGCGCTACATCACCAGCCCAGCTCCCCGATGGCTGTGTGAATCGTGTCCAGCAGCCAGCCAGGCATGGCTCCCAAAAGCACGACCACAGCCGCCAGCAGCACGACGACCGCGTGGCTGAGGAACGGGACCGCCAACGGTCGTGCGTTCCCGTCAGCCTCCCTGACGAAAACCTGCTTCAACACTTGCAGATAGTAGTAGAGCGAGACGCAGCTCATCGCGATGCCAAGGATGACAAGCCAGAGGAACGGGAGGTTATGCGCGTCGTTCGTGAGCGCGGCAGCGAAGATGTAGAACTTGCCGAAAAACCCGGCCAGTGGCGGGATGCCCGCGAGCGAGAGGAGAAAAATCATCAGGCACCACGCGAGCACGGGCGCGCGGTGGGCGAGGCCCGTGAAGTCCTTGAGCTGGTCACCGCCGACTTGCGCCTCGACCACACCGAGCACGCCGAACGCGCCGATGGTCGTCAGCGCGTAGGTCGTGACGTAGAAGAGCAGCGAGGCGAAGGCTTCGTCTCCCAATGCGAGGAAGCCAATGAGCATGTAGCCCGCGTGCGCGATGGCAGAATAGGCGAGCAGACGGCGGACGCTGGTCTGGCGGATGGCCGCGAGGTTGCCCAGCACCATCGAGAGCGCGGCGACGATGGACAACAGCGGAATCCAGCCGCCGGTTGAGCTTTCCTCGCTGCCCCAGCCGAGCTGGCTGAAGCCAAGCAGCAGCACCTTCGCAAAGACGTAGAAGCTCGCGACCTTTGAGCCGCTCGCGATGAACGCGGCGCTGGGCAGCGGCGCGCCTTGATACGAGTCCGGCGCCCACAGGTGGAACGGCGCGGCCGCCACCTTGAAACCAAAGCCAATGACGACCATCACGAGAGCGACCGTCAGGAGCGGGTCGGCCCCGACAGTGAAGAGCTTCTGCGCCATCTGTGGCAGATTAGTTGTGCCGGAGAGTCCGTAGAGGAGGCTGAAACCGAACAGAAGGAAGGCGGCGCTCATGCCTCCGAACAGGAAATACTTCAGCGCCGCCTCGGCGGACTGCCGGCTGGACTTGTTGAATGCCACGAGGATGTAAAGCGAGAGGCTCACCAGCTCCAGCGACGCAAAAATCATCAGCAGCTCCTCGGTGCTGGTGAGCAGCATCATGCCCACCGCCGCCAGCAGCAGGAGGGCGAAGTATTCGCCGCAGTGCCGTGTGAATTTGGCACCCACCGAGAGAATCGCTGTCAGCACGGTGAGCAGGAGGACGACCGCCTTGACGGTCTCGTTGAGCGGGTCGATGACGAACATCCCGCCGTGCCAGTTGCCCACGGTCGGGTTGACGAACATCCAAACGACCGCGCCACCGCAGCCAAGGGTCGTCAGCCCGGCTGCGATGCTCATGCGGTAGGAGCGCGGCGTGTCCTGCAGTCCCAGCAGGTCGGTGGTGAGGACGAGCAGCGCCGTGCAGACGACGATGACTTCCGGCCCAAGCGCGGAGAACAGTTGGAAGTAGTCGGCGGTGTTCACAGGCCCGCCACCTTTCTCAGCCCGTCGAAGAGCGGTGATTTGAAACTGGGCACGATGAGGTCGAGCAACAGCCGTGGGTGCAGGCCGATGATGAGCGTGCAGAGAATCAACAACCCGGCACCAAGGCGCTCCGGCACAGAAATGGGTTCCATCGGATGCTCGTGTTCTTGGGCTTCAGCGGGCGCAGGCTTGTCGGAGAAGAAAACCTGGGCGGTCGTCTTGAGCGTATAGACCACGCCAATGACGATGCCGACGCCCGCGATGACGGCGAGCTTCGGGAACGCCTGCCACGCGCCGATGAGCACCTGCAACTCCGCGATGAAGCCGCTGAATCCCGGCATGCCCATCGAGGCGAAGCCCGCGACAACGAACGTCACCGCCGCGAAGGGCATCGCACGGGCGAGGCCCATGCCTTCAAGCGCGTCGAGCTCCCGAGTGTGGGTGCGGTCATAGACCATCCGGCCCACGACCGCGAACAGCAGGCCCGCGATGACGCCGTGCGAGAACATTTGCAGCACCGCGCCGCTCCAGCCGATTTCGTTGAGCGTCACGAGGCCGAGCAGCACGAAGCCCATGTGGCTCACGCTCGAATAGCCGATGACGAACTTGAAGTCCTTCTGCACGAGCGCCACGAGCGCGCCATAGACAATGCCGGTGACGGCGAGCGCCGCGAGTTCGTGCTGCCACATTTTCAAGCCCTCGGGGAAGAGCGTCATCGCCACGCGCAGGCAGCCGTAAGCGCCGAGCTTCATCACCACGCCGGCCAGCAGCATCGAGGCGGCGGTCGGCGCGGCGGAGTGGCCGGTCGGCGCCCACGTGTGGAACGGCCACATGCCGGCGAGGATTGCGAAGCCCACGAACACGAGTGGAAACGCCCAGCGCTGGAACTCCGGGGCAAAGGAATGTTGCGCGAGCGCTTGCAGGTCGAAGCTGACGAGCCCAGACACCGCGTAAGCCGCGAGCATCCCGATGAGCACCATGCCGCTGCCGATGAACGAGTAGAGCGCCAGCTTCATCGCCGCGTAATCGCGCCGGGTCGAACCCCAGATGGCGATGAGGAAGTATTTCGGGACGATGGCGATTTCGTAGAACACGAAGAGCAGGAAGAGGTCGAGGCTGAGGAACACGCCATAGACGCCGCCGATAAGCGCGAAGAAGAAGGCGAAGAACTCGTTGGTGCGGTGCTCGACGTTCCACGAGAAGAGCACGCCCGCCAGCGCCGCGATGCCCGTGAGCAGCACGAGCGTCACGCTGATGCCGTCGGCGGCAAGCGAGAAATCAATGCCCAGCGCGGGAATCCAGCGGATGTGGGTGATGACTTCGAGACCGTTCTCCGGCTTGAACTGCACCGCCCCCACCAAGCCACAGACCAGTCCGGCCAGCGCTGTGCCGAGCGCCACAGCCCGCGTCGCGCGCGGGTTGGCGCGCGGCGTCAGCAGGCACGCAAGCGCGCCGGCGAAGGATAGGTAGATGGTCCAGGCGAGCATGTCAGAAAGGCAACTGCCGCACCCAGTGCGCGACGGTCGGGTTGATGACGGCGATGATGAACTGCGGCCAGATGCCGAGCACGAACATCAACAGCGTCGCGGGGAAGACCACCGCACCTTCGTTGTAAGTCAGGTCCGGCAACCGCGCCCACTTCTCGTTGAGCGGGCCGCACCAGACCTTCTGAATGACGGTCAGAATGAAGATGGCGGTCACGAGCAAGCCCGGCAGCGCCAGCACCGCCGCCCACGGCACGAGCGGGAAGACGCCCTTGAAGATGAGGAACTCGCCGATGAAGCCGTTCAAGCCCGGCAGTCCGAGCGAGGAGAACAGCGCGAGGCCCATCAGCCCGCAGAAGACCGGCGCGACTTTTCGCAATCCGCCGAAGTCGTCGAGGCCGCGCGCGCCGTTGCTGCGGTCTTCGAGGAAGGCGACGAAGCAAAAGAGGAGGCTCGCGGTGATGCCGTGGTTGAACATCTGGAGCACCACGCCATTGAGCGCCGCCGTGCGGTCGAGCGCGGTGCCGGTCGCACTGGCCGCCGCGAAGACGCCGAGCAGGCAATAGCCGAGGTGGTTGATGGACGAGTAGGCGAGAATGCGCTTGAGGTCGCGTTGCGCGAGCGCGGCGAAGGCGGAGAGGACGATGGTCGCGACCGCCAGCCAGAGCAGCGGCGTGAGCAGCGCCTGCATCGGCTCGGGGAAAATCGGCAGCAGCAGTCGCACAAAGCCATACACGCCGAGCTTGGACATCACACCAGTCAGGGCCATCGAGACCGACGTGGGTGCTTCCGAGTAAGTCAGCGGCAGCCAAGTGTGAAACGGCCAGAGCGGCACCTTCACCGCGAAGCCCAGTAGCGCGCCGATGAACAGAACGAGATACACCTTGCCCGCGCCCCAGCCGAGCCAAGCGAACTTCGCCTCCACCGCCGGGCCGAGGGCCTTCGTCCGGGCCAGCTCGGCGAGCTTGAGGAAGTCGAACGTGCCGGTGGCGAGGAATAGCGCGAGGAACGCCAGCAGCAGCGCGATGCTGCCGACCATCGTGTAAACGAAGAACTGGAGCGCCGCGTCCGACCGCTGCGGGCCGCCCCAGAACTTGATGAGGAAGAAGGCCGGGATGAGGCTGAGTTCCCAAAACAGGAACCAGTGGAAGAAGTTCAGCGCCGTGAACGCGCCGAAGAGTCCGCCTTGCAGGAAGAGGAAGAGGCCGCAGTAGAGCGGGACGTTCTCCTGAATCTTGTCCGATGCCAGCACGGCCATCGGAATCACCAGCGCGGCGAGCATCAGCATCACCAGCCCGAGGCCGTCGAGGCCGACGTGATACTCGATGCCGAGAGTGGGAATCCATGTGGCTCGCTCGACGAACTGCATCGCACCGTCGGCCGGATTCGTGTTCACCCAGAGCGCCGCGACGAGCGCGAGCGCAAGGATGTTGACCGCCAGCGTGAGGCCACGCGCGAGCTGCCGACGCTCGCGGTCCACGCCGAACACGAGCGCAGCCCCCACCAGCGGCAGGAAGGTCAGAATCGAGATGAGCGGCAGGCCGTTCATGCGGGCATCAAAACGAGCAGTCGAGTGGCGGCGTAAACCCGGCGCACTGTGGAGTGCGGTGACTTGTCACCGCTTTCCGCAGGCGACTCGTCGCCGTCGGAATTCAGTGCGGCGGCGTGCGAATTGGTCGCTCCCGACTGGCGAAGCCAGGAAGCCTCTCCGCAATAATCGAAGCCCCTAGAACGCCGACGGCGACAAGTCGCCTGCGGAAAGCGGCGAGAACTCGCCGCACTCCAAAGCGGCTGCCGTCGCTCGGACATCATTTGGTTTTTGGTCAGCGCGCTCACTTATTGCACCCCACAGCGAGAATGAAGACGAAGAGGATGAGCGC